>NZ_PSVA01000004.1:0-161837 GCF_002932155.1 Rathayibacter sp. AY1F9 | reverse complement strand
CTCCAGAGCACGCCGGAGTCGTCCGCGATCCGGAGATCGCCCTCCCCGACAGGACCCCTGCGATGACGCACCTCCCCTCCGGCCGCTCCCTGACCGCCTCCGTCGCGGCGCTCGCCGCCACGAGCGCGCTCCTGCTGGGCTCGCTGCCCGCCGCCGCGGTCGAGGCCCCGCCCGCGGCGTCCTCCGCCGTCGCCTCCGCCGCGGTCCTCCGTGCCGGCGAGCAGCTCGCGCGCGGCGAGCGCCTGGTGTCCCCCGACGGCGCCTCCTCCCTCGTGATGCAGACCGACGGCAATGCCGTGGTCTACGCCGCCGGCGGCCGTCCCACCTGGGCCTCGGGCACGCAGGGGCGCGGCGACAGCCTGCGGATGCAGGACGACGGCAACCTCGTCGTGTACGCCGCGGACGGGCGCCCGGTCTGGGCGAGCGGCACGGTGGCCGACCCGGGCGGCGAGCTGCGGATGCAGGACGACGGCAATCTCGTGATCTACCGCCGCAGCGGCTCGGCCGCGTGGGCCAGCAGCATCGGCGGCCGGATCGACGAGCCGCGCACCGACACCCTCCGCCGCGGCAGCACCCTCTACGCGGGGAACCGGCTCGCCACCCAGGGAGGCACCACGGCGGTGATGCAGGCGGACGGCAACCTCGTGGTCTACGGGCAGGGCGGGGCTCTCTGGGCGAGCGGCACCCGCGGCCGGGGCAACGTCCTCCGGATGCAGGACGACGGGAACGCCGTGGTCTACACCGCGGACGGCGCGCCCCTGTGGGCCTCGGACACGTCCGGCGAGCCGGGCGCCACGATGGTCCTCCGCGAGGGCGATCTCCGGATCGCGGACGACTCCGGCGTGCTCTGGAGCAGTGCCGCGCTCGTCGTGCGCGACTCGCTCTCCCCGAGCGGCCTCGTCGTCGCGGGCACACGGCTGACCTCGGCGAGCGGGCAGTGGCGGGCCGAGATGCAGCGCGACGGCAACTTCGTCGTCTACGGGCCGAGCGGCGCGGACTGGGCGACGAACACCTCCTCCGCCTCCGGCGCCGCCTTCTCGATGAGCTCCGAGGGCCGGCTCGACGTGGCCGACTCCCGGATCCTCTGGCTGCGGTTCCCGAGGATCTCCTTCGGCATCGGCCAGAGCGGCGTCGTCGCGCCCTACCGCCTCGTGCTGCAGGACGACGGCCGCCTCGTCGAGTACGACGGCATCGGACGGGCCGTCTGGGCCAGCCGGGGCTGACGCGCGACGCATGATGGAGGGGTGAGCGACCCCGGCGACTTCATCCGCTCGGCCCTGGAGTACGAGGGCGACGTCTGGCGCGCGCAGGACGTGCGCGAGCGCCTGGGAGCAGCGCTCGACTCGACAGGCGCCTCGGTCGGGGCGGTCCGCGGCACCGTCCGCGACGCGCTGAGGAAGTTCCGCTCGCTCGAGCACGACGACGTGACAGCCCTCTCCTCCGAGCTGTGGGAGCCGGCGGTGTTCGAGCCGCGGCTGGCGGCCGTCGTGCTGCTGCAGTCCCGAGCCGAGTGGCTGCGCGGCTCCGACCTCACCCGGCTCGAGGGCTTCGTCCGCGACTCCCGCGTGGACGAGCTGAGCGACCCGCTGGCCCGCGACGTCGTCGCTCCGCTCCTGGCCGGGCTACGCGGTGCGGCGCGGACCCGGGCGGACGCGGTCCTCGACCGCTGGGAGGCGGAGGGCGGGCGCCTGGCGCGCGCGGCCTCCCTGGCGCGGGCCTCGGTCCCGACGGAGCACGGCTGAACGGCCGCTCGGACCGACCGCCCCGCGGAGCCGGACGCCTGCTCAGGCGGCCCGGTGCTCCTGAGCCGCCGTGCTGTCCGCCACCCGGATCCGCGTGTCGAACTCCAGCCCGGGATCGACCCGGTGCGCGATCAGGACCACCGTCCGCCCCTCGGCGGCGCGGAGCAGATCCCCGAGCAGAGCGTCGGCCATGGGAGCGTCCACCGACGCCGTCGGCTCGTCCAGCACCAGGACGCGGAAATCGGCCAGGAGTGCGCGTGCGAGGGCGATCCGCTGAGCCTGGCCGCCCGAGACGAGCGAGCCCCGCTCCCCCACCCGCGCGTCGAGCCCGCCGCGTGCAGCAAGCCAGCTGCCTAGCCCGACCCGCTCCAGCACCGCCTCGAGCACGGCGCCATCGGCCTCGGGCCGCGCGAAGAGGAGGTTCTGCCGGATCGTGTCGTCGAAGAGGTACGGCTGCTGCTCCACGAGCCCGACCCGCTTCCGCACCTCCGCCTGCGGCAGCGTGCGCGCCTCGACTCCGCCCAGGAGGTAGCTGCCGGAGTGGTCGAGGAAGCGCACCAGAGCGTGCGCGAGCGTGGTCTTCCCGGACCCGCTGCCGCCGGTGACGAGGACGCGCGCACCCTCCGGCAGGTCGAGCGAGACGCCCCGCAGCGCGGGCGTGTGCGCGCCGGGCCAGCTCACCGACAGGTCGCGCAGGACGATGCCGGCGCCCCGGGGAGCCGGGGCATCCGGGTCCACGTCCGCGTCGGTCGCGAGCGCCGGCGACGCCGCCTCGGCGTCCAGATCGGCCAGGCGCTGAGCGCTCGAGAGCGCGGTGCGCGCCGCCTGCACGGCGAGCGGCGCGGCGGCGGCGACCTCGAAGACCGCGAGCGGCACGAGCGCGACGACTCCCAGCGCCGGACCGCCGAGGTCGCCGATCGCCGGGATCCCGAGCGCGAGGCCCGCCCAGACCGCACCGCCCGAGCAGAGGGCGAGGACGGCCGCGGCCAGTCCGGCGGAGGCCGCCCGCCGACGCGCCGCCCGGGCGAGCGACTCCTCCGCGCGTGCCACGTCCGCCAGAGCGTCACCCGCCGCATCGAAGGCGATGAGCACGTCGAGGCGGGTGACCAGCAGGTTGAGGCGCTCGGCGAGCTCCCCGCGCAGCGGCGCCAGCTCGCGATCCGCCTGCGCGGAGAGCCGGCCGGCGCCCAGGGCCCCACCGGCGAAGGCGAGGACCAGCAGCGCCAGCAGCACGGCGCCCATCGCCGGCAGCAGCAGCCAGACGCCGACCACCGAGACCGCAGCGACCAGCGCCGCGACGACCAGCGGCTGCACGACGCGCAGCGGCACGTCCTGCTGGGCGTCGACGTCCGCCACCACCCGGGAGACCAGGTCGCCACGGCGAACGCGGCCCAGCCCGTCCGGCGCGACCGGCACCAGGCGCTCGTAGACGCCCGCCCGGAGCTCCGCGAGCGCGCGGAAGGCGGCGTCGTGGCCGGTCAGCCGCTCGAGGTAGCGGAAGAAGGCCCGCGCCAGCGCGAAGGCCCGCACGCCCACGACGGCCATGGAGAGGAACAGGATCGGCGGCTGCTCGGCCGCGCGGACGATCAGCCAGGCGGAGCAGGCCAGCAGCGCCACGACGGCGGAGGAGGAGAGCAGCCCGAAGGACAGACCCGGCAGGAAGCGGCGCGGCCCGGGCATCGCGGCGCGGAGGACGTCGGAGCGGTTCACCTCGCGACCGCCTCCGCCGGCGCCAAGGCGATCACGGCGTCGGCCGCCGCGACGGTCGCGGGCCGGTGGCTGGCGACGACGACGATCGTCCCGCTCTCCGCCAGCGACCTGAGTCCGGCGAGCAGCGCCCGCTCGGACTCGTCGTCGAGGGCGGCGGTCGGCTCGTCCAGGGCCAGCACCGCGCACCCGCGCTCGAGCAGGCGGTGCACGGCGCGGGCGACGGCGACGCGGGCGCTCTGCCCGCCCGAGAGGCCCGTCCCCTCGGCGTCGAGCCGGCGCTCGGGGTCCACGTCGACGGCGGCGATCGCCAGGGCCCGCCGCACGCGCTCGGGGTCCGGCGAGAGTGCTCCGAGCCCGACGGCGGAGGCGACGCTCCCCGGGAGAAGGTCGGGCCGCTGGCCCGCCCAGGCGAGCGTCGACCGCAGATCCGCGACCGGCGACCCGCCGAGCAGCAGCGTGCCCGAGAAGGGCACGAAGCCCGCGAGCGCGGCGATCAGCGTCGACTTCCCGGACCCGCTGGGCCCGGTCACCACGGTGATCGACCCGACGGGGAGCACCGCGTCGACAGGAGCGAGCGTCCGCCCGCGTCCGTCGTCGACCGCGAGACCCCGCAGCTCGAGCGCCCCCGTCGCCGCCGGGGCCTTCCCGCGAGCGGGCAGGGCCGCCGCGCGCTCGAGGACGGCGAAGGCGCGGTCCGCCGCCTGCACCCCGTCCGCCGCCGCATGGAACTCGGCACCGACCTGGCGCACCGGCAGGAACACGTCCGGCGCCAGCACCAGGACGAACAGCCCGACGGCCAGCCCCAGCGAGCCGTCGACGAGCCGCAGCCCGATCGAGACGGCGACCAGCGCGACCGAGAGCGAGCCGGCGAGCTCCAGCACGAAGCCGCTGACGAAGGTCACCCGTAGCACCTTCATCGTGTGCACGCGGTAGTCCTCGGTCAGCGCGCGGATCCGCGTCGCCTGCCGCTCGGCCCGCCCGAAGATCTTGAGTGTTGCGAGGCCGCCGACGGTGTCGACGAAGCCGGACGCGAGCGCCTGCAGCCGCTCCCACTGCCGCGCCTGCACGGCCTGGGTCGCCCAGCCGATCAGCACCATGAACACCGGGATGAGCGGCAGGGTCACCACCAGGAACACCGCGCTGAGCGGATCGGCGAGGAAGACCACGAGCGTCAGGAGCGGCGTCGCCACCGCGGTGGCGATCAGCTGCGGGAGGTAGCGGGCGAAGTAGCCGTCGAGGGAGTCCAGTCCGCCGCCCAGCAGCGCGACGACCCCGCCCGAGCCCCCTTCGGAGCGGCCCGCCGGGCCGAGCTCGACCAGTGCGGCGAGGACCGCCTGCCGCAGCTGCGCCTTCGCTCCTGCTCCTCCGCGCACCGCGTTCACCTCGGTCGCCCAGGCGAGAGCCGCCCGCGCCGCGACGACCGCGAGCAGGGCGGCCAGCAGCGGCGCGAGATCGTCGGCGCTCCTCCCGTCGACCGCACCGGCCACCAGCTGCGCCACGAGCCACGCGAAGGCGACGATCGCCAGGGTCCTCGCCAGCGCGAGCACCCCGCCGAGCAGGAGGAACACGCGGGCCGCCCGGGCGTAGCGGAGCAGGCGCGGATCGAGGGGCTTCACGTCAGTGGGCGTCGACCGGGATGTGCGCGCGGCTGATGCGCTTGCGGAAGATCCAGTAGGTCCAGGCCTGGTAGCCGACGATGAGCGGCACGAACACCAGGGCGGTCCAACTCATGACCGTCAGCGTATAGGGCGTGCTGGAGGCGTTCTCGATCGTCAGCCCGTAGGCGGGGACGTTCGAGGCCGGCATCACCGCGGGGAACAGCGTCGCGAAGAGGGCGAGCACGGCGAGCGCGATGGTGCCGGCCAGCAGCGCGAAGGCGCGTCCCTCCCGGCCCCGCGTGATGGCGAGCCAGCCGCCGACGAGGGTCGCGGCCGCGCCCGCCGAGAGCGCCCAGGAGGCGGTGCTCCCCTGGCCGAGGTTGGTCCAGGCCAGGAAGACCGCGGCGACGACCACGGTGAGCAGCCCCGCGCGGGTCGCCAGGCGGCGCGCACGCTCGCGGATCTCCCCCTCCGTCTTCAGGGCGACGAAGACGACTCCGTGCGTGAAGAAGAGCAGGAGGGTCGTCGCTCCGCCCAGGAGCGCGTAGGGGTTCAGCAGGTCCAGGACGGTGCCGGTGAAGTTGTGGTCGGCGTCCATCGGGACGCCCTGCACGATGTTCGCGAAGGCCACGCCCCAGAGGAAGGCGGGCACCGCGGAGCCGACGACGATCATCGTGTCGAAGCGCCGCTTCCACTGTGCCTCCGGACGCTGGTGACGGTACTCGAACGAGACGCCGCGGGCGATCAGCGCGAGCAGGATGAGCAGAAGCGGCAGGTAGAACCCGCTGAAGAGCGTGGCGTACCACTCCGGGAACGCGGCGAACAGGGCGGCGCCGGCGACGATCACCCACGTCTCGTTGAGGTCCCACACCGGGCCGATCGTGTTGATCAGCACGCGGCGGTCGGTGTCGTCGCGCCCGAGGAACGGGAGCGACATGCCGACGCCGAAGTCGAACCCGTCGAGGACGAAGTAGCCGATGAAGAAGAACGCGACGATCCAGAACCAGAGAACGGCGAGATCCATGAGGGGTGCCTCCTAGTAGACGGTGCCGACGAGCTGCGGGCGACCGCTCTCCTCGTCGACCTCGGGAGCGTCGTCGGGGCCGGCCTGCGCGGCCCGCTTGATCAGGCGGAACTCGACCACGGCGAGCGTGCCGTAGATCGCGGTGAAGGCGAGCAGCGAGATCAGGACCTCGAGGCCGCTCACTCCGGGCGAGACTCCGTCGGCGGTCTTCAGCAGTCCGAACACGAGCCACGGCTGGCGGCCCATCTCGGTGAAGACCCAGCCCACGATCATCGCCATCAGCGGCAGCGGGGCGGCCCAGATCGCGACCTTCCACATCCACTGCTTCGGCTCGCGGCCCTTCCGCGTGAACCAGAGGCCGGCCGCGGCGATGCCGATGGCCAGGACGCCGAGGGCCATCATCCAGCGGAACGACCAGTAGGTGACCCAGATGATCGGCGTGTAGTCGCCGGGTCCGTAGACCTGGGTGTACTGCGCCTGGAGGTCGTTGATGCCTTCGACCGTGCCGGTGAAGGTGTGCGTCGAGAGGAAGGAGAGCAGGTAGGGGATGCGGATCGAGAACAGCTCGCTCGAGCCGTCCGGCGTGCCCCAGGTGAAGACGGAGAAGGAGGCGTCGACGCCCGTGGAGGTCCTGTAGAGCGCCTCCGCGGCCGCCATCTTCATCGGCTGCGTGTCGACCATCGCGAGGCCGAGCGAGTCGCCGGTGAACAGGGTCAGGCCGCCGCTGACGAGCATCATCCAGGCGCCGAACCTCAGCGCGGGGCGCATGGTCTCGAGGTGCTGGTTCCGCGAGAGGTGGTAGGCCGCGACGCTGATGATGACGGCGGCCGAGACCATGAAGCAGGCGAAGATCGTGTGCGGGAACGCGGCGAGAGCGACCTTGTTGGTGAGGAGCGCCCAGATGTCGGTGAGCTCCGCGCGGCCCTTGGTCTCGTTGATGCGGAAGCCGACCGGGTTCTGCATGAACGCGTTCGCGGCGATGATGAAGTAGGCCGAGAGCGTGGTGCCGAGCGTGGTCAGCCAGATGGTGGCCAGGTGCAGCTTCTCGGGCAGCTTGTCCCAGCCGAAGATCCAGAGGCCGATGAAGGTCGCCTCGAGGAAGAAGGCGAGCAGGCCCTCGAACGCCAGCGGGGCCCCGAAGACGTCGCCGACGAAGCGGGAGTAGTCGCTCCAGTTCATCCCGAACTGGAACTCCTGGACGATCCCGGTCACGACGCCCATCGCGAAGTTGATCAGGAAGAGCTTCCCGAAGAACTTCGTCAGCTGCAGGTAGTGCACCTTCCCGGTGCGCACCCAGCAGGTCTGGAAGATCGCGACGGTGAGCGCCATGCCGATCGTGAGCGGCACGAACAGGAAGTGGTAGATCGTCGTCAGACCGAACTGCCATCTCGACAGCAGGAGCGGGTCCAGGAGTTCGTTCACAGCTCCGAGAGTAGGTCGGCGGAAGGGGTCCGACGGCCTCCGATCCCAGTACTGGGGCGGATGTGCGGCCTTCCGCGAGCTCCTGGCGGCACCCTTTCCGGGGTGGCCCCGGACGCCCCTCCGAGCGCTCCCGCCGACCGGTCGCTCGACGTCGAGACAGTCCCTCTCGACGTCGAGGGAATCCCCCGCGCGGCGACTGCCGAGCGGGGCTCGCCTCCGGCGGACCAGCCGCCGCCGGCCTCTCGACGCCGAGCGATCAGGCGGGCGACGGAGCGCTGAGACTTCCTCTCACGGGCCTTCAGCGGATTCCCAGGCGCACATCCGCGAGATCGGTTCTGGGAAACCGTTCAAGAGACTCCCGGGGCCGATGCCGAGGCGCCGTCGGCGGGCGCCCCGCGGTCAGCCGGCGTCGACGCGCGAGCGGGAGCCGGAGAACCAGGCGGGCGCCTGGAAGCCGTACTTCAGCACGGGCAGGTCGCGGGTGAGGCGCCAGTAGCCCAGTGCTGCCGCGACGCCTATCCCGCAGACCAGGAGCGGCACGACCGGCCCGATGACGTCGAGCCAGCGCTCTCCGTCGAAGAGCAGCAGGGCGCTCGTGGCGAGCGAGACGAAGAAGACGTGCACCACGTACACCGGGAGCGTGTTGCGGCCGATGAAGGTGATCCAGCCCGCGCCGCGCCGGTTCGAGAGGAAGCGGGCGACCACGAGCCCGGCGAGGACCGCCAGCACGCTCACCAGGACCAGCCCGATCGTCAGCAGCGGGAAGCGGGCGCGGACGGCGAGGATCACGCCGGCGAGCACGAGGAACAGCACGCCGAAGCCGACTCCGCTGAGGATCCCGCGGCGCTCCACGAACGCGATCACCGCGTTCCGCAGGTAGAGGCCGAGCAGGAAGAACATCAGGTAGCGGGCCATGCCGTCCCAGGCGATGTTCCCGGTGCCCTCGGAGGTGCTGGAGCGGACGGCGTACCAGACCACGGCGATCGCGGTCGCGATGCCGATCTGCACCCGCCAGTCGATCCGGCCCTGCGCGAGCTTGGCGGCCACGAAGAAGATCGTGAGCGCGTAGAGGAACCAGAGCCCGTTGTGCGGCATCACCGGCTGGAGGAGCAGCGCGAGCGGGTCGGACTCGTCGGTGCCGCCCGGGTTGGGCACCACCAGGAAGAAGAGGAACCGCACCACGGACCAGAGCAGGAAGGCCCAGACCAGCAGGCTCAGCCGCGAACGCCAGAGCTCCGGCCACGACCGGGTGAGCACGGAGCCGGCGAACAGCCCCGAGGCGAGGAAGAACAGCGGCATCCGGAAGGTGATGAGGAGGAGGTTGATCTCGTTCCACGAGTCGGGGGCGATCCCGGCCGTCGTGGTCCACTGCACGGAGTGGGCCAGGGCGACCAGGATGATCGCGATGCCCTTCGCCGTGTCCACCCAGGTGATGCGTGCGCGTGCCATGAGTCCTCGTCGTGATCGTCCATCGGAAGTCGGCCGGCGGCGACGATGGCGATGGCGATGTGCAAGTGTTGCACGGCTGTGCATCCTCTGTGATGTTCTGCACGGATCCGATCACGGCGATCCGGTGACGGAGAGACGGCCACCGGGTGCGCGGGTCCTCGGACGGCCGCATCGTGGACGACGCGCCCCCGCCGATGCCCGAGGATCGAGCCATGACTCGAGCGACGCCCTCCGGCTCCGCCCCCGGCCCCCGCCGCATCCGCCTCCGCCTCCTGGTCGCGCTGCTGGTGCTCGCGCTGGTCCTCGCCAGCGCGGGCATCGCCCTCTCGCTCGCCTCGCGGAGCGGAGGCGCGGGCGCTCCGGCCGCGAGCTCCCCCGACCCCGGCCCGACCTCCTCCGTCGACATGGCCGAGCGCGTCGCCGGTCTCGAGAAGCGCTTCGCCGCCGGGTTCCCGCAGCACAGCATCGTCCTCACGGGCAGCTCCACGATCGGCCGCTGGACGACCTCCAAGGAGGACCTGCGTCCGCTCGAGACCTACAACATCGGGATCGGCGGCACGACCGTCGCCGATCACCTCGCGTGGCTGGACCGCATGGTCGCCCCCTTCGATCCCCGCGCCGTGATCGTGTACGTGGGAGCGAACGACATCAGCGGCGAGGAGGGCTCGCGCACCGGCGCCCAGACCGCCGGCGCCGTCGTCGAGTACCTCCAGCGCGTGGAGGAGGTCGCCCCCGACGCCGAGCTGTTCTACGTCGAGATCGCGGAGACGCCCGCCCGCGCCTCCGTCGGCGCCGAGGTCCGCGCCGCCAACACCGCGGTCAGCGCCTACGCCGAGACGGACGACCGCGTCACCTTCGTCCCCACCGCCGACGCGCTCGTCACTCCCGACGGCTCTGTCGACCCCTCCCTCTTCGTCGACGACGGCCTGCACTTCGACGAGGTCGGCTACGCCCGGTTCTCGGAGGCGGTCCGCGCGGTGGTCCTGCCCGCTCTGGAGTGAACCGGCGGGCCGACGCGCTGCAGCCCCGCTCGACGTGAGCGGCCCGGGGACACCGCGCCCGGAGCCCCCAGTGTTGACCCTGAAGGGGGACACGGCCCCTCCGCCGCGCGCGCCTATCCTGGCCCCGCGTCATCGCCGACAGCGCCCTCTGCACCGCCGCAGACCGCCGCTCGCTCAGCAGCGCCGACCGTCTCGGAGTCACCGATGCCCCGCTCGAGGATCCGCCCCCGCGGTCTCGCCCTGCTCACCGTCCTGGCGATAACGGCCGCCGCGCTCGTCGCCGGGCCCGCGGGTCCGGCGTCCGCCGCTCCCGTCGTGCCCGCCGGCTTCACCGACTCGCGGGTGGCGGCCGTCCCCGCGCCGACCGCCCTCGCCTTCACGACCGACGGGCGCACCCTCGTCTCCTCGCAGACCGGAGCGATCCGGGTGATCCGCGCCGGCGGCCTGGTCGCCACTCCGGCCCTCGACCTGCGCTCGAAGGTCTGCGCCAACGGCGAGCGCGGTGTGCTCGGCCTCGCGGTCGACCCGGCACCGGGCTCGCGCACCGTCGTCGTCTACTACACCGCGAAGGGCTCCGACTCCTCCTGCCCGACCAACGCCGGCGGCACGGTGAACCCCGCGGGAGCCCCGCGCAACCGCGTCTCCTCGTTCCAGCTCGGCACCGACGACCGCATCGACCCGGCCTCCGAGCGCGTCCTCCTCGACGGCATCTACTCTCCCGCGAGCAACCACAACGGCGGCGACCTCGCCATCGGCAAGGACGGCCTGCTCTACGTCAGCGTCGGCGACGGCGGCTGCGACTACCGCGGCGGAGTCGGCTCGCCGGGCGGCAGCGGCTGCGGCGGCCGGAACGACGCCGCCCGCGACCCGAACATCCTGAACGGCAAGATCCTCCGGATCACCCTCACCGGGGGCGTCCCGGCCGGCAACCCCTACCTGGGCACCGGGACCGCCTCCTGCCGGCTCGCCCCGGCCGCCGAGGGCCTGCGCTGCCGCGAGACCTTCGCGAGCGGCCTGCGCAATCCGTTCCGGATGGCCTTCGACCCGAACGCGACCGGCACCGTCTTCCGCATCAACGACGTGGGCCAGGACGCCTGGGAGGAGATCGACCAGGGCGTCGCCGGCGCCGACTACGGCTGGAACACCCGTGAGGGCCACTGCGCGAAGACCGGCTCGGCCTCGAACTGCGGAGCCGCGGCGCCCGCCGGGCTCACCGACCCGGTCCACGACTACGCGCACAGCAGCGGCTGCGCCTCGATCACGGGCGGCGCCTACGTCCCCCGCGGCGTCTGGCCGGCCGCCTACGACGGCGCGTACCTCTTCGGCGACTACGTGTGCGGGAAGATCCGGACCCTCGGCCGCACCGGCGCGGCCGGCGACCTCGTGACCGGCCTCGGCGGCAGCAGCGCCGTCGCCATGGCCTTCGGTCCCTCGCGCGGGACCCAGGACCTCTTCTACACCAGCTACGCGAACGGCGGCGAGGTCCGGCGCCTCGCCTACACCGCCGCGGCGAACCGCGCCCCGACCGCGGCCCTCACCGCCGCCCCCTCCTCCGGCGCGGCTCCTCTCGCCGCGCGGCTGAACGGCTCGGGCAGCAGCGACCCGGAGGGCGGTGCCCTGACCTACCTGTGGTCGTTCGGCGACGGCACCCCCGACCGCATCACGACCGGCCCGACCTTCACCCACAGTTACGCCGCCGGCAGCTGGACCGCGTCCCTCCGCGTCCGCGATCCGAAGGGAGCCGTCTCCGCCCCCGCGACGACGAGGATCACCTCGGGCGGCAGTGCCCCGACGGTGAGCATCACCGCACCCGCCGACGGAGGGATGTTCGTCACGGGCCGGAGCTACGGCCTCCGCGCCACGGCGACCGACGCCGAGGACGGCGTCCTGCCCGCCTCGGCGCTCACCTGGACGGTCCAGCGCCGCCACGCTCAGCACACGCATCCCTTCCTCGGGCCGCTGACGGGGAACGACCTCTCCTTCGTCGCCCCCGGCCCGGAGGACCTCGCCGCCGCCGCGGACAGCGACCTCCTGATCAGCGTCACCGCGACTGACTCGAGCGGAGTGTCGACGACGGCGACGCGGACGTTCTCCCCGCAGAAGGTGGCCGTCACCCTGGCCACCGCTCCCGCCGGCCGGACGGTCGTCGTCAACGGCACCGAGGTCGCCGGAGGCACGACCGTCGTCTCGTGGGCGGGCTCGGCCCTCCAGCTGGAGGTCCCGGACCAGACCGACGCGTCGGGCACGGCCTACCGGTTCTCGTCCTGGTCGGACGGCGGCGCCGCCTCGCACAGCGTCGTCACTCCCGGGAGCAGCACCACGCTGACCGCGACCCTCGTCTCCGCCGGGCTCCCCGGCGCTCCGACCGCCGTCACCGCCACGGCGGGCTCGGACGGCACGGCGACGCTCGCGTGGTCGCCCCCCGCGGGGACCGGTGGCTCGGCGGTCACCGGCTACCGGGTGTCGCGCGACGGGTCCGACACGAGCGGAGCCGGAGCCTGGAGCGCCGTGGTCGCCGCGACCAAGCGCTCGCAGACCTTCACGAAGCTGGTCCCGGGCCGCAGCTACACCCTCTCGGTGCAGGCGGTCACGGCGAACGGCACCGGCCCGGCGGCCTCCGCGCTCGTCGCCGTCCCCTGACCGCCCGGCGTCCACCGGCCTCCCGGGCGCAGCCCTGCCGCCGCCCAGCCGTGCGCCCCTACGATCGAGCCATGCCGAGCATCCGGAGCCGCCGTCGGCCCCAGCCCCCGATCGAGTCCCCGGCGGGCGGGGGCGCCCGGTGAACGACACCCTCACCGGGATCCTGGACTTCGTCGTCAGCGTCCCCCCGGTCTGGCGGACGCTCCTCGCCGGACTCGCGATCTTCTTCGAGACCACGATCCTGGCGGGCCTCGTCGTCCCCGGCGACACGATCGTGATCGTCAGCGCGACCGGCGTGACCAGCCCGCTGCAGTTCGCGGCGCTGGCCGTCACGGTCGTCATCGGCGCCCTCTGCGGCGAGTCCGTCGGCTTCTACCTCGGCCGCTGGTTCGGGCCGCGGATCCGCGCGTCGCGCCTGGGACGCCGGCTCGGCGAGAAGAACTGGCTGAAGGCCGAGCGCTACCTCGCGCGGCGCGGCGGGTTCGCCGTGTTCCTCTCGCGCTTCCTGCCGGTGCTGCACTCGCTGATCCCGCTGACGGTGGGGATGAGCGGGATGCGCTATCGGACCTTCATGGCCTGGACGATCCCGGCGTGCGTGCTCTGGTCGTCCGCCTACGTCGGCGTCGGCGCGGCCGCGGCGGGCAGCTACCGGGAACTGTCGGAGAGCCTGCACGGCGCCGGCTACGTCTTCGTGGGCGTCATCGTCGTCTTCGCCCTGCTCGTGCTCCTCGGGAAGAAGCTCCTGAACAGAGCGGAGGCGCGTCACCTCGACGAGTGACGCGCCTCCGGGCGTGGATCCGGGGAGGATCAGTCGACGAGACCCGCCGACTTCAGCCACTCGCCCGCGATCGCGGACGCGGACTTCTGCTCGTTGACGCTCTCGGAGTTGAGGGCGACGAGGTCGTCCGCCGTGAGCTTCGCGCTGACCGCGTTCAGCACCTCGGCCGCGTCGTCCGTGATCTTGCTCGAGACGATCGGCACGACGTTGTCGGCCACGAACAGTCCGTCCGGGTCCTCGAGAGCGACGAGGTCGTTCTTCTGGATGTTCGGGTCGGCCGTGTAGACGTTCGCCAGCTGGATCTGGTCGCTGGTGAGCGCGTCGACGGTGGTCGATCCGCCGCTGTCCTCGATCGCCTGGAAGGTGGTCGTGATGCCGTACTTCGACTGCAGGGTGTCGGGCCCGTAGGGGCGCGTCTGCAGCTCGGAGTTGCCGCCGACCACGATCGGGTCGGTGACGTTCTTGAGCGACGCGATGTCGGTCAGGTCCCACTTGTCGGCGAAGGCCTGGGTGACGGTGTACGAGTTCTGGTCGCTGGCCTCGGCGGCGTCGAGGGCGCGGAGGCCGTCGGGCAGCGCGTCGCCGAGCGCGGAGTACACGTCGTCGGCGGTGGTGGCCGTCGCGTCGGGCTCGAGCGCCTGCAGGAGGCTGCCGTCGTACTCCGGGAAGACGTCGATGGATCCGCTCTCGATCTCGGGCAGGTAGATCTCGCGCTGGCCGATGCGCAGCTGGCGGTCGACGGTGAAGCCGTCGTTCTCCAGCGCCTGCGCGTAGATCTCGGCGAGGATCTCGTTCGAGTAGTAGTCCTGCGAGCCGACCACGATGGTCTCGCTGCCCGCAGTCGCACCCGATCCCTCATCGAGCGGATCGCTCGAGGAACACCCTGCCAGTGCCACGACGGCACCGACCGCGAGTGCGCTGAGCGCGACACGGCCCTTCGTGAAATGTGCTGTGAACATTGCTATTTCCCTTCTTCGATGGGGATTCCCATCACCGCGCGTCGTCGGGGCGACGAAGCGCGGGAACCTGTGCGGCCGGCGGTGCCGGCCAGGCCGAGCACGACTCCGCGCGGCACGGCGAGCCGCTGGAGGAGGGCGAACAGGACCTCGCTGAGGAGCGTCAGCACGATCACCAGGATCGAGCCGGCGAGCATCTGCGGGTAGTCCCCCGACTTCACTCCGCGGAAGATGTACTGCCCGAGGCCGCCGGCGCCGATGTAGTCGGCGAGCGTGGCGGTCGCGATGATCTGCAGCGCCGCCGAGCGGAGCCCGCCGATCAGCAGCGGCAGCCCCAGCGGGATCTCGACCTTCGTCAGGATCTGCCACTCGGTCATGCCCATCGAGCGCGCCGCGTCGACCGTGCGGCGGTCGACCGCCTCGAGCCCGGAGTACGCGCCGGCGAGCACCGACGGGATCGCGAGCACGACGAGGGCGATCACCGGAGCGCCGAGGCCGAGCCCCAGGCTCATCGCCGCGAGGACGAGCACGCCCAGCGTCGGCAGGGCGCGCAGGCCGCCTGCGACCGGCACGGCGATGCCCTTGCCGCGCCCGGTGTGCCCGATCAGGTAGCCGATCGGGATCGCGATCGCGGCCGCGATCACGAGCACCAGCAGGCTGATGCCGACGTGCTGGGCGACACGGGTCGGGATCGCGTAGACCCCGGTCCAGTGCGCGGGGTCGGCGATCCAGGCGAAGGCCTCGGCGATGAGGTTCACGACGTCACCGCCCTCTCGACCGCGACCGGTCTGCGCGAGCGGCGCGTGCGGTCCAGAGCCGTCCAGGGCATGAGGAGACGGCCGATCAGCACCAGCAGTCCGTCGAGTACCAGCGCGAGGACGATCGTGAGGACGATGCCCGTGACGATCTCGCCGGTGATGCCGCGCTGGAAGCCGTCGGTGAAGAGCAGGCCGAGGCTCTGGATCCCGAGCACCGCGCCGACCGTCACCAGGCTGACCGTGCTGACCGTGACCACGCGCAGGCCCGAGAGCAGGACCGGACCGGCCAGCGGGAACTCGACCCGCCAGAAGCGCGCCCAGCCGGAGTAGCCCATCGCGGTCGCCGACTGGCGGACGTCGTCCGACACCGCGCCCAGTGCGTCCGAGGTGGTGCGGACCATCAGCGCGACGCCGTAGAGGGTGAGACCCGTGATCACGTTGGCGGTCGAGCGGAGCGGGATGCCCAGCAGCACCGGCAGCAGGATGAACATGGCCAGCGAGGGGATGGCGTAGAGCACGCCGAGCCCTGTCAGCAGGGTGCCGCGGCTCCAGCGGTAGCGGTTCGCGAACCAGCCGAACGGCAGCGAGACGAGGAAGCTGAGCAGGATCGGCGGGACCGACAGGGCCAGGTGCGCCAGCAGGTTCGCGACGATCGCGTCCGTGTTGTTGACGACCCAGTTCACGCGGCGGGGCCGTCCTGCGCGCGCAGCACTCCGG
Source organism: Rathayibacter sp. AY1F9 (assembly GCF_002932155.1). Taxonomy (NCBI): domain Bacteria; kingdom Bacillati; phylum Actinomycetota; class Actinomycetes; order Micrococcales; family Microbacteriaceae; genus Rathayibacter; species Rathayibacter sp. AY1F9. Next base: position 146,042 of record NZ_PSVA01000004.1, on the reverse strand, counting down.
TCGGGCGCCCGTCGCCGTCGACCACGATGCGGGCGCCGTCGCGCTCCTCGATCCGGAGCGAGCGCTTGCCGCGGTCGGCGCCGACGAAGCCGGCGACGAACTCGCTCGCGGGGTTCGCCAGGATCTCGGCGGGCGAGCCCTTCTGCGCGATCCGGCCGCCCTTCTCGAGGATGACGACCTGGTCGCCGAGGAGGAACGCCTCGTCGATGTCGTGGGTGACGAAGACCACGGTCTTGTCGAGCTCGTCCTGGAGTCGCAGGGTCTCGCGCTGCAGGTCGGCGCGCACGAGAGGGTCGACCGCGCCGAACGGCTCGTCCATCAGCAGGATGTTCGGGTCGACCGCCAGGCCGCGCGCCACACCGACGCGCTGCTGCTGGCCGCCGGAGAGCTGGCTGGGGTACCGGGCGGCGAGCGCACGGTCCAGTCCGACCGTGTCCATCAGCTCGAGCGCGCGGGCGTGCGCCTGCTTCTTGGCGACCCCGTTCAGCCTCGGCACGGTCGCGATGTTGTCGATGACCTTGCGGTGCGGCAGGAGGCCGGAGTTCTGCATCACGTAGCCGATGCGGCGGCGGAGCGCGACGGCGGGCAGGGACGAGATGTCCTCGCCGTCGATCTCGATGGTGCCGGAGGTCGGCTCGATCATCCGGTTGATCATGCGGAGGATCGTGGTCTTCCCGCAGCCCGAGGAGCCGACGAAGACGGTCGTCTGCCGGGAGGGCAGCACGAGCGAGAAGTCGTCGACCGCCCGCGTGCCGTCCGGGTACTGCTTGCTGACGTTGCGGAACTCGATCACGAGGCCGCCCGCCGTCCGGCGGTGTGCGCGCCGATCTGTCCCTGGTCCACGACTGTGCCCGCTCTCGCTCCGCGCGTCCGGCCGTTGCACGGCCCGCGGCCCCGAACGGGGCCAGGCGGCAAGGAAAACACCAATAGCAGCCGCCTGCCAACCCGGACCGCGAAGTGTTGCGGGATGTTCCGGGAGCGACTAGGGCCTTGACAGTCCTAGCCGGTCAGGACTCCTCGACGGCTCCGTAGTGCGAGGTCATGTAGTGGCGCAGCAGCGAGCGGCTCTCGTCGATGAAGCGCTGGTCGCCGTTGGGGTCGATGAGGAACGCGCGCGTGAGCAGCGCGTCCGCGACCTCGATGGTCACCTCGAGGCGGAAGGACAGCTGCGCGCCGCCCGGGAGGCCGTACTCGGACGCGAGGATCTCGGCGAAGCGGCGGGCGAAGAAGCCGGCCTCGAACGCCTCGCCCGCGACCTCGGGGGCGTGGATCGTGTCCACGAAGCGGATGGAGCGGAAGCCCGGCTCGTTGCGGTGCATCTCGCAGAAGGCGTCGATCGCGCAGTCGACCGCGCCCCACCAGTTGCCCGGGTGGGTGTCGCGGATCTCGGTGATGACGCGGCGGCGGAAGCGCTCGAGGGCCCGCTCGCGCAGCGCCTGGAGGACGGCGATGCGGTCCGGGAAGTAGCGGTAGACCGTGCCGATCGCGGCTCCCGCGCGCTCGGCGACCATCGCCGTGGTCAGACGGTCGAAGCCGACCTCGTCGACGACGGCGGCCGCCGCGTCGAGCAGCGAGGCGAGACGGGCGGCGCTGCGCACCTGCACCGGCTCGTTGCGGACCTGGGACGATTCACCGAACGGTCGATCGACGAGGTTTCCAAGAGGCACGGCGGGCTCCTTCGGTCGTGGTTCCTACAATCGTACGCACGGCGACCGCCGGTCGGGGTCGTCTCATCGAAAGTCCCTCGTGTTTCGCGCCCCCGGAAGGGCGACGGCTCCGCGGGTCCGATCCACCCGGGAGAAACCATGTGCGGACGCTTCGTCCTCTCGCAGACCACCGCCGACCTGGTGGCGCTCTTCGACATCGACGAGCCGGGCGCCGACCTTCCGGAGCCGTCCTGGAACATCGCGCCGACGCAGCGGATCGCCGTCGTCGCGGAGTCGATGAAGGGGGTCGAGGAGGGCAGCCCGCCGCGGCGTCGGCTCGCCGGAGCCCGCTGGGGCCTGGTGCCCCGCTCCGCCGCCGACCCGTCCGCGGGGCCGCCGCTGTTCAACGCGCGGATCGAGTCCGTCGCCGAGAAGCCGTCGTTCCGCGAGTCCTACGCCTCCCGGCGCGCGATCGTGCCCGCCTCGGGCTGGTACGAGTGGCGGGTCGGCGCGGACGGGGCGAAGGCACCCGTCTACGTCTCGCCGGGCGAGGGCTCGCTCCTCCTGTTCGCCGGTCTCTACGAGTGGTGGCGCTCGGCCCAGCCGGGCTCTCCGTGGCTGCTCTCGGCGACGGTCCTCACCCGCCCCTCCGCCGGGCCGCTCGCCGAGGTGCACGAGCGGATGCCCGTGCTGCTGCAGCCGGAGCTGATCGAGGACTGGCTGGACCCGGCGTCCCCCGGGGACGGCGAGCTGCTGCGCGCGGCCGCCGAGGGCGCGGCCGAGCTGGCCGAGGAGCTCGAGGTGCACGGCGTCGGCGCGGCCGTGGGCTCCGTCTCGGCGAACGGCCCCGAGCTGATCGAGCCCACCGGAGCCTGACGATCGCGTGAGAGCGCGATCCGCGGTCCGGCATCCGGTCTGACAGACTGGGCGGATGCCGCTGACGCCCGAGAGCAAGCCCCTGAGCGCAGGCAAGGCGGAGGTCATGCACCGCGCCGCCCGCCTCGAGGACCGACTCCACTCCTTCCGGATGAGGCGCGTGAAGCGCAAGGGCTACGTCCCGAGGGTCATCCCCTACACCGGCTACGGCTCGACGACGCAGCTGCGCGTCCTGGCCCGCGTCCTCTACACGCGGCCGACCCCTCCCGGGGTCGAGGAGGTCCGCCCCGTCGAGGGCGTGCGCGGCTGGCGGAGCTTCACCAGCGTCTTCGTGAGCGGGGCCGTCGTGACCGTCGAAGCCGACGGGCAGACCCACCAAGTGACGGCCGACCGCGGCGGAGTCGTCGACGCGGACCTCCCGATCACGCTCGAGCCCGGCTGGCACACCATCACCTTCTCGACCGCGGGCTCGAAGCCCGTCGAGGCGCCCGTCTTCATCGTGCGTCCGGAGTCGCGGCTCGGAGTCGTGTCGGACGTGGACGACACGGTGATGGTCACCGCGCTCCCCCGCCCCTTCGTCGCCGCCTGGAACACCTTCGTGCTCGACGAGCACGCCCGGATGCCCACGCCCGGCATGGCGGTCTTCCTCGACCGCTTCGCCCGGCAGTACGAGGGCTCCCCGGTCATCTACCTCTCCACCGGCGCGTGGAACGTCGCCCCGGCGCTCACCCGCTTCCTGTCGCGGCACCTGTACCCGGCCGGAGCGCTCCTCCTGACCGACTGGGGCCCGACGCACGACCGCTGGTTCCGCAGCGGCAAGCAGCACAAGGAGATGAACCTCCGCCGACTCGCGGCCGAGTTCCCGGACGTGCGCTGGCTGCTGGTCGGCGACGACGGGCAGCACGACGAGGAGATCTACTCCGACTTCGCGGACGAGCACCCCGACAAGGTCGCGGCGATCGCGATCCGCCAGCTCTCCACCGGCGAGGCGGTGCTCGCGGGAGGCCGCTCCAAGGCCGAGGACCGCTCCCTGACCAGCGGCACGACCTGGGTCTTCGCGCCCGACGGCGCGGGCATCTCCGAGCAGCTGACGGAGCTCGGCATCCTCTGATCCCGCACCGGCTCCGGGAACGACGGAGCCGTCCGCTCCCCGGGGGGAGGGACGGCTCCGGTCGATCGGCTCGGACTACGCCTGGTGGGCGGCCTGCAGGTCGAGGGTGATGGTGACCTTCTCGCCGATGAGCACGCCACCGGTCTCGAGGGCCGCGTTGTAGGTCAGACCGAAGTCGGTGCGGTCGATGGTGGCCTTGGCGGTGAGGCCGGCCTTGTAGTTGCCGTAGGGGTCGGTGCCGAAGCCGCCGAACTCCACCTCGAAGGTGACGGGCTTGGTGGTGCCCTTGATGGTGAGCTCGCCGTCGACGAGGAAGTCGTCGCCGTTCGGGCGGACGGCGGTCGAGACGAAGTGGATCTCCGGGTACTGCTCGGCCTCGAAGAAGTCGCCGGTGCGGAGGTGGCCGTCGCGGTTGGGCTCGTTGGTGTTGACGGAGGCGACCTCGGCGGTGGCCTCGACCTTGGAGTCGAGCGGGTTCTCGCCGGTGGTGAACGTGGCGGTGAAGCGCTCGAACTTGCCCTTGACCTTGCTGATCATCAGGTGGCGGACGCTGAACGCGACCTCGCTGTGGGTGGGGTCGATGACCCAGGTGCCGGCCTTGTAGCCGGGGATGGTGACGGTGTCGGTCATGGTTTCTCCTCGAGTGTGACGGTCGTCGCGGGGAGAGCGTCCCCGTCCGATGTATGCAAGCGCATCGACGTCGATCAGTATTCCATGTAGCGACAACTATTTCATCCACGTTCCGTCGAAGGATCGGCGGACACCGCGTGAACACGGGGCGCCGCACCCCGGACGGGGGTCGGAGACGCTCCCCGAGCAGTCGTCAGCGGTCGGCGGGAGCCGGGTTGCGGATGCCGAGGAGGGAGACGACGCCGCCGGCGACCAGGAGGGCGGAGGTCGCGACGGCGGCACGGGAGAAGCCCTCGACGTCGAGCGAGTCGCCGACCACGAGCGAGGTCGCGGCGATGGCGACCAGCCCGGCGATGCGCGAGACCGCGTTGTTCACGGCGGAGCCGACTCCGCTGTGCCCGTCCTCGACCGCGCCGAGGATCGTCGAGGTCAGCGGGGCGACCGTCACCGCGAGGCCGAAGCCGAAGAGGAGGATCCCCGGGAGCAGCTGCGTGGCGTAGTCGGCGCCCTCGTCGACGAAGGAGAGCAGGAGGAACCCGGCCGCGGCGATCAGCGGTCCGACGCCCATGAAGAGCCGCGGGCCGAACCGCGCCGACAGCGACCCGGAGACCTGCGAGAGCAGGAGCAGCAGGATCGTCGGCGGGAGCGTCGCGAGTCCGGCCAGGGTCGCCGAGAAGCCCAGGGTCTGCTGCAGGAACAGGCCCAGCGCGAAGAAGCCGAAGGAGAGCGCGCCGTAGACGAACGCCGTCGAGACGTTGCCGACGGTGAAGTTCCGCGACGCGAAGAGCGACAGCGGCAGCATCGGATGCGCCGCGCGTCGCTCCCACACGACGAACGCGACGAGGGCGGCGACTCCCCCGATCAGGGCGGTCAGCACGAGCGGATGCTGGATCCCGAGCCGCTCCTGCTCGATCAGCGCGAACACGGGCCCTCCCAGGCCGATCACCCCGAGCACCGCGCCGACGCCGTCGATCGGCACCCGGGTCCCCGAGTCGACCGCGCCCAGCCTGCGCAGCAGGACCAGCGTCACCGCGATCGGCAGCAGGTTGAGCGCGAAGACGTACCGCCACGAGCCCGCGTCCACCAGCAGGCCGCCGAGCACGGGGCCGGCGATCGTCGCCGTGCCGGTCCAGGCCGTCCACGCGCCGATGGTCCGGGCCTGCGCGGCGCCGTGGACGGTCGCGATGATGAGGGCGAGCGAGCTGGGCACGAGGATCGCGCCGGCGGCGCCCTGGAGCATCCGCGCCACGATGAGGACCTCGGCGGTGGGGGCCAGCGCGCACAGCAGCGAGGTGACACCGAAGCCGATCAGGCCGATGGTCATGCTGCGGGCCCGGCCGATGCGGTCGGCGAGCGAGCCGGCCACGAGGATCAGCGCGCCGAGCGTGATCAGGTACCCGTCGACCACCCACTGCTGCACCGCGAGCCCGCCGCCGAGCTCGCGGGTGATGGCGGGCAGGGCGACGTTGACGACGGTGCCGTCGAGGAAGGCGACGAAGGAGGCGAGGACGGCCACCACGAGCACCGCGCGGCGGCGCGTCTCGGCGGGGTCGGCGGAGGCGGTCATGCTCGGGCTCTGGTCACCCGCTCACCGTACCGGCGGCCGCCGCTCCCGGGGCCGGGAGGGCGGGCATCCGGGCCCCCGAGCGCGGCCGCACGACGGATCCAGACTCGTCGCCTACTCTCGTAGCCATGTCTGCGCAAGGAACCGCCCGCGGCGGCGTGCTCGCCCGGGTCCTCGGGATCGTCGGAGCCAGCCTCGCCGGGGGCCTGCTGATCACGGTCGGGGTCACTCCCGCCCTCGCCGTCACCGGTCTCGCCGAGAACAACCCGATCGGGCTGTTCGAGACGGTGCCCGAGTACCTCGAGCTCGGCCAGCTGGCCCAGAAGACCGAGATCTACGCCAAGCGCACCGACGGCTCGGACGAGCTGCTCGCCTCCTTCTACGCGCAGAACCGCGAGGAGGTGGCCTTCGACCAGGTCAGCCAGTCCGTGAAGGACGCGGCGGTCTCGACCGAGGACCCGCGCTTCTACGACCACGGCGGCGTCGACCTGCAGGGCACGATCCGCGCGGTGCTCAGCAACATCGTCGGCGGTGACCTCCAGGGCGGATCCTCCATCACCCAGCAGTACGTCAAGAACGTCCTCGTGCAGAAGGCGGAGTCGCTGAGCGCGACCGACGAGGCCGCCTCGGAGGCCGCCTACGAGGAGGCGACCGCGACCACTCCGAGCCGCAAGCTCAAGGAGATGAAGCTCGCCGTCGACCTCGAGAAGAAGTACAGCAAGGACGACATCCTCCTCGGCTACCTCAACATCGCGGGCTTCGGCGGCCAGGTCTACGGCATCCAGGCGGCGGCCGAGTACTACTTCTCGACCAGCGCGGCCGACCTGAGCCTCGCGCAGGCCGCCAGCCTGATCGCCACGGTCAACAACCCCAACGGCCTCAGGATCGACCAGCCCGAGAACATCCCGGACAACAAGATCCGCCGCGACTACGTCCTCGACCAGATGCTGCAGGAGGGGAAGATCTCGCAGGCCGACCACGACGCCGCCGTCGCCGAGGAGGTCGTCCCCGCGATCACGCAGACGCCCACCGGCTGCCAGACCGCCGGCAACGCGGCCTTCTTCTGCGACTACATCACCCGCGTCGTCCAGAACGACCCGGCGTTCGGCGACGACGCGGACACCCGCCTCGCGAACTTCCAGCGCGGCGGCTACAAGATCTACACGACGCTCGACCGCGACCTGCAGGACACCGCGGCCAACGCGACGAACAACGCCGTCCCCAAGGTCCCCACCCTCGACACCAACATCGGCAGCGCGACCGTCTCGATGGAGGTCGGCACCGGCCGGATCCTGGCGATGGTGCAGAACAAGGACTACGACGCGGCCGGCGCCGTGAACGGCGCGAACTTCTCCGCCGTCAACTTCAACACCGACACGGCCTACGGCGGCTCCGCCGGGTTCCAGGTCGGATCGACCTACAAGGTGTTCACGCTCGCGCAGTGGCTCGCGAGCGGACGCACCCTGAACGAGACGATCAACGGCCGCGAGCGCACCTTCTCGGGCTTCCCCGCCAGCTGCGCACCGGGCGGCGAGCTCGACACCTCCTACGAGGTCAACAACGACGACAGCGAGAACGGCAGCTACAGCGTGCTGACCGGCACGATGCAGTCGATCAACACCGTCTACGTCTCGATGGCGCAGCAGCTCGACCTCTGCGCGATCCGCGACCGCGCGGTCGGCTTCGGAGTGAAGGCCGCCGACGGCGGCGAGGTCGACTACAAGCCGTCCGCTGTCCTCGGCTCGGACACGCTCATCTCCCCCCTCTCGATGGTCACCGCCTTCGCCGGCTTCGCCAACAACGGCACCGCCTGCTCCGCGATCGCCATCGACTCGATCACCGACGCGACCGGCGCCGCCGTCCAGCCGCCGACCTCCACCTGCAACCAGGCCCTCAGCCCCGAGCTGACGGCGGTCGCGAACTACGCCCTGCAGCGCGTCGTCACCGGCGGCACGGCCGCCCAGTCCGACCCGGACGACGGCATCGAGCACATCGGCAAGACGGGCACCACCGACAACGCGGAGTCGACCTGGATGGACGGGGCGAGCTCGCGCGTCGCGACCGTGGTCTGGGTGGGCAACATCGACGGCCACACCTCGATGCGCGAGGTCCGCTTCCCGAACTCGGAGCTCGAGAGCCGCCCGTACGCCTCCAACATCCGCCACTACATCTGGAACTCGGTGATGACCCGCGCCGACCAGAAGTACGGCGGAGACGACTTCGAGGAGCCCAGCAGCGCCCTGCTGAACGGCCGCCAGATCGCCGTGCCGACCGTCTCCGGCCGCTCGGTCGACGACGCCACGGAGGCGCTGGAGGACCTCGGCTTCGACGTCGAGGAGGGGGCGACCATCGACTCGTCGCTCCCGGCCGGCGTGGTGGCGGGCACCGACCCGGCCGCGGGCACGACCGTCGCGCGCTACTCCGACATCGCCCTGCTGATCAGCAACGGCTCGCAGGTCCCGGCTCCCGCCACCCAGGCACCGGCTCCGGCTCAGACCGGCACGGGAGTCCCCGCGACCGAGGCTCCCCCGGCGACTCCCACGGCGACCCCGACAGCGACAGCCACGGCGACTCCGACGGCGGAGGTCGAGGAGTGAGCTTCGACGCGGACTTCCTCGGCGTCCCCGCGGGTGCGCCGCTCCTGAGGGTCGAGCGCCCGGTCCGGCTCCTGCCGTACACGCACTTCGAGGTGCTGCTGGATCCGGAGCGGCGCCTGGCCGTCTCGACGGCCGTGAACATCGACGGCGCGCGCCTGGTCGAGCTCGGCCGCGGCGACGACTGGCACCTCGACGACCGCATCCCCGCCTCCGAGCAGACCGGGCCGGAGGTGTACGCCCGCAACGACCTCGACCGCGGCCACCTGGTCCGCCGCCGCGACCCCGTCTGGGGCGACCGGGACGAGGCCGCCGCGGCCAACCGCGACAGCTTCTGCTACACGAACGCCGCGCCCCAGGCGAGCGGCTTCAATCAGTCGCAGGAGCTGTGGCTCGGGCTCGAGACGCTGGTGCTCGAGTACGCGCAGACCTGGCGCACGCGCCTGAGCGTCTTCACCGGGCCCGTGCTCGCGGACGACGACCCGGTCTACCGCGGTACGGGCATCCCCCGCCGCTTCTGGAAGATCGCGGCGTGGAGCCCGGACGGATCGACGCTCGCGACGAGCGCGTACCTGCTCGACCAGAGCGAGCTCGTGGAGCGGGTGCGCGAGGGCCTGGTGCCGCTCGGCGGCTTCAGGACGTTCCAGCTGCCGGTCGCCGCGATCGGCGAGCTGACCGGTCTCGACGTGGACCTCCTCGCCGGGGCCGACGTGCTCGGCTCGGCAGGACTCCGGCCGGAGCCGTGGCGCGAGATCGTCGAGCCGTCCGACGTGGCGAGCGGCCTCCTCCCCCGCTGAGGCTCCGCCGGGGGCAGGATGGGCGGATGAGCACCCCCGTCCTCGTCGAGATCACCTCCGGCGCCGTCGTCCTCCGCGACCCGGAGGGTCCGCTCGTCCGCGTGGACGAGGCGGGCTACCTCCGCGGCGACGGGGTCTTCGAGACCGTCGCGGTCCTCGACGGACGTCCCCGTGCGCTCGGCGAGCACCTCGAGAGGCTGGCCGGATCGGCCCGGGCCGTCGGGCTGACGATCCCGGAGGCGCCCCTCTGGTCCCGAGCGGTCGACCTCGCCGTGGCGGAGCACGACCGGGTCGACGACCTGACGGTCCGCTTCATCGCCGCCCACGGCTCGAGCGACTCCGCCCGGTGCACCGTGCGCGCGGCTCCGACTCCCGACTCGAGCGCGCTCCGGGAGAAGGGCGCGGCCGTCGTCGTGCTGGACCGCGGGTACGCGAGCGGTCCGCTCGCGCCGTGGCTGCTCCCGGGCGTCAAGACCACCTCGGGCGCCGTCACCCGGGCGGCGCTGCGCGAGGCGGCGTCCCGGGGCGCGGACGACGTGGTCTGGCGCACGAGCGACGGGCTTCTCCTCGAGGGGGCGACGTCGAGCCTGGTGCTCCTCGGCGACGGGGTGCTCGCGACGCCGCTCTCGGACAGCGTGCTCGCCGGCACGACGGTCGAGCGGGTCCTCGCGCTGGGCGAGCGCCGCGGGCTCGCGTCGTCGCGCCGCGAGCTGCCGGTCTCGGCGCTCACCGGTGCCGATGCGGCGTGGCTGGTGTCGAGCACCCGGCGGGCGATCCCCGTCCGCTCGGTCGACGGCGCACCGCTCGCGATCGACGCGGGCCTGACGGCGGCGTTCGAGGCGGGGCTGCTCGCCGGCTGATCGCGTCCGCGGCTCGGACTCCCTGCGCGTCAGGCCGCTGCGGCCAGCGCGCGGGAGGTGTGCGGGCCGACGCCGGCCTCCTCCGCGTCTCCGAGATCGGCGAGCGTGTCGACGTCCAGCCTCAGCGTCGACGAGCCGGGCAGCACGACGACGGCGCAGCCCGCGTCGCGGTGCCGGGCCAGAGAGCCCGGGCCGAACGCCGGAGCGACGAGGGCTCCGGCCGCCAGCAGGAGCGCCGTGGTGCCGCTCCCCTCGCGGTCCGGGACGACGGCCGGGAGCGACCGCGTCGCGAGCGCCTCGGAGAGGTCCGACGGCAGCAGGGCGGGCAGGTCCCCGGTCAGCACGATCACCGGGGCGCCCGGCCGGCGGTGGAGGGCGGCCTCGGCTCCCCCGGACACGGCGGCGTCGAGGGTCCCCGGGTCGGGCACCACCACCAGCTGCGGGTGCTCCGCCCGTGCGCGGTCGGCCGCACCGGCGTCGGAGGTGACCAGGAGAAGGCTCGCCACCGGCTCCGCGGCGGCCACGGCGGCGAGCGTGTCCAGGAGGAACGCTTCGGCCAGCGCCGCGCGGCCCGGCACGTCGAGGCGCGTCTTCGAGCCGCCGCGGCCCTTGAACACGACGACCGCGCTCCAGCCGGTCACGCGCGCTCCTCGCGCGAGGCTGCTCCGGCCGCGAAGCCCTCGGCGAAGGCCTCGTCGGCGCCGAGGCGGAACATGTCGTCGGGGCCCGTCCGGGTCAGCGTGCGGGCGCCCGGGCTCTCGATCCCCGTCACCAGGCGGGCGAGCCCGCGGACGACGGCGACGGGGCGACCGCTCGCCTTGCCCTTCACCAGGTCGCCGAGTGCGGCGATCTCGTCCGCCACGGCCGGCATGGTCACTCCGAGCGTGCGCCCCAGGGCGTCGACTCCGCCGCGGAGGTCGTCGATCACGAGGACGCCGGCGGCCCCGATGGCCGCGTCGGTCTGCCCGACCCGCCACGCGCGGCCCAGGGTGTCGCTGACGAGCACGCCCACCTCCACGCCGAGCCGCTCCCGGAGGCCCGCGCAGAGGGCCCGCGCCGAGGCGTCGGGGTCGACGGGGAGGAGGAGGACCGTCCCCTCCGCGACGTTGCTGGCATCGACTCCGGCCGCCGCCTGCACGATCCCGAGGCGGTTCTCCACGATGCGGGTGACGCCGGAGCCGTGCGCCCGGGTGGCGACGACGCGGACGGTCTCGGCCGTGATCGCGTCCTCGCGGTCGGCCGCGGCGACGACGCGCCCCTCCGCCTTCGAGACGATCTTGCTCGTGACCACGAGGATGTCGCCGTCCGCGGGCCGGTCCTCCTCGGCGGCGGCGGCGACGGCCGCGAGGATCAGCTCGAGCAGGTCGTCACCGGGAGTCACCTCCGGGATGCCGTCGAGGGCCCAGGCCTGCACGCGCGTCTCGCTCACCGGTCCATTCTCCCGGCTGCCGCGGGCGCACGGGTCCACGGCCCGGGATCGCCCGGGTGGACGATCGGCGGCGCCTCAGCCGGCGGCGAGGTACGCGGCGACCGCGGGCGGCACGTAGGGGGCGACGTCGCCGCCGAGGGAGGAGACCTGCCGCACCAGCGAGCTCGACACATGGGCGTGCGCGGGATCGGGCAGGAGGAACACCGTCTCGACGTGCGCGAGGTTGCGGTTCACGATCGCCATGGGGGTCTCGTACGCCACGTCGACCTGCGAGCGGATGCCCTTCACCAGGATGCTCGCGCCGACGTCGGTGCAGTAGTCGACGAGCAGGCCCATGCTCCACGAGGCGACGACGATCCGCCCCTCGAGCCCGGCCTCCGCGATCGACTGCTCGATCAGCGAGACGCGCTGGGCGATCGGCAGCAGCGCCGTCTTGGCGGGGTTGTGCACCACCACGACGTGCAGCTCGTCGACCAGGCGCGCGGCCCGCTCGATCACGTCGAGATGACCGAGGGTCACGGGGTCGAAGGAGCCGGGGACGACGGCGATGCGGGCCATGCCGACAGAGTAGCGGGCGGGCACCGCCTAGCTCTTGGCGAGGAACTCCCGGTCGCGGTCCTGCACGCGGCGCTCGAGCGCGGCACGGAGCCGATTGTGCGAGGCGAGGGACGGGTCCTCCGCGAGGAGCCGCTCCGCCAGCGCCCGCGCCTCCACGATCACGTCCGCGTCCTGCACCACCCGCAGCAGGCGGAGCGACGAGCGCCCGCCGGACTGCGAGTCGCCCAGCACGTCGCCCTCGCGGCGCAGCTCCAGGTCGACCTCGGCGAGCGCGAAGCCGTCGAGCGTCGCGGCGACCGCCTCCACCCGCTCGCGCGCGACCGTCCCCGCCTCCGCCGCCGTCACGAACAGGCACACCCCCGCGACGCCGCCGCGCCCGATGCGCCCGCGGAGCTGGTGCAGCTGCGACACTCCGAACCGCTCCGCGTCGAGCACGACCATCATCGAGGCGTTCGGCACGTCCACGCCGACCTCGATGACCGTCGTCGACACCAGGACGTCGATCTCCCCCGCGGCGAAGGAGCGCATCACGGCGTCCTTCTCCTCCGTCGTCATCCGCCCGTGCAGCGCGGCCGACCGGCGCTTCCCGAGCAGCGGATGCGCGCGCACGCCCTCCAGCGTCGCCGCGACGGTCGTGAGCGGCGCGGCGGCGTCCTCCTCGGGCGGCTGCGCGCCCTCGGCGGGCTCCCCCGGCTCGATCGCCGGGCAGACGAGGTAGACCTGGTGCCCCGAGCGGATCTCCTCCTCGGCGCGCTCCCAGGCCCGCGCGATCCACGCGGGGTGGTCGGCGAGCGGGACCACGTGGCTCGTGATGCCGGGGCGCCCGGCGGGCAGCTCGCGGATGGTCGAGGTGTCGAGATCGCCGAAGACCGTCATGGCGACGGTCCGCGGGATGGGCGTGGCCGTCAGCACCAGCACGTGCGGCGGGGTGGCGCCCTTCCGGCGCAGAGCGTCCCGCTGGTCCACGCCGAAGCGGTGCTGCTCGTCGATCACGACGAGGCCCAGGTCGTAGAAGGAGACCGCGTCGCCGAGGAGGGCGTGCGTGCCGACGACGATCTTCGCCGTGCCCGAGACGATCCGGAGGAGGGCCGCACGGCGCTGCGCCGCCCCCAGCCCGCCGGTGAGGAGGGTCGGCACCAGCTCGGCCGCGAGCTCCGGGCCGAGGGTCCTCGCAATCGAGCGGAGGTGCTGCCCCGCGAGCACCTCTGTGGGAGCGAGCAGAGCCGCCTGCCCGCCGCTCTCGGCCGTGGCGAGCATCGCCCGGAGCGCGACGAGGGTCTTGCCGGAGCCGACCTCGCCCTGCACCAGCCGGGTCATCGGGCTCTCAGCGGCCAGGTCGGCGGCGATCTCGTGCCCCACCGCGGTCTGGTCGCCGGTGAGGGCGAAGGGCAGCGCGGCGTCGAAGCGCTCGAGCAGCCCGCCGGGGCCGGGCACGCGGGCGGTCGCGGGGCTGCTGCGCGCCGAGGCCCGGCGCTCGAGCAGGGCGAGCTGCAGGAGGAACGCCTCGTGGAAGCGCAGCGTCTCGCGCGCCTGCGCCTCCTCGCCCTCCCGCTGCGGGCGGTGGATCAGCTCCAGCGCCTCGCCGAGGCCCAGCAGCGAGCGGCCGGCGCGCACCTGCTCGGGCATCGGGTCGGGCACGTCGCGCAAGCCGTCCAGCAGCACGCCGATCGCGGCCTGGAGCTGCCAGCTCGAGATCGCGCTGGTCGCCGGGTAGATCGGGATCGGCCGCTCGGCCCAGTCCTTCGCGAGCTCACCGCCTCCCGTCTCCGTCGCGGCGGCCTCCTCGTCGTCGAACAGGCGGTAGTCGGGATGCGTGAGCTGCGGGGTGTCGCGGAACATCGAGACCGTACCCGCGAAGATTCCGCGCACGCCGCGGTGGAGCTTCGCCGCGCGCCAGGGCTGTCCGAAGAACGTCAGCGAGAGCGTGCCCGAGCCGTCCGAGATGACGACCTCGAGCAGGGTGCCGCGCCGGTTGCGCATCGGCCGCTCGCGCACCTCGCGCACCTCCGCCACGATCGTCACGCTCTCTCCCACGGGGAGACGCGAGAGCGCCGTCAGCTCGCCCCGCTTCGCGTAGCGGCGCGGGTAGTGGCCCAGGAGCTCGCCGACCGTGCGGTACCCGAAGGCCTTCTCGACCGCGCTCGCCGTGCGCGGCCCGATCAGCGGCGCGAGCGAGGCGTCGAGGGGGTCCGGGATCACCTAGCGATCATAGGTCGGACCTCGGACGCGCGAGCCGGGCGACCGGGTCCAGCGCCGAGCGGGGCACGACCGACGCGAGCACCCGACGACCGGCACTCGCGGAGCCGCGGAGCGCGGCGGCCACGGCGGTCGCGTCGTCCCACGCCTCCGACTCGCTCGCGGACGGCGAGTAGCGCCGGCGCTCGACGCGCTCCCGGAGCCCCTGCAGACGTGCCGCCGCTCCGGGGTCGAGGGCGGGAGCCATGCGGGCCTCCTGCGCGCGCGGAGACTCCGTGTCCTCCACGGGGACGCCCAGGTCGCGGGCGGTCGCCAGCAGCTCGGCCCACGCGGCCTCGACGGAGCCGGAGCGCGCGGACCGGCGCCGCAGCGCGCGCTGGACGGCGCGCATCAGCCAGGGGACGAGCACGAGCAGCAGGAGCAGCACCCAGAGCGTGGCCGCGGGAGCCGCCGTGGTGCTCGAGGCGCCGACGGCACCGGGGGTCGGCGTCGCCGACGCGGCCGTCGGAGTGGGTGTCGCGGCGGGAGCGCTGGTCGCACCGGGCGCGGTGGTCGCGGTCGAGCCCGGGGCGGTGGGGCCCGAGGACGCCGTCGCGCTCGGCAGGGTGTAGGAGGCCGGAGCGCCGCGGCTGGGCGTCGGCTCGAAGGGCAGCCAGCCGACTCCCTCGAAGTACAGCTCGGGCCAGGCGTGCAGGTCGGAGGAGAGGACGCGGTAGGTGGTCAGGTCGCTGCCGCCGGAGGGCACGACGGAGCCGGGCTGGTAGCCGATGGCGAGCCGCGACGGGATCCCGAGCTCGCGCGCCATCACCGCCATCGCCGAGGCGAAGTGGACGCAGTAGCCCTCCTTCGTCGTCAGGAACGCCGAGAGCACGCCGACTCCGTCGCCGTCGTAGCCCTCCTCCGCGGGGGTGTCCTCGGAGTAGCGGAACTCGGACGAGCGGAAGTACGTCTGCAGCGCGCGCGCCCGGTCGTAGGCGGTCGGAGCCTCCGCCGTGACCTCCTCGGCGGTGGTGCGGACGATCTCGGGCACGTCGTCGGGGAGCGAGAGGTACCGGTCGACGCCGGACGGCGCGGGCGCGGCGAGCAGCTGCTGCGGGTCGGGCTCGAGCCGCAGCGCCTGCACCTGGTAGTCGTCTCCGGAGCGGGTCGTCGCGTCGCCGCGGATCGAGCCGTCCTGCACGTCCTGGAGCCAGCCGTCGCCGACGCCCGTCAGCGACGAGACCGGATACGGCACGGGGAGCCACTGGCTCCGCAGCGTCTCCACCGAGACGTCGACCTCCTCCGCCTCGCGCGGCACGCTCTCGGAGAGCCCCTCGGGCGCGATCGGCGCCTCGATCGGAGCGGTCTGCTCCGTGTCGCTCGGCGCCCAGTCGTCACCGTCGAAGTCCGAGACGGTCAGCACGCGGAGGTAGACGGGCAGGTCGGAGTCGGTGGCGTAGCGCAGCACGGTCACGGGGTTCGGGCGGCGCAGGTCCGCGCCGAGAGCGACCACCGGGTCGATCGCGCCGTTGAAGAGGCTGCCGGAGACGCCCGAGGGGGCGGTGGTGCGCGCGTAGCCTGCCGCCGACCCGGCGACGACTCCCGCGCCCAGGACGACGACGGTCACGGCCGCGAAGGCGGGCAGCACGGCCGCGGCCGCGCTCGGGCCGCTCGGGCGGCGAGGGGCGGCCGTGGCGGCGAGCACGCCCGCGTAGGCGAGCGCAGTGACGACGAGGCTCGCCCAGGACACCTCGGAGGGGTCCACGATCGCCGGCACCGCGAGCAGCGCCGCAGGGAACAGACCGGCCAGGGCGGGGAGGCGGACGGAGAAGGCGAACAGGTCGGCCGCCCAGGCGAGCACGACCACCCCGCCGATCAGGAGGAACGAGATGCCGTCGTCGGCGATGGCCGGGAGCCCCTGCTGGGCGATGGACTGGAAGCCGCCCTGCGCGAGCGCCTCCGCCTGCGCGACGGCGCCGGGCGTGGGGATCACGAACAGCAGGGCCCGACCGGGCACGAACATCGCGGTCAGCACGCCGACCATCGTCAGCGTGCCGAGGATCGGCGGGACGACGGGGTGCACGCGCAGAGCCCGGGCGGCGGCCGGGACGCCGAGCACCACGGCGACCGCGCTCGCGAGGAGCACCAGCCAGTCGACGCCGACGAGGAGCCGCCCGATCCCGGCGGCGGCGGCCGTGATCGCGAGGAAGAGCAGACCGCTCAGAGGAGCCGACCCGGCGCGCGGATCGCTCTCGACGCGGCGGCTCACGCCACCACCCGCAGAGCGAGAGCCTGCGCCCACGCCTCCTCGACGGAGGCACTCGGGTCGACGGACACCGCGTACCAGCCGAGCGAGGCGAGAGCCGCCTCCTCCTCAGCGGTGCCGGCGACGACGAAGGCGATCGCGGGGCGCGACTGCGCGGCCAGGGAGCCGAGGGCGTCGAGGTCCGACTCGAGGAGTCGGGTGAGGACGGCGAAGACCGGTCGCACTCCCCCGGTGTCGCGCATGTCGGCCGAGATCCGGGTCACCGCGTCGACCGACTCGCGCGAGGGCGCCAGCTCGGCCAGGCGCAGCAGCACGTCGTGCGCCACCTCGCGCTCGTCCTCCGAGTGCTCCGGCTCGCCGTCCGCACCCGTCTCGACGAGGTGGGTCTCGAAGCCGCGGTCGAGCAGGTGCACGGCGAGGGAGGCCGTCATCGACACCGCCCACTCGAGCCGGTCGTCGCCGCGCCGCTCGAGCACGCGCTCGGCCCGGGTCTCGAGGAGGATCCACGCGTGCGGATCGGTGTTCTGCTCGTCCTGGCGGACCATGAGCTCACCGGAGCGGGCGCTCGCCCGCCAGTGCACCCGGCGCATGGCGTCCCCCGGGCGGTAGTCGCGCGGGATCACGTCGTCCGTGCCGGCGCCGGCCGTCGCGTGCGCGACCGGGCTCGATCCGCCTGCTCCGTGCGCGTCCAGGACGTCGCTCTGGAGCGGCACGACCCGCGGAGTCACGACGAACGGCTGCGCAGCCCCCACGACGCTCTCGCGGAGCGCGAGCCCGAGGCCGTCGCCGCGCACCAGGCGCAGCGGGCCGATGCGGTGGATCCCGCGCCGCTCGG
The DNA here is from genome assembly GCF_002932155.1 of Rathayibacter sp. AY1F9. NCBI lineage: Bacteria > Bacillati > Actinomycetota > Actinomycetes > Micrococcales > Microbacteriaceae > Rathayibacter > Rathayibacter sp. AY1F9. Next base: position 128,701 of record NZ_PSVA01000004.1, on the reverse strand, counting down.
CGGGCAGACGGTAGCGGGCGCGCACGCGGCCGCCCGACGGGACGCCCGGCAGCCCGAAGACGCCCTCGGCGACCGGCCGGCCGACGACGACCCCGCGCTCCACGCGCTCGAGCCGGTCGTGGGCGCGCGCCCCGCTGCGGACGGCGCGGCCGCGGTTCTCGAGCAGCACGTCGACCTCCACCACGTCGCCGGCCGCGACGGTCTGGGGAGCGAAGCGGCGCTGCACTCGGAACGACGCCGGCGCCAGGAGCAGGGAGACGAGCGCGCCCAGGGGCAGGCCCAGCAGCACCAGGCCGACGAACAGCAGCTCGCGGAACTCTGTCAGCGGCGCGATCACCACTCCCGCGACGCCCAGCAGAACGAGCGCCCAGCCGCGCAGCGTCAGCGCGACCCCGCGGAGCGCGGGCAGACCGCCGAGACGGGACGACGGCGTCTCGGCGGCGCGGGCCTCAGTCGCCACGGTTGCCGAAGGGGACGGGGGTGGCCGCGACGATGCGCTGCACGATCTCGGTGACCGAGTGCGAGGATCCGGCGCCGGAGCGGCCGGGGAGGCGCGTGGCGGGCAGGAGGCGGTGGCCGAGCACGGGGACGGCGAGCGCGTCGACGTCGTCCGGCACCACGAAGTCGCGGTCGCTGAGGGCGGCGAGAGCCTTCGCGGCGGCGATCAGCTGGAGCGTGGCGCGCGGGCTCCCCCCGAGCCGCAGCTCGGGGTCGACCCGCGTGGCCTGCATGATCGCCACCACGTACTCCTGCACGGGTGGTGCGACGTACACGGAGCGCACGTAGGCCATCATCCGCTCGAGCTCGGCGAGGCCCACGACGGGCCGCAGCTCCTCGAGCGGGCTGGCCGAGTCGCGGGTGCGGATCATCTCGAGCTCGGCGCGCTCATCGGGGTAGCCGAGCGAGAGGCGGGCCATGAAGCGGTCGCGCTGGGCCTCGGGCAGCGAGTAGGTGCCCTCCATCTCGACCGGGTTCTGCGTCGCGATCACGGCGAAGGGGCGCGGGAGGAGGTGGGTGGTGCCGTCGACCGAGACCTGGCGCTCCTCCATGCACTCCAGCAGCGCCGACTGCGTCTTGGGCGAGGCCCGGTTGATCTCGTCGCCGATCAGGATGTTCGCGAAGACCGGGCCCGGCTTGAACTCGAAGTCGCGGGTCGCCTGGTTGTAGACCGAGACCCCCGTGACGTCGGAGGGGAGCAGGTCGGGCGTGAACTGGATGCGCGCGACGCTGCCGCCGACCGAGGCCGCCAGCGACTTCGCCAGGACCGTCTTGCCGGTGCCGGGGACGTCCTCCATCAGGAGGTGCCCACCGGCGAGGAACACCGTCAGCGCCATCGAGACCTCGGCCGACTTGCCGTCGATCACGCGGGTGAGGTTCCCGAGGACGGCGCCGCAGTGCGCCGTGAACTCCTCGCGGGTCAGGGGCGTCTCGGGAGCCGCTCGGCGGCCGACAGCGGAGCGGGTGTCTTCGAGCGACGTCATAGCTAGGGATTCTCGCAGTCCTGACGGGAAAAGGGTCCAGGTTCCGAGAGTTCGCAGTGTGCCGCCAGGCGGGAGCGCGCGGCGGCCGCCGGACGCCGTGGGCAGGGTGCCGCCCTATGCTCGATCCGGTGACCAGGATCATCGCCGGATTCGCCGGCTCGCTCACCCTCCGGGTCCCGCGCGCGGGCACCCGCCCCACCAGCGACCGCGTGCGCGAGGCCGTCTTCTCGGCCCTCGAGGCCCGGGACGCCCTCGACGGCGCGACGGTGGTCGACCTCTACGCGGGCTCCGGCGCCCTCGGGCTCGAGTCGGCCAGCCGCGGAGCGAGCGCGGTCGTCCTGGTCGAGCGCGACCCGAAGGCCGCCCGGACCGCGGGCGAGAACGCACGGGCGATCGTGACCGCGGCTGCCAAGAACAAGCGGCCCGCCCCGCGGATCGAGGTGGTGACCGGCTCGGTCCGCTCCTTCCTCGACGGGTCCCCGGCCCTCAACACGGACACGGTGTTCCTCGACCCGCCCTACGACCTCGGCGAGGACGACCTCGCCGCCGATCTCGCCGGCGTGCTGCCGCTGCTGCGCGAGGACGCGGTGGTCGTCGTGGAGCGGAGCTCCCGCAGCCCGGAGCCGCGCTGGCCCGCGGGTCTGGAGCGGGAGCGGAGGAAGGACTACGGCGAGACCACGATCTGGTGGGCTTCACCGGCGTCGCCCGTCTCGCCCGCTTCCTCCGCGGCCGGCTGACCGGCCTCAGCCCGCCGCGCCGTCCCAGCCGAGGTACGGGTCCCAGCCCCCGCGCCCCTCGAGCGCGACCCCGCCCAGGCGCACCTCCGGGTCCCCCTCGCGGACGACCCCGAGCGGGACGAAGCCCTCCGGCAGCGCCGCGGCGGGCGGGAAGCACGCGAGCATCGCGTGGTCCTCGCCGCCTCCCAGCACCAACGCCCTCGCCAGGTCGAGGTCCACGCCCTCCACGCCCGTGAGCCCGCGCGCGTGCACGTCGACCGCCGCGGCATCGAGGTCGATCGCCACTCCGCTCGCACGCGCCATCCGACGGGCGTCGAGCACCACGCCGTCCGAGACGTCCATCATCGCGGTGGCGGTCCCGCCCGCGGCCTCGCCCGCGGAGATCGGCGCGGTCGGGCGCAGCTGCGCCTCGAGGAGGGACGGATGCCGCTCGCGGAGCCGGGCGGCGAGGTCGGCCGACGGCTCCCCGTCCCGCCGCGCCTGCTCGAACAGCAGGCGCAGCCCGAGCCCCGCTCGTCCCAGCGGACCGGCCACGGCGAGCACGTCCCCCGGCCTCGCACCGCTGCGGAGCACCGCCGGTCGTCCGTCGAGCGAGCCGAACGCCGTGATCGAGAGCGTCAGCGTCGCGGAGGCGGACAGGTCTCCCCCGACGACTCCGCATCCCGGCGCCATCGCGGCGCAGCCGGCGGCGAGGCCGCCCGCGATCCCCTCCAGCACGTCGACGCCCAGCGACTGGGGTGCCGCGAGCGCGACGACGAGCCCGGTGGGACGGGCCCCCATCGCCGCGACGTCGGCGAGGTTCGAGGCCGCCGCCTTCCAGCCCAGGTCCGCCGGGCGCGACCAGGCCAGCCGGAAGTCGGGGCCGTGCACCATCATGTCCGTGGTCACCACGAAGCGGCCGTCGGGAGCGCGCAGCACCGCGCAGTCGTCGCCGGGTCCGACCAGGGTCTCCGCGCCCGGGCCGCCGAGCCGGGCCAGCACCCTCGCGAGCACCTCGCCCTCGCTGAGCTCGGCCAGGGTGGGACTCCGATCCTCTGCCATGGTTCACACGCTAGCGTTGACGGCGATGTCCCCCCGCCGACTCCGCTCCCCCCTTCTCGCCGCCGCCGCCGTCCTGCTGCTCTCGGGCTGCTCGGCCAGCGTCGCCCTCGAGCCCGCCGCCGATGCGACGAGCACCGGCTGCGCGGAGGTCTCGGTGCGCCTGCCCGACGTGGTCGCGGAGCAGCCCGAGCGCGAGACGAACGCTCAGGGCACCGCCGCCTGGGGCACCCCGGCCGCCGTCATCCTCCACTGCGGAGTCGAGGTGCCCGGCCCGACGACGGACCTCTGCGTGAACGTCAGCGGAGTCGACTGGATCATCGACGAGACGCAGAAGGACGAGGACATTTACACGCTGACCACCTACGGTCGCGATCCCGCGGTGGAGATCACCGTCGACCAGAGCCGCGCGTCCGGATCCTCCGCCGCGCTCGACCTGGCGAACGCCGTCTCCTACGTCCCGCAGACGCGCGAGTGCACCGACGTCTCGGACGCCGACACCCTCGATCCGACGGACACGCCCACCGGCTGAGCTTCAGCGTCAGACGCCGAGGGCTCGACTCGCTGCGGTGAGCGCACCATCGGAGGTCGCCCCCAGCTCGCGCGCGCGGGACGCGAACACGGCGGCCGCGGCCTGCAGCTCGCGCTCCAGCGCGTCCACGCCTCCCGCGACGACCGTGCCCGCCCGGCCGCGCGTCTCGACCAGGCCCGCCGACTCCAGCTCCCGGTAGGAGCGGGCGACCGTCCCCGCGGCGACGCCCAGCGTCTCGGCCAGCGCGCGCACCGGCGGCAGCCGCGTGCCGACCGGCAGCTCGCCCGCGGCGATCAGAGCGGTGATCTGCTCACGGATCTGCTCGAAGGGCGCCGCGGCCGCGCCCGCCTCGACGCGGAGCGCGAGCGCCGACGTCATCGGGCGGCGACCGGGACGCGGTCGAGCGCCGAGTCGAGCAGCTCGCTGATCAGGTCCGGGTAGTCCACGCCGCTCGCGCCCCACATGCGCGGGAACATCGAGACCGGCGTGAAGCCGGGCATGGTGTTGATCTCGTTGACGACGAAGCCGTCGGCGGTGAGGAAGAAGTCGACCCGGGCGAGGCCCTCGGCTCCGATCGCGTCGAAGGCGCGGATCGCGAGGGACCGCATCTCGGAGAGCTCGCCGTCGGTGAGATCGGCCGGGCAGACCAGCTCGATGCCGGACGCCCCGAGGTACTTCGCCTCGAAGTCGTAGAAGCCGCGGCCGGTGACGACCACCTCGCCGGCGACGGAGGCGCGGGCCGGAGCACCGCGGCGGCCGCCGAGCACGCCGATCTCTACCTCGCGGCCGACGATGCCCGACTCGATCAGCACCCGCGAGTCGTGCGCGAACGCCTCCTCCAGCGCGGCCTCGAGCTGCTCGCGCTCGTCGATCCGGCTGACGCCCACGCTCGAGCCGGCCCGCGCCGGCTTCACGAACGCGGGCAGGCCCAGCTCGTCGAGGGCCGAGGAGGCGTCGCCCGGGTCGGCGCGCCACTCCGCCTCGGTCACGAGGTACCAGGGCGCCACCGCGAGGCCCGCGGCCCGCAGCACCGTCTTGGTGAAGTGCTTGTCCATGCCGAGCGCCGACGCGAGCACGCCCGAGCCGACGTAGGGCAGCCCGACGAGCTCGAGCATCCCCTGGACGGTGCCGTCCTCGCCCCACGGGCCGTGCAGGATCGGCAGCACCACGTCGACCTCGCCGAGCGAGCGCGTCGCGCCGTCCTCGGTCGTCACGGTGAGCTCACGCGAGAGGGCCGACTCCGGCCAGCGCACACGGGAGCCGTCGTCCTCGACGCGGGGCAGCGACGCGGCATCGAGAGCGAACTTCTCAGGACGGTCCTCCTCGAGCACGAAGGCGCCGTCGGAGGTGATCCCGACGGGGATCACCTCGAAGCGGTCACGGTCGATCGCCCGCAGCACCCCGGCCGCCGTTGCGCAGCTGATCGAGTGCTCGCTGGAGCGCCCCCCGAACAGAACGGCCACGCGGAGCTTGCTGGTCATCGAGGTTCCTCTCACCCTGTGGCTCGTCCGAATCCGTGGTCAGGTGCGGCGCGATGTCCTTCGGATCGAGCGTACCGGCGAGCACCTGCGACACCTGCTCGACGATGGGCATGTCGACTCCCCTGGCGCGCGCCAGCTCGAGGACCGGCGCGACGGAGGCGAGCCCCTCCGCCGTCTGCTGCATCGACTTCACCACGTCGGTGAAGCTGTAGCCCTGGCCGAGCAGGCGCCCGGCCGTGTTGTTGCGCGAGAGGGACGAGCTCGACGTCGCGATGAGGTCGCCGAGCCCAGCGAGTCCGGCCATCGTCTCGGCCCGTCCGCCGTACGCGACCGCGAAGTCGGTCATCTCGGCGAGACCGCGCGTGATGATCGATGCCTTCGTGTTCTCGCCGTAGCCGACGCCGTCGACGATGCCGATCGCCACGGCGATGAGGTTCTTCAGCACGCCGCCGAACTCGGTGCCGATCACGTCGGTGTTGACGTAGGAGCGGAAGTAGCGGTTGGTCGCCGCGAGAGCCACCTCCTGCGCGGTGACGAGGCTCTCGGAGGCGATGACCGCCGCGGTCGGCTGCTCCTTGGCGATCTCGAGGGCGAGGTTGGGCCCGGAGGCGACGGCGATCCGGTCGAGAGAGACCGGCAGCATCTGCGCGATCACCTCGCTCATCCGCTGGCCGGTGCCCTTCTCGACGCCCTTCATCAGGCTCACCAGCACCGTGCGCTCGGTGAGGAACGGCGTGATCGCCTCGAGGTTGCTCCGCAGCGACTGCGACGGGATGGAGAGGTAGACGTGGTCCGCGCCCTCCAGCGCCTCCTCGATGCGCGGCGTGGCCCGGATGTTGCGCGGGAGGTTGATGCCGGGGAGGTAGTCGCTGTTGCGCTTGGCCTCGGTGATCTCGCGGGCCAGCTCGGCGCGGCGCGCCCACATCACGACGTCGGAGCCGCCGTCGGCGAGGATCTTCGCGAACGTGGTGCCCCAGCTGCCGGCGCCGAGGACGGCGACGCGGCGGGGCACGGGGATGGGCGCCTTCCTACTGCTCGGACTCAAAGCGACCCGTGCCCTTCTGGTTGTGCTCGGAGGGGTTCCAGCGCTTCTCGGGCGCCGCCTCGCCGCGCAGCTCCTCGAGCAGGGCGGTGATCGCCGCCATCACGACCGCGGAGGCCTCGTTGAGTGTGGCGGAGTCGAGGCTGCGTCCGCGGAAGGCGGACAGGTCGACGGGGTCGCCGACGATCACGTCGACGCGCTTGCGGCGGAAGAGGGTGATCCGCTTGGAGTAGCGGCCCATCAGCTGCTGCGCACCCCAGTGCGCGACCGGGACGACGGGCAGGCCGTACTGCAGCGCCATCCGCACCGCTCCCGTCTTGCCGCGCATCGGCCAGAGCTCGGGGTCGCGGGTGAGGGTGCCCTCGGGGTAGATGATGACCGAGCGGCCCTCGTCCACGAGAGCCTTGGCCGTCTTCAGCGGCTCGCTGCCGCGGACCGAGCCCGAGCGCTCGACGGGGATCTGCCCGGAGCCGCGCAGGATCGAGCCGAGCACGGGCACCGAGAACAGCGAGGCCTTGGCGAGGAAGCGCGGTGCGCGGCCGGCGCGCCACAGGGTCCAGCCCGTGATGATCGGGTCGATCTCGCTGTAGTGGTTCGGCGCGAACACGAAGGCCCCGGTGCTCGGGATCTTGTCGCCGTTCCGGATCCGCAGGTCGACCGAGGCGGTCATCACGGGGATCACCGCCGCCGCGAGGAACCAGAAGATGGACGGACGGCTTCGCTCAGACACCCGCCCATCCTCGCATCCCGCATCGGAGGGGCCGCGTCCCCACGCCCGGGAGCAGCGGGGCCCCGCGGTGGGAGGAGCGGTCCGGCCGCCGGGTACGGTACCGGCATGCCCCGTCCGCGTCGCCGCCCGTCGCCGTGGGACGCCGTCAGCAGGGCCCTCGGCCGCCTCGCCGACTCGCCGATCGCGCTGTCCGGCCTGGTGCTCCTGATCGTGTGGGGAGTCGTGCTGCTCGCCACGCAGGCCGGACGCGATGCGGCCGCGCTCGGCGACGGCCTCCTGCTGACGCTCGCGGTCCTCGTCGGCGGCTCGGCGTCAGTCGCCCTCGTGATCGGCGGGGTCGACGCCCTCTGGCGCGTGGCGGTGGCACCGCTCGCCCACGTCGAGGCGGAGGCGACCGGCGGCGTCGCGGTCCTCGGACGCGGCCGGCTCGGAGCGGGCCTCCGTCGGGTCGAGCCGCGGTTCCCGCTGCCGACGCTGCGGCCCTACGCGGTGGTCGTGCCGCGCCGCCGGGGACTGACCGTCTCCTTCGGCGACTGGGGCGTCGTCGTGCCCTGGGCGCGGATCGCGCGGCTGGAGCGGCGGTGGGTGCTGGTGGGCCTGCGTCCGCGCGAGGCCCTCGAGGTCGTCCTGGCCGGCACGCGGCGCGGACGCCTCACGCTGGTCCTGGTCGAGTCGCCCGGACCGCTGGGCCTCCGGCCCGCGCCGGAGACGACGCTCGCGCTCCTCGAGAAGCGGATCCGGGGACGCCTGGAGGAGGACGCGGAACCGCCCGCGTGGGGCGCGCCCGGGCGCGACAGGACCCCGGGCCGCTGAGGACGGTCGTCCTCCGCGGGACCGGGGTCCCGGTGGGCGGCTACGCGTCGAGCGAGAAGTCGGCGCCCAGCAGCTCGAGCTTGGTGAGGAAGTTCTCGTAGCCGCGGCTGATGATGCCGACGTTCGAGACCGTCGAGGTGCCCTCGGCCGAGAGCGCCGCGATCAGGTGCGAGAAGCCGCCGCGCAGATCCGGCACGACGATGTCGGCGCCGTGCAGCTTCGAGGGTCCCGAGATCACGGCCGAGTGCATGAAGTTTCGCTGCCCGAAGCGGCAGGCCTGCCCGCCGAGGCACTCGCGGTGGATCTGGATGGTCGCGCCCATCTCGACGAGCGCGTCGACGAAGCCGAAGCGCTGCTCGTAGACGGTCTCGTGCACGATCGAGACGCCCTTGGCCTTCGTGAGCGCCACGACCAGCGGCTGCTGCCAGTCGGTCATGAAGCCGGGGTGCACGTCGGTCTCGATGATGACCGGCTTGAGCTCGCCGCCCGGGTGGTAGAAGCGGATGCCGTCCTCGGCGATCTCGAACGCGCCGCCGACCTTGCGGAAGACGTTGAGGAAGGTGGTCATCTCCTGCTGGCGGGCGCCGCCGACGAAGATGTCGCCGTCGGTCGCGAGGGCCGCGGCCGCCCAGGAGGCCGCCTCGTTGCGGTCGAAGAGCGCGCGGTGGGAGTAGCCGGTGAGCCGGTCCACGCCCTCGATGCGGATCACCCGGTCGGTGTCGACCGAGATGATGGCGCCCATCTTCTGCAGGATGTTGATCAGGTCCATGATCTCGGGCTCGATCGCCGCGCCCGAGAGCTCGGTGATGCCGGAGGCGCGCACCGCGGTCAGGAGGACCTGCTCGGTCGCTCCGACGCTCGGGTAGGGCAGCGACACCTTGGCGCCGTGCAGGCCCTCGGGGGCCGACATCCGGATGCCGGAGGGCAGCTTCTCGATCACCGCGCCGAAGTTGCGGAGGACCTCGAGGTGGTAGTCGATCGGGCGGTCACCGATGCGGCAGCCGCCGAGGTCGGGGATGAACGCCTCGCCCAGGCGGTGCAGCAGCGGGCCGCAGAAGAGGATCGGGATGCGGCTGGAGCCGGCGTGCGCGTCGATGTCGGCGAAGTGCGCGGACTCGACGTTGGAGGGGTCGAGGATCAGCTCGCCGACCTCGGCGCCCTGCTTCACCTTGACGCCGTGGACTTCGAGCAGGCCCTTCACGACGCGGACGTCGCTGATGTCGGGCACGTCGCGGAGGGTGGAGGCGGTCTCGCCGAGCAGCGCCGCGACCATCGCCTTGGTGACGAGGTTCTTGGCCCCCTTGAGCTCGATCCGGCCCACCAGCGGTCGCCCGCCGTTGATGGTGATCCGCTCGGTCGTCATTCCCACCCGTGCTCCCGACGCCTTGGCGTCCTGCAGGGCCTTGGCGTCCTGAAGAAGTGTGTTCACGCTATTTCACCGGCAATGTCTTGGGCCGCCAGCTCTCGCGGCGGGTCTCGAATTCGGAAATGAGCGCTTCGTCGCGCAGGGTCAGGCCGATGTCGTCCAGGCCCTCGATCAGGCGCCATCGAGTGTAGTCGTCGATCTCGAAGTCGAAGGTCTCGCCACCGGCGGTGACCGTACGCGCAACCAGATCCACCGTCGGTTCTATTCCCGGGGTGCCCTCGATGATCTCCCACAGCCGCTCGACGTCGGGCTCCGAGACGACGGCCGCGAGCAGTCCCTGCTTGCCGGCGTTGCCCCGGAAGATGTCGCCGAAGCGGGGGGAGATGACGACCCGGAAGCCGTAGTCGCGCAGCGCCCAGACGGCGTGCTCGCGGCTGGAGCCGATGGCGAAGTCGGGGCCGGCGACGAGGATGCCGGCGCCGCGGTAGCGCTCCTGGTTGAGGACGAAGTCCGCGTCCTGCCGCCAGCCGTGGAAGAGCGCGTCCTCGAAGCCGGTCTTCGTGATGCGGCGGAGGTAGATGCCGGGGAGGATCTGGTCGGTGTCGACGTTGGCGCGCTTCAGGGGCGCGGCGATCGCGGTGACGGTCTCGAACTTCTGCACGGTCAGACTCCTGCTCTCTCGCGGACCGGCTCCAGATCGGAGGGACTGGAGAGGGTGCCGCGCACGGCCGTGGCCGCGGCGACGAGGGGCGAGACGAGGTGGGTCTTCGCCCCCTTGCCCTGACGACCCTCGAAGTTGCGGTTGGACGTGGAGGCCACGCGCTCCCCCAGGACGAGCTGGTCGGTGTTCATCCCGAGGCACATCGAGCAGCCGGCGAAGCGCCACTCCGCGCCGAACGCGGTGACGATCCGGTCGATCCCCTCGGCCTCGGCCTCGAGCCGCACCCGGGCGGAGCCGGGGACGACCATCACGCGGACGCCGGGGGCCTTGGTGCGCCCCTCGACGACGGCAGCGAAGGCCCGCAGGTCCTCGATCCGCGAGTTGGTGCAGGAGCCCATGAAGACCACGTCGACCGGGATCTCCTTCATCGGCGTGCCGGGCTCCAGCGCCATGTACTCCAGCGCTCGCAGAGCGCTGGCGCGCTCGTTCGGATCGTCGAGGACGTCAGGGTCCGGTACCGCCTGCGAGAGCGAGACGCCCTGGCCGGGGTTCGTGCCCCAGGTGACGAACGGCTCGAGCGCGTCGGCGTCGATCACGACCTCGGCGTCGAACACGGCGCCCTCGTCGCTCGGCAGCGTCCGCCAGTAGGCGACCGCGGCGTCCCAGTCCTCGCCCGCCGGAGCGTGCGGGCGGCCGTGCAGGTAGGCGAAGGTCGTCTCGTCCGGCGCGACCATGCCGGCCCGCGCACCCGCCTCGATCGACATGTTGCAGATCGTCATCCGGCCCTCCATCGAGAGCGCGCGGATCGCGGAGCCGCGGTACTCGAGGATGTAGCCCTGGCCGCCGCCGGTGCCGATGCGGGCGATGACCGCGAGGATGATGTCCTTGGCCGTCACCCCCTCCTTCAGCGTGCCCTCGACCGTGATCGCCATCGTCTTGAAGGGTTGCAGCGGCAGCGTCTGCGTCGCCATCACGTGCTCGACCTCGCTCGTGCCGATGCCGAAGGCGATCGCGCCGAACGCGCCGTGCGTGGAGGTGTGCGAGTCGCCGCAGACCACCGTGACGCCGGGCATCGTCAGGCCCAACTGGGGGCCGACGACATGCACGATGCCCTGCTCGACGTCGCCCAGGGAGTGCAGGCGGACGCCGAACTCGCCGGCGTTGCGGCGCAGCGCGTCGATCTGGGTGCGGCTGATCGGATCCTCGATGGGGCGTCCGATCTCGAGGGTCGGCGTGTTGTGGTCCTCGGTGGCGATGGTGAGGTCCGGCCGGCGCAGCGGGCGCCCCGCGGCACGCAGGCCGTCGAACGGCTGCGGGCTGGTCACCTCGTGCAGCAGGTGCAGGTCGATGTAGAGCAGGTCGGGAGCGCCGTTCTCGCCCGCGACGACGACGTGGTCGTCCCAGACCTTCTCGGCGAGGGTGCGCGGCTTCTCGGCTCTCCTGCCGGTCCCTGCTCCACTCGACGCGGGCGCGGCTGTGCCGGGTGTGGTCTCGATCATGACGGTTCCTTCTCCTCCTGGAGTCGCTGCTCGGCCGGGCGAGGCACCGCGACGAGGGAGGCCGTCAGTTCGAGGTCTCGTCGCGGCACGGAAGGAGGTGCGGGCCACTCAGCATGGACCGAGAATAGCACCGCGCTCCCCCGCCTCCCGGGCGGGCGCGGCACGGAGTCGCCCGGCTCAGGCGCGGGCGTCGAGCACGGCGTCGATGACGACGACGGTGACGTTGTCCCGTCCGCCGGCCTCGACCGCCGCACGCACGAGCGCCTGAGCGAGGTCGGCAGGGTCGCCGGAGTCGCGGCGGGCGAACAGGGCGGCGATCCGCTGGTCGGAGAGCTCCTTCGTCAGCCCGTCGGAGCAGAGCAGGTAGCTGGCGCGCGGCACGACGGGCAGCGTCCAGACGTCCGTCTCGACCTCCTCGTCGGCGCCGAGGGCGCGGGTGACGATGTTGCGGTCGGGATGCGACTCCGCCGACTCGGGGGTGAGCAGGCCGGCCGAGACGAGCTCCTGCACGGCGGAGTGGTCCACCGTCAGCTGCTGGAGTTCGGCACCGTCCCAGCGGTAGACGCGGGAGTCCCCGACGTTGAACAGCGCCCAGCGGGCCGGGCCCGCGGGCTCGGGGAGCACGAGCATCAGCCCGGTCAGCGTCGTGCCGCAGAGCGCACCGCCCACGTCGAGCGCGCGCACGGCCGTGTTGGCGCCCTCCACCAGGTCGAACACCGCGTCCACCGGACCCAGGCTCGTCGGCCGGTTCTCGCGCAGCGCCTCGACGGCGGCTGCGCTCGCGAGGTCCCCTCGTGCGTGCCCGCCCATCCCGTCCGCGACTGCCAGGAGCAGCTCGTCGGCGAGGAGGGCGTCCTCGTTGACGCGGCGGACGGCGCCGACGTCGGTGCTGCTGCTGACGGCGAGCCGCAGCGCCCCCTGGGGCAGGTCGACCGTGGTCGTCGTCATCGCGGGATCACTTCTCCTCGGCGGAGGACCGGGCGTCGTCCGCGACGACCTCGGGGTGCCCGTCGTGCAGCTGGATGTGGCGGTGCTCGCGGCGCATCTTCGCCAGGCTCGCCAGCGTCGCCACGGTCATGCTCAGCACGATGACCACGAGCGAGGTGATCGTGTCGATGTCCCACACCGGCACCGGCTCGCCCCCGTTGAGGAAGGGCAGGTCGTTCTCGTGCAGGGCGTGCAGGACGAGCTTCACGCCGATGAAGGCGAGGATGAACGCGATCCCGTACTTGAGGTACTCGAGCTTGTCGATCAGCCCGCCGAGCAGGAAGTAGAGCTGGCGGAGCCCCATCAGCGCGAAGACGTTCGCGGTGAACACGATGAAGGGGCTCTCGGTGATGCCGAAGATCGCCGGGATCGAGTCGAGCGCGAAGAGCAGGTCGGTCGAGCCGATCGCGAGGAACACGATCAGCATCGGCGTGAAGTGGCGCGTGCCGTCGATCGTGGTGCGAATCCTGGAGCCGTCGAACGAGTCCGAGATCTTGACGCGGCGGCGCAGGAGCCGGATGAGCAGGTTGTCGGTGCCCTCGTCCTCGTCCTCCGCGCCGAACGCCTGGTTCCAGGCCGTGTAGACCAGGAACGCGCCGAAGAGGTAGAAGATCCAGCTGAAGCTCTCGATGAGCTGCGCGCCGAGCAGGATGAAGACGCCGCGGAAGACCAGCGCGATGATGATGCCCACCATCAGCACCTCCTGCTGGAGCTTCGCCGGCACCGCGAAGCGGCCCATGATGATGACGAAGACGAACAGGTTGTCGACCGAGAGGCTGTACTCGGTCAGCCAGCCTGCGACGAACTGGCCGGCCAGCTCGCCGCCGCCGAGGATCAGCATCAGCAGCGCGAACACGAGCGCCAGCGACACGTAGAAGCCGACCCACAGCCCCGACTCCTTCAGGCTCGGCACGTGCGGGCGCTTGTAGACCAGCAGCAGGTCGGCGGCGAGGATCAGGCTCAGGACGACGAACGAGCCGATCACGAACCAGACGGGCAGATCGAGCATGAGGGCCTTCCGAGTGGGTGGGGGCCGAAAGTCTCTCCCCGGGGAGCGGACGGCCGTGCCGGTCCGCGTCACCCGTCCCGCCCCCGGCGCCGCGCAGGGGCGGTGCGTACTGACGGGAGCGGAAAGGCGGGATACTCCCCTTCGCGGATGCGATCCTAGCGCCGATCCGGCGGGATGCGGCCCCGGGGAGGCGGAGCGGGAACGAGGCGATCGGCGCGATGCGTCGAGCGGGTGCCGCGTGGCGAGCACCCGGGTGTTAAACGAGAAGAACCCCCGGTCAGACCGGGGGTTCTTCTCGTGTTGCCGTGGTGACCCCAGCGGGATTTGAACCCGCGTTACCGCCGTGAGAGGGCGACGTCCTAGGCCGCTAAACGATGGGGCCGCGTTTTTGCAACTCGAAGAGTGTTGCACACGGATCCGCATCGACGCAAATCGAGCGCCCGGCCCATCCGGTCTCCGCTCGGCCCCGGCCTTGCCCGCCGCCCGCCGAGGCGGTTGGCTCGGGGCATGAGACTGACGAAACTCGAGCACGCCGCCGTCCTGATCGAGGAGGACGGCGCCCGGCTGGTGATCGATCCGGGGTCCTTCACCCGGCCCGTCGAGGGGACGACCGACACCGTCGCCGTGGTGCTCACCCACGAGCACGCCGACCACTGGACCCCGGAGCAGCTGCAGCGCCTGCGCGACGCGGCCCCATCGCTGCGGATCCTCGGCCCGGCCGGGGTCGCCGCCGCCGCCGAGGGCTTCGACGTCGAGACGGTCGCCGACGGCGACCTGGTGACGGTCGGCCCGTTCGAGCTGCGCTTCTTCGGCGCCCGCCACGCGGTGATCCACCGGAGCATCCCCGTCATCGACAACGTCGGCGTCCTCGTCGACGGCCGCGTCTACTACGCCGGCGACTCCTTCACCGTCCCCGAGGGCGTCGACGTCGAGGTCCTCGCGGCCCCGTCGGGCGCGCCGTGGATGAAGATCGCCGAGGCGATGGACTACGTGCTCGAGATCGCGCCGCGGCACGCCTTCGCGACCCACGAGCAGGTCCTCTCGGAGGCGGGACGCGCGCTCGGCCACGACCGGCTCGGCTGGGCCGTGCGCGAGGGGGGCGGGGAGTACCACGCGCTCGAGCCCGGCGACGTGCTCGAGCTCTGACGCCGGGGACGACGACGGCCGGGTCGGGGGCGAGCCCCGGCCCGGCCGTCGTCGCGATCCGCTACCGGATCAGTAGTACTCGCCCTGGCGGTAGTCCCAGGAGTTGAACTGCTCGGCGAGGTTCAGCATGATGCGCTCGTAGTCGAGGCCGCGGCGGATCAGCACGGGGCCCGGGGTGATCGAGCGCTCGCCGCCCTGCACGGGGATGAGGGCGCCCGAGGCGTCCACCATCGAGACCATGACGCCCTGCTCGTGGCGGGAGTCCTCGTCCTTGTCCGGCTGGATCGAGGAGACGTAGGAGTCGGCCGAGACGATGACGTCGGCCTCGTTCTCGATCCGCTCGCCGATGTTCGCGACGCGGCCGCGGTTGCCCACGCCCGAGGGGTTGGCCGAGCTGGCGAAGGTGAGGGTGCGGTCGCGCTCCCACATGGTGGCGACCAGCTGCTCGGCCGGGCGGCCGAAGCGGATGACGAAGCAGCTGGTGCCCCGTCCGTCGCGGACCAGCTCGCGGGCGTCCTCGTCGATCAGGTCGACGGCCTCGGCCTTCCACGGGAGGATGCAGCCGAGCAGGACGTCCTGGTCCCAGTGCTTCTGGTAGAAGGCGAGGACCTCCTCGTTGAGCTCGGCGAGCTCGGTGAGCTGCTCGATGCTGGAGCAGAGCACGACGCCCGGCTTGTTGCGGTTGCGTTGCTTGGCCGAGAACTTGCGCTCGAGGCCCGCTCCGTCGGTCGTCATCAGGATGTAGCCGACCTTGGTCGCGCAGACGACCAGTCCACCGGGGGCGTAGAGCGCGTCCACCGCTTCCGCAGGAGCCTGCTCACGCCATTCGATCACCGTCGTGCTGGTCATTCTTTCCCTTTCGTGGTGTCCAGAGACGCCATGGGCGGGGCCCCGGCCGAGCGGAAGCCTAGCGGATCGCCTCCCGTCGTCCGCGGCGGTGATGCCGCGAACGGACGCGCACCGGGCTCCGGATCGACTCCGGTGCCCGGTGCGCGCCCGTCCGCGCCGCGCGCGCCGACGGGACGGCTCAGGCGAGGGCCGTGAGCGAGCCTCGCGCGAGCGTGTTGACGGTCAGATGGAAGCCGACCAGCGAGGCCGGAGTCGACTCGTCGACCGGCAGCGTCGGCACTCCGAGCGCGTGCACCGTGAAGAGGTAGCGGTGCGGGCGGTCACCGGGCGGCGGGGCCGCACCGGCGTAGGCGAGCGACCCGAGGTCGTTGAGCGCCGGGCGCCCCACTTCCGTCGAGCCGGCGGCCAGCTCGGTGACCTCCTTCGGGATGTCGACCAGGACCCAGTGGTGGATGCCGCCGAGGGTCGGCGCATCGGGGTCGAACACGGTCACGGCGTACGACTGCGTGCCCTCGGGGCCGGCGCTCCAGCGCAGGGACGGGCTGGTGTCGCCGCTCCCCTGGGCCTCGGCGAGCCGCTCGCCGTCGGTCACGTCGTCGCTGGACACCTCCAGGGGCGCCGTCGCGGGCAGGAAGTCGAGCGGGTGCGGGGGCGTGCTCCTGGTCAGATCGGTCATGTTGTTCTCCTTCTCTCTCAGTCGGTGACTCGGCCGCGGACGCCGTCGAGCCAGTAGTCGGAGTGGCGGTCCGCGGTCGCCGCGTCGCGGAACGAGTACGTCTTCAGCAGCCAGCGGAAGCGGGTCTTGTCGCGGTCCTGGACGTCGACGAGCTGACGGCTGTGCAGGCCGTCCTGGTTCGCGATGATCAGCAGGTCCGCGTCGCGGATCCGGTGGTACTGCTCGCTGACCTTCGAGAGCGCATCGCGGAACTGCCAGAGCGCCCACAGGTGCGGCAGGTCGTCCGGGTCGGCCGGCACCGTCCGGGTGTCGTAGTAGCGGAAGCTGTGCTCGTTCTCGAGCAGAGCGTGCTGGTCCGACACGATCTGGTTCTTGTTCTGGGCGCGCGAGAGCTCGTCGAACGGGGTGATGTAGACCGCCTCGCGCAGGAGCGCCTGGTTCTCGGGTGAGATGAAGCGCAGGATCTCGCGGCCGTCGACGTACTTCGTGTAGACGAGGTCGGTCTCGGGCGTGCGCAGTCCCAGGAGCGAGATGAAGTCGGCGCGCACCGGGTGCGCGGTCCGCTCGTTGTGCCAGTACAGCTCGCCGTCGGTCTTCTGCGTCTGGGTGTTCGAGAAGCGGTTGTCGGCGTAGACGTCCTGGAAGAAGTCGCCGTTGTTGCGGGTGGCGTACGCGAGCAGCGGCGAGCCGAGGTACTGCGACTGCAGCTCGAGCAGGCCCTCGCCGACGAACGTCAGCTTCTTGCGGTACTTGTCCTCGAGCGCGTCGTCCTGGTCGAGCCAGGGGATCTCGTCGTCGACCGGGTTGTTCGAGATCAGGTGCGCGTAGGTGATCTTCTCGTCGCGCTCGCGCCGGATGCGGGCGAGCGCGTCGACGAAGCCCTGCGGGACGTCGCCGCTGTCGATCAGCGCGGCGATCGCGTCGCGGAAGCGGTCGTAGTCCTTGTAGGGGTCGATGGCGACCGCCAGCAGCGACTGCTGGAGGGTCGATCTGTCGGAATCGGACAACGTGTAGATGGGCTGCATTGCTTCACTCCTTGCACGTGGATGAGGGACGCCGCCGGCGGGCTCGTCCCGGACTTCCTCTGTCACTCCGCTTCCGCGGTGACGGCCCTCCTCTCCTGTCGTCGCATCGAGACGGCCCCGATCGTCTGCGCGAGGACCGCGAGGACGACGAGGACGATGAGGGTCGGCGCGGTCCCTCCCGTGAGGGGGACGAGTATCCCGGCGCCGACGAGCAGGACGGCCTGGAGGATCCCCTGGTTGCGCTCCAGTCCGCGCATCACCGCGACCCGGGCGCCGTCCTCGAGCCCGTTCATCGCCGGCGCCAGGGCGATCATCGTCGCGGGCCGCACGAAGCCGCCCGCGATCCCGAGCAGGGCCAGGCCGGCGATCGCGGCGCCGAGCACCCCGAGGGTGGTCAGGGCGAGGCCCAGCACCTGGGTGAGCGCCGTCAGCCGGAAGACCAGGGGCGTGCCGGCGATGAGCGGCGAGAGCCGGGCGGCGGCCAGGCCGGCGAGCGTGTAGAGGCCGAGCACCAGGCCGAACGCGGGCAGCGTCAGACGCAGCTCCTGGAACAGCAGCAGCGGGATCACGAAGGTGTAAGCGGCGAGCAGGACGGCGCGGTTCACGGAGTAGTAGAGGGACCAGAAGCGCACCGCGGCGGGCAGGACGGCCGGCCGCACGGCGCGCGCCGCCACTCCCGAGGCGGCGTTCGCGCCGAGCGGCAGGCGGGCAAGGAGCACCACGGCCAGCGCGGCGCACGACACGAGCGCGCTGAGGAGGAACGGCAGCCGGTCCCAGAGCGCGAGCGAGGCGGCCCCGAGCACTCCCGCGCCGAAGGAGGCGAGGAACATTCCGCTCTGCACCCGCGTCTCCTGGCGGCGAGCATCGGCTCCGGCGCGCAGCGAGGAGGCCAGCGCGGCGTCCCGCCCGGCCGTCAGCGAGAAGCCGCAGCCGGCGAGCAGCTGGCTGATCACGACGGCGACCGGATCCGCGTCCAGCACGATCACGACGAGGCCCAGTGCCTTCACGCCCTCGCCGACGACGAGCGCGCCCGCCGAGGACAGGCGGCGTGTGAGCGGCGAGAGCGGGCCGTCGGCGAGCGCCGCCACCACTCCGTAGAGCGCCAGCAGCAGCGCCACGGCCAGGATCGGGTAGCCCCGCGCCAGCAGGAACACCGCGACCACGGGCAGGTGGAAGTAGGCGCGCGAGACGATCCGGTAGACCGTGATCAGCCCGGCGGCGCTGCGGCCGCGCGGGGCGTCCCCGCGCCCGAGGTCAGACAAGGGAGGGCACGACGACGCGCAGTGCGTCGGCGCCCACGTCGCCCTGACGGACGATCGACGCGCCGCCCACGAGGGAGACGATCGTGCTGCTCATCGTGGAGTCGGGGGCGGTGGTGCTGCGGATCAGGTAGTCGCTGTCGCCGCCGAGGTGCTCCGCGGCGAGGTCGAAGTCGACGAGTCCGGTCGACACCGTGCCGCTGATGTTGGCGGAGGTGGCCGCGAGCGGCAGGCCCGCGAATATCGAGAGCAGGTTGATCGGGGCGCTGAGGTTGTGCACGACCGACACCGTGTCCTGGCCCGAGGTGACCCAGTCCGGGACGACGGGCTTGCGGCGCAGGATGACGTTCAGCGGCCCCGGCCAGAACGCTGCGACGAGCGCGTCCATGTCGGCCGTCTCCGGGGCGAAGGCCCAGGTCGCCCAGTCGCGGGGCGCGGAGACGAAGAGGGTGAGCGGCTTCGCGCCGTCCCGCTTCTTCATGTCGTAGAGGCGGAAGCAGGCGCTGCGCGAGAAGGGGCTGGCGAACACGCCGTAGTTCGTGTCGGTCTGCGCGATGACGGTCGCGCCCTCGCGGAGCTCCTGCCCGACGCGCCGGAGCTCGTCGAGATCGGTCGCGTCGATGATCTGTGCCGTCATGGGTAGTGCTCCTGCTGCGCTCGGGCGCGTCCGGGCGGGGCCGGATCGCGTCGCTGTCGTGTGGCCCGCTGACGGCGGCGCCCCACGGAGGGCGCCTGGCGGGTCGGACGGCGGAGGCCGTCCGGATGCGGGTGACCACGGAGGAGAGATGCGGCTGCGTCCTCCCCCCGAGGACGTCTGCCCGGTGAAAGTAGCAGGGTGCGCATCCGGCCCGCGTGTTCGCGACGCTGCATGACGAAGGAAGTCGTCGACGTCGGGGAGCAGGGTCGGGGATCGGTATGTTCCGCTGACGCGCCGCATCTCCGCGGCGTTCTCCCGGCTCCGCGGATCCGCGCGATCGTCCGTCTGGCGGCGCACCACGGCCGGGGCTGGACGGCTCGCGGCGACCCGGTCTCCGGGCCCTCCCGCTCCTCGACAGAAGGACCGCCCATGACCGACTACTGGCCCGTGCTCCTCATCCTGCTCACGATCGTGGCCGTCGTGGTCCTGATCGTCGTGCTGAAGGTCGAGCCGGTGATCGCCCTCCTCGTCTCGGCCCTCGGGCTCGGCCTCGTCTCGGGGCAGGGCGGCGAGGGGACGGTGACCGCGATGACGTCCGGATTCGGCGCGGTCCTCGGCGACATCGGCCTGCTGATCGCGCTCGGCCTGCTGCTCGGATCGCTCCTGGAGGCGCTGGGCGTGGCCCCGCTGCTCGCCCGCTGGCTCGTGAAGCGCTTCGGTCGGCGCGCGCTCCCGGTCGCCTACGCGCTGACCCTGGGCGTCGCCTTCCCCTCGATCTACTCCGACGTGCTGGTCGTGATGAGCGCACCGCTGACTCGTCTGGCCTCGCGGGGGCTCGGTGCCGGTGGCTACGGGCTGCTGGCCGGCTCCTCCATCGTCGGGATGATCGTGGGCGTGGTCTTCGTCGTCCCCGGAGCCGCCGCGCTGGCCACGGCAGGCATCGCGGGCGCTCCCCTGCCGTCGATGGTCGCCATCGGCGCCCCGCTGGGCATCGTCACCATCGTGCTGACCGTGCTGGTGTACAGCGCCCTGGTGAAGCGCGGCGGCTGGCGGGACGAGCGCGACCTCGAGGGCGGGGCGGTCCCGGGGCCCGCTCTCGAGCCCGAGGCGGGCGCGGCCACGGGAGGCACGGCGCTCGCGACGCGGCGGGTGCCGCTCGCGCTGGCCGTCGCTCCGATCGCCCTCACCATCGTGCTGATCGCCGCGAACTCGCTCACCCAGCTGGCCGAGCTCGACGTCCCCCTCCTGCGGTTCCTCGGCGACGCGCACATCGCGCTGCTGGCCGGCTTGGTGCTGGCCTACGCGACGGCACTGCGGACGCTCCCGAAGGGCGCCGTGGCCACGGCACTGGGCGGAGCACTGACCCGCAGCGGCCCGATCGTCGTCCTGACCGGGGTCAGCGGCAGCCTCGCCGCCGTGGTCGGAGGAACCGGGGTCGGCGACGCGCTCGCCGGCGCCTTCGACGGGCGGGCCCTCTCGCCGATCCTGCTCACCTGGGTCGTCGCGGCCGTGCTGCACGCGGCGATCGGCTCGGTCTCGACGGCCGCGATCACCGCGGTCGGCATCGTCGCCCCGCTGATCCCCGTGCTCGACGTGAACCCGGCGCTGATCGCCCTGGCCGCCGGCTCCGGCGCGCTCTTCCTCGGGATGGTCAACGCCAACGCGTTCTGGCTCTTCAAGTCCGTGCTCGGCCTCACCGTGCGGGGCACGTTCACCGCCTACTCGCTGACGCTCTCGATCGCCTCGGTGATCTCGCTGCTGGCGCTGCTGGTGGCGGGAACGTTCGTCTGAGCGTCGGCCGGCCCCCACGAGGCCACGCTCGCGAGGTCGGCGCCGAACTCGACCCGGAGGCGCACGGGCGCGCCCCCGCGCAGCACGCCCGGCAGCCAGAGGCGGGCGTCATCCCACATCCGCTCGAACGGCACCTCCTCGACCGGGACGAAGGCGGCGGCGAGCTCGCTCGACTCGGTGACCTCGCCGGTGACGCGGCGGCAGAGGAAGACGTGCGAGCGCTGGCTCCAGGCCGGCCGGTGCGGGAAGGAGTAGTCGAGCACGCCGCGCGGCTCCAGATCGGCCGCTCGGGCGACGAGCCCGGCCTCCTCCTGCAGTTCGCGGACGGCGGCGGCGACGGGCGACTCGCCGGGCTCGAGCTTGCCGCCGGGAGCGACCACGCGCCCCTCGCCGAGGCCGCGGCGCTTCCGGCCGAGCAGCACCTCCGCGCCCCGCGGGCCGTCGCGGAGGACGTAGACGACGCAGACCTCGGGCAGCCCCACCGCGCACCTCCGCTCCGGCGGGCCGGGGGCCCGGCACCGCCGTCGTAGGCTAGCCCGGTGACGACGACCGCGCTCGAGCGCTTCCAGGCCCTGCTGCGCGTCGACACCGTGTCCCACTCGGACGAGTCGGCGACCGACTGGAGCCGCTTCCACGCCTTCCGGGAGCTCGTCGCCGAGCTCTACCCGGCGCTGCACGCGGCGCTGGAGTCCGAGACGGTCGCCGGCCACTCCCTCCTCTGGCGCTGGCGGGGCGAGGAGCCGGGCGAGCCGGCCGTGCTGATGGCCCACTACGACGTGGTCAGCGTGACGGCGGCGGAGTGGTCGCACGACCCGTTCGCGGCCGAGACGGTCGTCGCCGCGGACGGCCGCACCTCCGTCGTGGCGCGCGGCGCCCTCGACGACAAGGGCTCCCTCGTCGCCCTCCTCGAGGCGGTCGAGGCGGCCGTCCTGCGGGGCGAGCGGCCCCGGCACGACGTGTACCTCCTCTCCACGCACAACGAGGAGACGGCGGGCGACGGCGCCCCCTCGGTCGTCGCCCTGCTCGGCGCGCGCGGGGTCCGCCCGCGCCTCGTGCTCGACGAGGGCGGGAACGTGCGGCGCGGCATCCTGCCCGGAGTCACGACCCCCCTCGCCGTGATCGGCGTCACCGAGCGCGGGATCATGAACCTCGAGCTGACCTGCCGCGACGTCGGCGGCCACGCCTCCGCTCCGCCGCCCCCGCCCGGGCTGCTCGCCACCCAGCGGCTCGCGAGGGCGATCCACCGCTTGACCGAGAACCCGTTCCCCTCGACCCTCCCGGAGCCGATCGCCCAGCTGGTGCGCGCGGCGGCCGACCACGCGGACGCGGCCCACGCCGTCTGGTACGCCCGCCCGCACGAGTACCCGGACGCCGTCGTCGGCGCGCTCGCCGCCCACTCCAACCGCTCGGCCGCGATGCTGCGGACGACGGTCGCGATCACCGAGCTGCGCGGCAGCACCGGGGCGAACGTCCTCGCCTCCAGCGCCAGCGCCACCGCGAACGTGCGGATCAACCCGGGCGGCACCGTGGCGGGCGTGGTCGAGCGCATCCGCGCCGTCATCGACGACCCGGAGGTCGAGGTCGAGGTGAAGGTCGCCCACGAGCCCTCCCCCGTCTCCCCCACGGGCGAGCCCGGCGACGGCGGGCCGTACGACCTGCTCCGCGCGGTCGTCCAGGAGTCGTTCCCGGACGCGGTCGTCGCCCCCTACGTGCAGACCGGCGGCAGCGACGCCCGGCACTTCCACGCCATCAGCGACCACGTCTACCGCTTCATCCCGTTCGAGATCAGCCCGCGGCAGCAGCTCGGGATCCACGGGGTCGACGAGTCGGTCGAGGCCGACCAGTTCGAGCGCGCCATCGAGTTCTACGCGCGGCTGCTCGCCCGGCTCTGATCGCGGCGGTCCTCCGGGGTCCGGGAGGACCGCGCAGCGACCGGCAACCTGGGAGAACCGTTCGATGACGCGCCGACCGGTGTTGGCCCGGAGTTCACCCCGCGATGATGGACTGGTCTCAGCGGGGTCGCCTCCGCTGGAGCAGTGCGCAAGTGCCGACGCCGGGTCGCGTGATCCGGCTCCCGCCGATCGTGGAACCCGAGGATCATGTCCCTCCGCCAGGCCGAGTACCCCCGGCCCAACCACTTCATCCTTCACCTGAGCGACACCCACTTCATCGCCGGAGACGGCGGCCTGTACGGCTCCGACGTCGACAGCGAGGCCCAGCTGCGGCTCCTGTTCGACGAGCTGGAGGCGTCCGGCGGACGTCCGGAGGCCATCGTCATCACGGGTGATCTCGCCGACAAGGGCGAGCCGGAGGCGTACGCGAAGCTGCGCGCCGTCGTCGAGCCCGCAGCCGCACGCCTCGGCGCCGGGGTGATCTGGGTGATGGGCAACCACGACGACCGCGGCGCGTTCCGCTCGGGGTTGCTCGACCAGCTCCCGACCACGCAGCCGGTCGACCGCGTGCACGACGTCAACGGGCTCCGGATCATCGCGCTGGACTCCACCGTGCCCGGCGCCCACTACGGCGAGATCTCGGACGCGCAGCTCGACTGGCTGGCGGAGGAGCTCTCCAGCCCGGCCCCGCACGGCACGATCCTCGCGCTGCACCACCCGCCGGTGCCGAGCGTGCTCGACCTCTCGGTCC
The DNA here is from genome assembly GCF_002932155.1 of Rathayibacter sp. AY1F9. Lineage (NCBI taxonomy): Bacteria > Bacillati > Actinomycetota > Actinomycetes > Micrococcales > Microbacteriaceae > Rathayibacter > Rathayibacter sp. AY1F9. The sequence continues at coordinate 105,299 of NZ_PSVA01000004.1, read as the reverse complement.
TCGTGGAGCTGCGCGACCAGCCCGCCCTCGCGGAGGTGCTCGAGGGCTCCGACGTCCGCAGCATCATCGCGGGCCACCTGCACTACTCGTCGACGGCGATGTTCGCCGGCATCCCGGTCTCGGTCGCGTCGGCCACCTGCTACACCCAGGACCTCAACGTGCCGGTGGGCGCGACCCGCGCCCGCAACGGCGCCCAGGCGTTCAACCTGATCCACGTCTACGACGGCACGGTGCTGCACTCGGTGGTGCCGATCGGCGCCTCGACCGAGGTGTCCTACGTCTCGGCGAGCGAGACGCAGCGGATCCTCGCGGACCACGGCGTCGAGATCGCCGCGGCGACGGCGGCCCCCGTCGCCCGGGACGAGGAGCTCTACCCGCCGCTCGTGGAGCGGGTGGGCGTCAGCGCGTAGCGACGCGACGGGGAGTCGGGGTCGCCCCGACGCCTCCGGGCGCCGCGTCGACCGCGTCCTCGGACACGGCCGGCGGTGTCAGCGCCCGCCGGCGCGGTCCCGCGCGAACAGCCATCCGGCGAACGCCAGCGCCGCGGCCAGCGCGACGCCCACGCCGACGCCCGCTCCCACTCCGATGCCCGGGAACACGAGCGAGCTCGCCAGGCCGAGAAGCAGCCCGGCAACCGCTCCCCCGACGGCCCAGCCCACGGTCAGACCTCGCGCTCCCACGGAGCCGGGATCGGGTAGTACTCCTCGAGGAACCCGATGACGGCCTTGGTGCGCGCCTCCGCCGAGATCTCGGGGAAGCTGCCGTCGTTGAGGCAGAAGAAGTCGACTCCGCGGTTCTTGAGGAGCTTGCGCATGTCCTTCAGCCCCTGGTGCATCGTCGTGTCGACGTACTTCACCGAGGCGTTCTCCTGCACGACCGCGCGGCCGGTCATCAGCGCGTAGTAGTGGTAGAGCGAGTTGGTGACGGAGACGTCGCTCGCGGAGCGGAAGCGGCTCGCGGCGGTCGCGGTGAACTCCGGCTCGAACTCGGCCTCGAGCTCGGCCATCACGGTCTTGCGGAGCGGCGTGGCGGCGTGCTCGAGGTGACGGGTCGTCATCGCGCCGAAGCGCTCGCGGAGCAGGCGCCGGTTGACGCGGGCCGCGTTCTCGAAGCCGCTGCGGGAGGCGTTGGAGTCGCCCATGCCGATGCGCGTCGTCGCCTCGATGAACTTCGTGATGCCCCCGGGCGAGAAGAAGATCGACGGGTCGACCGGGCGCCCGAAGAACATGTCGTCGTTGGAGTAGAGGAAGTGCTCCGCCAGCCCCGGGATGCGGTGCAGCTGGCTCTCGACCGCGTGGGAGTTGTGCGTCGGCAGCACCGAGAGGTCGCGGAAGTGGTCCTCGCTGCGCACGAGGGTGACGTCCGGGTGCTCGTCCAGCCAGCGCGGGCGCGGGGAGTCGGTGACGATGTAGATGTGCCGGATCCACGGCGCGTACATGTAGACGCTGCGCAGGGCGTACTTGAGCTCGTCGATCTGGCGGAAGCGCGCCGGAGCGTCGTCGCCCTCGCCCACCACGTAGCTCGCCATGCGGGCCGCACGGGCGCGCTGGAACTCCAGGTCGGTGCCGTCGACCCACGAGAAGACGATGTCCACCTCGAAGCGGATGTCGCTGACGAGCGGCTCGAACATGCCCTCGAACGTCGGCCAGGTGCGGCCGTACGCCTCGACGTGGGCGTCGATGGCTTCGGCGACGGGGAGGCTGTTGCGCATGAGCGCGTTCTCGGCGGGAGTGATGATCTCCTCCTCGCCCACCTTCCACAGCTCGAGGCGGACGCCGCTGCGGGCGCCGTAGCGCAGCGATCCCGTCGAGGAGACGCGCGGGCGGAAGAGCTTGAAGACGGAGGCGCGCGGGTACGGCGCGAGCACGCCCTCGGCCAGGAGCTGGGGCGGGGTGCCCCGCTTGTCGACCGTCTTGGCGTAGAAGGGCTCGGTCGCGAAGGCACGCGCCAGCAGCGTGGCCAGCTCGGCGCCGAGCACGCGGTCCACCGCGAGGAAGGGCGAGCCGTCGGTGCCGCGGATGAGGCGGTAGGGGAATTCGGCGGCGTCGAGGACCTCGCCGATGGCGATCAGGTCCTCGGTCCAGGCCGCGCGGGGCGTCGTACTCGAGTTCACCAGCGAGAACAGGCCGGCATGGACCACGACGTCGTCGCGGTCGAAGTGGCGCGGGCGCAGGAGCGGTGACGGAAGAGCACGGACGGAAGGCATGATTCACATTATCCGCCGTGGATTTCGTCCGTGTGACCGGGCCGTCGGCTTGACAGCGACCGCGGGGCCGCACGGTCAGCGCGAGAGCGACCCCAGACGGTCCCCCGCCTTCTCCGCGGCCTTCGCGGCCCGCCTGGCGCGGTGCCGCTCCTCGGCGGCGACGACCCCCAGCGCGAAGGCCCCCTCCCCGCTGCGATCGGCCTCCTTCAGGATCAGCGCACGGGCGGCGAGCGCGTCGCGCTCCTCCCCCAGGGCGTCGGCGAGGTCCTCGCCCGCCTCGGCGAGCGAGCGGCGCCGGGCGCCGACGGCCTCGGGGACGACCGCCCGCCACGCCTCCACGGTGTAGCGGAGCCGCTTCGCCGCCTTCCGCAGGTCGTGACGAGCCTCGAGCGAGCCGCCGGCCGCCGCGGAGCCCGCCGCGGAGATGCGCGCGAGGTCCTTCGCGACGGAGCGGCGCACCAGCGCCGTCGCGCTCGAGCCCGCCCGCGCGGTGCGGGGCGGATCCGCGAGCAGGGCGTCGAGCGAGGCGAGGAGCGCGAGGTAGCGGCCGCCGCGCAGAGTGCGGTCGACGCGGCGCAGCGCCGAGGCGTGCCGGTGCTCGATCTCCTCCAGCAGGGCGGTGGGGGTGCTCGGGGCGCCCTCGACGGCCGCCAGGGAGGTGCGGAACCGCTCGGCGAGCACCTCCTGGTCGCGGGCCGCGCCGAGGACCCCTCCCAGCCAGCGCAGCTCGTCCCGCACGGGGTCGGTCGCCGCACGGTCGAGCACGGAGCGGGAGGCGGCGAGGACGGACCGGAGCCGGCGCGCGAGCACGCGCATCCGGTGCAGGGCGTCGTCGGCCTCGAGGCGCACCCGCGGGTCGACGGCGCGCAGCTCGCGCAGGAGCGAGCGGACCGCGGCGAGCGCCGCCTCCCCGCCGTTCCGCGGATCCGGGACCGCCTCCTCGATCGGGCCGCCGGTGGCCCGGGCGAGCTTGGAGGCGCTGGCGGCCGGGCGGGCGCCCGCGGCGAGGAGGCGCTGCTCGATCGCGTCGAGGACCCGCTCGCCCTCGTCCCCAGGGACGTCGACGAGCTCGACCTCCCACTCCCTCCAGCGCCGCTCGCGGCCGGTGCGCTGGTCGCGCGCGGTCACCAGGTCGTCGGCGATCTCGGCGAGCTCCCGCCCGTGGGAGTCGAGGGCGCGGGTGATCGAGCGGACCGTCTCGAGCAGCGCCAGCGGCTCGAGCGGCGCGCGCCCCACCTGCCCGAGCACCGGCTCGCGGACGGCGGACGGGACCGTGCGCGAGGCCGTGAGCTCCGCGTGGATCTCGGTGCGGCCGGAGGAGCCGGGCAGCTTGACGTGCCAGCCCTGGTCGGATCCGCCCTCGCGGCGGCGCAGCGTGATCCGCGCCCGGGACAGAGCGCGCTCGGCGGTGTCGAAGTACTCGGCGCGGAGGGTCACCGGCTCCTCGGTGCGGACGCTCGCGACGCTCCCGGTGCCGGTCAGGTCGGGCAGCCGGGTGCCCGCGTCGACGTCGTACTTGCGCTCGACCTCGGTCTGCACTCTCCGCGCACCGCCCGCCCGGGACGTCGCCGACTCGTTCTCCGCACCGCTGGCCATGCTCCATTGTGATCACGCCCGGCGCCGCTGCGGCACCCCGGGCGGCCAGGGGCGCCCTCGCCCTAGGCTGGAGCGATGACCGCGCCCGTTCCGCCCGTCGCCCGCCGCGTCCCCCTCGAGCGCCGCCACCACGGCGACGTGGTGGTCGACCACTACGAGTGGCTGCGCGAGAAGGAGAGCCCCGAGGTGATCGCGCACCTCGAGGCCGAGAACGCGTACACCGAGGCGGTGCTGGCTCCTCTCGCTCCGCTGCGCGAGCGCCTGTTCGAGGAGATCCGCTCGCGGACGAAGGAGACCGACCTCTCGGTCCCCGTCCGGGAGGGCTCCTGGTGGTACTTCTCGCGCTCCTACGAGGGCCGCCAGTACGCCGTGCACTGCCGAGCGCCGATCAGCGGGCCGGACGACTGGACGCCGCCGTCGATCGCCGAGGGCGGTCCGCTCGAGGGCGAGCAGGTCGTCCTGGACGGCAACGCGGAGGCGGAGGGGCACGACTTCTTCTCGCTCGGCAGCTTCGACGTCTCGGCGGACGGCCGACGGCTGCTCTTCGGCACCGACGTCGAGGGCGACGAGCGCTACACCCTCCGCATCCGCGACCTCGAGACCGGCGAGGACCTGCCGGACGTCATCGAGGGGACCGGCGGCGGAGCGACCTTCGGCGCGGACGCGCGCTTCGTCTTCTACCCGACCGTCGACGAGTCCTGGCGCCCCGACACGATCTGGCGGCACGAGGTCGGCGCCGGGACCCCGGACGAGGTCGTCTTCGCCGAGCCCGACGAGCGCTACTGGATCGGCGTGGGCCTCACCCGCAGCCGCCGCTTCCTCGTCATCGAGATCGGCAGCAAGATCACGAGCGAGTGCCTGCTGCTGGACGCGTCCGACCCGACCGGCTCCTTCCGCTCGGTGTGGCCGCGCCGAGAGGGCGTGGAGTACGAGGTCGAGCACGCGGTCGTCGACGGGCACGACCGCCTGCTGATCGTGCACAACGACGGCGCCCTCGACTTCGAGATCGTCGAGGAGCCGGCCGACCTGTCGCTCGACGCCGACGCCCGGGCCCGCGAGCGCCGCGTGGTGGTGCCGCACCGCGAGGGTCGCCGGATCGAGGGCGTCGACGCCTTCGCCGGGCACGTCGTCGTCTCGTACCGCGCCGACGGAGCCACCCGGCTCGGGCTGCTCCGCGAGGACGGCGCCGGAGCGCGGCTCGAGGAGATCGTCTTCGACGAGCCGCTCTACGACGCTGGCCTGGCGGGGAACCCGGAGTGGGAGCAGCCCTCCCTCCGCCTCGCCTACACCTCGTTCGTCACCCCCTCGACCGTGCTCGCGCTCGACGTCGCGACGGGCGAGCGCACGGTGCTCAAGCAGCAGCCGGTGCTCGGCGACTACGACCCCGCGCTGTACGTGCAGAGGAGGGAGTGGGCCGTGGCGGAGGACGGCACGCGGGTGCCGCTCTCGCTCGTCTGGCGCCGCGACGCCGCCGATCCGGACTCGGCCCCCGCGCCGCTCCTCCTCTACGGCTACGGCTCGTACGAGGCGAGCATCGACCCTGGCTTCTCGATCGCGCGCCTCTCGCTGCTCGACCGCGGCGTCGTCTTCGCCGTCGCGCACGTCCGCGGCGGCGGGGAGATGGGCCGCTCCTGGTACGAGAACGGGAAGACGCTGGCGAAGCGGACGACCTTCACCGACTTCGTCTCCGCGGCGCGGCACCTGGTCGACGCGGGCTTCACCTCTCCGGCCCGCCTGGTCGCGCAGGGAGGGTCGGCCGGCGGCCTGCTGATGGGCGCGGTCGCGAACCTCGCCCCGGAGGCGTTCGCGGGTGTCCTCGCGCAGGTCCCGTTCGTCGACGCGCTCACCTCGATCCTCGACCCGTCGCTCCCGCTCACGGTGATCGAGTGGGACGAGTGGGGCGACCCGCTGCACGACGCCGAGGTGTACGCCTACATGAAGTCGTACTCGCCCTACGAGAACGTCCGCGAGGGCGTGCAGTACCCCCGGATCCTCGCGACGACGAGCCTCAACGACACCCGGGTGCTGTACGTGGAGCCGGCGAAGTGGGTGGCCAGGCTCCGCGAGGTCGGCGCTCCCGCGCTGCTGCGCACCGAGATGACAGCGGGACACGGCGGAGTGAGCGGACGCTACGAGCGCTGGCGCGAGATCGCGTTCGAGTACGCCTGGACGCTGGACGTGCTCGAGCTGGCCTGAGCGCCCCGCCGCAAGCCCCTCCGCCCGTCGTCCGCGGCCAGTAGGGTTCGGGGTGCCGACGGAGGGAAGAGCATGAGCGCAGGCCTGTCGATCGACCGCATCGCCGCATGGGTGGCGGACCAGAGGTGGTACGCGAGCAAGGGGCGGCGCCCCGAGCTGGAGGTCCGCGGCGCCTGGTCGCTGCACCCCGGCGAGGCGGAGGTGGTGGACCACCTCTTCATCGACCGGGCAGGCACGAGCCCGGTGCTGTATCAGGTCCCGGTGACCGTCCACGCGGCTCCGGTGCCCGGGCTCGAGGACGCCCTCGTCTACTCCGACGACTCGCACTTCGTGTACGACGCTCCACGGGACCCGGTGTTCGCCCGCGCCCTGCTCGGCATGATCGCCGACGGCGGCCGCTCCGACGAGGACGGCGCCCAGGGCGGCGCCCGCGCCGAGGGCCACCGGCAGCCGGGTGCCGCGATCGGGGCGTTCGCGTCCTCGAAGGTGCTCAGCGGCGAGCAGTCGAACACCTCGGTGATCGTCCGCACCACCGCCGACGACGGATCCGACGCGACCCCGGTGATCGTCAAGGTCTTCCGCGCCCTCCACCACGGCGACAACCCGGACGTGACGGTGCAGTCGGCGCTCAACGCCGCCGGGAGCGCCCTCGTCCCGCCCGTGATCGGCAACGTGACCGGCGAGTGGGACGACGAGGGCGAGGAGACGGGCCGCGCCTTCGGGCACCTCGCCTTCGCGCAGGAGTTCCTCCCCGGGGTCCAGGACGCGTGGCGCGTCGCCCTCGAGGCGGTCGCCGCCGACTCCGACTTCACCGGACCCGCCCGCGAGCTGGGCCGCGCCACCGCCGAGGTGCACGCGACGCTGGCGGAGGTCATGCCGACCGAGGACACCACGTCCGAGGTCGTCGAGCGGATGGTCGCGGCCATGCGCCGTCGCCTGCGCATCGCCTCGGCCGAGGTCCCCGTGATCGCCGAGGACTCGGAGGCGATCGAGGCCGTGTTCCGCGCCGCCGAGACCGCGCCGTGGCCGAGGCTCCAGCGCATCCACGGCGACTACCACCTCGGGCAGGTCCTGTCCGTGCCCGATCGCGGCTGGGTGCTCCTCGACTTCGAGGGCGAGCCGCTGCGGCCCATGCACGAGCGCCGTCTTCCCGACGTGGCGCTCCGCGACGTGGCGGGGATGCTGCGCTCCTTCGACTACGCGGCGGGTGCGCACGAGCAGGCCGAGCCGGGCGCCTCGAGGGCGGCGTGGGCGGCGGCGAGCCGTGCCGCGTTCCTCGAGGGCTACGCCGAGCAGGCGGGCGACGCGGTCACCGCGCACCGGGCGGTGCTCGACGCGTTCGAGCTCGACAAGGCCGTCTACGAGGCGATCTACGAGGCGCGCAACCGGCCGGAGTGGCTGTCGATCCCGGTCGCCGCGGTGCAGCGCCTCGCCGGACGCTCGTAGGGTGGCAGGCATGAGCGACGACACCGACGACAAGAAGCCCCTGGACCCGCTGAGCGACTTCAGCATCCCGGGCGACACCGATCTGCACACGACCGGCGATGCCTCGGGCGCGGACGGCGACGAGGTCGCGGAGCCCGGAGCGGACGAGGACTGAGCCGCCTGCTCTGCGGGGCCGGCCGCCGGCTCGGCTCCGCGGAGCCGGCGGCCGGCCTAGCCCAGCGGGGCGAGCGGCTCGACCGCCGGCCCCTCCAGCACCGTCCCGTCGGCTGCGAAGCGGGAGCCGTGCAGCGGACAGTCCCAGCTGCGCTCCGAGTCGTTCCAGGTGACGATCCCGCCCAGGTGCGGGCACACCGCCGACACCGCGCAGCGCCTCCCCTCGACGGTGGAGACAGCGACGGGCTGCAGGCCGTCGCGGGCGAGCGAGCCCTGGCCCTCCGCCGGCACCACCCCGGCCGAGCGGGGCGCGCGGAGCGCTGCCGACCAGCCGCGGGCGTACCAGGCGCCCACCGCCAGCCCGGCGCCGAGCCCCTCCGCCATCACCCGCGGCAGCGTGGGCCGGCGGTGCAGCGTCCTCGCCCAGGCCGGCGTCCCGCCCTCGAGGTCGGCGACGAGCGTCATCGCGGCCTGCACCGCGTTGGTCATCCCCCACTTGTCGTAGCCGGTCGCCAGGAAGATCCGTCCGCGGCCCCGCGGCAGCCAGCCCACGAACGGCACACGGTGGAACGGCTCGTAGTCCTGGGCGCTCCACTGCGCGACCGGCTCCGCCCCCGGGAAGGACCGCCGCGTCCAGGCGACCAGGTCGTCCACCGCCTCCGAGGTGACGGGCCTGCGCCCCACCGGGTGGCCGTTGCCGCCGATCAGGAGGAGCCGCTCGCCGTCGCGCTCGGCGTCGCGCACCGAGCGGGACGGCTCGTCGACCGAGAGGTACATGCCGTCGGGGATCGGCGCGTCGGTGCGGAACGCGACCGCGTACGAGCGCAGCGCGGCGATCTTGGCGAAGTAGAGGCCGCGGTCGAGGATCGGCGCGCCCGTGAGCAGGTAGGCCCGGTCCCCGGTCACCGGGCCCGCGCTGGTGCGGACCCGGACAGGAGCGGTCGCTCGCATCCCGAGGGCCCGGACGCCCTGTACCAGGGTGCCCCCGGCGGCGCGGAAGTCGGCGGCGAGCGCCGTGAGGACGTCCATCGGGTCGAACTGGGCCTGGTTGTCGAGGGCCACGGCCGCCGTGCTGGGGAAGGGCACGTCGAGCTCGCCGACGAGGCGGGTCGCGAGGCCGAAGCGGCGCGCGGTCGCGTGCTCCTTCAGGACGGCGTCCACGCCCTCGGGCGTCTGCGCGTAGCTGTAGGCGGTGCGCCTCTGCACCGGCACTCCCGCGCCCTCGCAGTAGTCGAGCAGCCAGCGGAAGCCCGCGAGGTTCGCCGCGACGTAGGCCTCGGTCACCGCGGGGATGTTGCGCTCCGCGATCCGGGAGAGGTGCGCTCCCTGCAGGAGGCTGAGCTTCGCCGTCGTGTTCCCGGTCGTGACCGCGCCGACCTCCCGCGCCTCCAGCACCAGCACGCGCCGGCCAGTCCGCTGCAGGAGGAGCGCGGTGACCAGCCCGGTGAGTCCGGCGCCGACCACGACGTCATCGAAGTGCGCGCCCGGCATGAACTCGTCGGAGGGGATCGGAGCCGCGCCCGCCCGCCAGAGGGAGCGGGGCCGCGGGGCCGTCGTGGTCGTGTCCTCCGGAGTCATCGGGAGTCCCTCCGTTCAGGGGCCGGACGGCCCACGAGCGACGCTACGCGGAGCCTCCGGGACCGTCACGGTGTTGACACGTCGCGGGACGCGGGCTCAGAGCCAGCCCCACCGCTTGAAGAGCCGGTGCAGCACCACGCTCGAGGCGAGCATCGCCGCGAGCGCCGCCGGGTACCCCCACGCCACGTGCAGCTCGGGCATCACGTCGAAGTTCATGCCGTAGATGCTCGAGATCATGGTCGGCGCGAAGAAGATGGCCGCCCAGGCGGAGATCCGCTTGACCTCGTCGTTCTGCTGGTTGCCCACCTCCGCGAGCTTCTTCATGTCCTCGTTCTGGCGCTGGGCGACGAGGGTCGCGTTCACCGCCAGGATCTCCCGCAGCGTGGTGCGGAAGCCGTCGACCCGCTCGGTGACGAGCGCGACGTGGTCGGCGACGTCGCGGATGTAGCGGCGCAGCTCCACATCCGACTGGAACACCTCGAAGTCGGTGACGAGCCGCCCGAGCATGCCGGTCAGCGGAGCGACCGCACGCTGGAAGTCCAGCACCTCCTGGCTGAGCTCGTAGATGCGGCGGGACACCGCCGGGTCGCCCTCGAAGACCTGCGCCTCGATCTCGTCGATGTCGTTCTCGAGACCGGCGACGACGGGCGAGTACTGATCCACGACGGCGTCGAGGATCGCGTACAGCACGGCGACCGGGCCGACGCGCAGCAGCTCCGGATCGGCCTCCATCCGCCGCCGCACCAGCGAGAGGTCGGGCTTCTCGGAGTGGCGGACCGTGACGACGAAGTTCGACCCCACGAACAGGTGGAGCTCGCCGAAGTCGACCTCCTCGCGCTGGTCGGAGTAGCTGGCGGCGCGCAGCACCACGAACATGTCGCTGCCGTACCGCTCGAGCTTGGGCCTCTGGTGCGCGCTGATCGCGTCCTCGAGGGCGAGCGGGTGCATCGAGAACTCGTCCTCGAGCGCGGCGAGCTCGGCCGCGTTCGGCCGGTACAGCCCGATCCACGCCATCGCGTCGGGCAGCTTCTGCAGGGCGGCGAGCGCCTCCGGGATGCTGCCGGGAGAGACGACCCGGCGGCCGTCCTGGTAGATCGCGTTGTCGACCGTGCTGGTGCGGGCCGGCTCGTCGTCCGGGCGCAGACGCTGGATGGGAGCGGTGTCCTCGGCGGCGGCGCGGGTGCGCGAGCCCAGACCCAGGATCGTCGCGGGGACGCGGGGCAGCTTCACGACCATCTCCTCTGCTCGACCGACGCCCTATTGTGCACCTCCCGGTGAACGGGAGGTGTCCGCTGCGCCGCCGGTGTCGGAGGGCCTCACTAGCCTGGAGGCGCTCCCCCGGACGACGCAGAGGAAGGACGACCGTGAAGCTGCTGCACACCTCGGACTGGCACATCGGCCGCACCTTCCACGGGCACTCCACGACGGCGGCGCTCGCGACCGTGCTCGAGGCCCTGGTCGAGACAGTGCAGGCCGAGCGCGTGGACGCGGTGCTGATCGCCGGCGACGTCTTCGACTCCGCCGTGCCCGCCGCGGAGCACTACACCCTCCTCACCCGCACGCTCGAGGCGATCCGCGCGGCCGGCGCCGAGGTCGTCCTCACCAGCGGCAACCACGACTCCCCCGCCCGGCTCGGCTTCCAGGCGGGGCTCCTGCGCGGAGCGGGCGTCCACGTCCTCACCGACCCCGAGGCGTACGCCGAGCCGGTCCTGCTGCGCGACGCGTCCGGCCTCGAGGTCGGCGTCCACGGCATCCCCTTCCTCGAGCCCGCCCTCTTCCGCCACCGGCACCCGGAGGAGCAGCTGCGCCGCCACGAGGACGTGCTCGCCTTCGCGATGGCGCGGGTGCGCGCCGCCGCCGAGGCGGCGGGCCGTCCCTGGGTCGTGCTCGCGCACTGCTTCGCGGTCGGAGCCCCGGCCGCGGTCCTCGAGCGCGACATCACGGCGGGCGGGCTCGACTACGTCTCGGTCGAGCACTTCGCCGCGGCCGACTACGCGGCGCTCGGGCACATCCACGGACGCGCCGAGCTGCTGCCGGGAGTGCGCTACTCCGGAGCGCCGCTGCACTACTCGTTCGGCGAGGCGTCGAAGCCGCGCGGTGCCTGGCTGGTGACGATCGGGCCCGAGGGGCTCGAGGGCGTCGAGTGGTCGCCGCTCCCCGTGCCGAGGAGGCTCAGCGTGATCGAAGGCGAGCTCCAGCAGCTGCTGCGCGATCCCTCCCTGGCCGAGGTGGAGGGCGACTGGGTCTCGGCGGTGCTCACCGATCCCGTGCGCCCGCTCGACGCCATGGCGCGCCTGCAGTCGCGCTTCCCCGGCTGCGCCACGCTCGAGCACCGGCCCCCGCACGCCGCGGCCGAGCCGCGCGCGTACGCCGAGCGGATCCGCGGGCGGAGCGACGTGGAGGTCGTCGACGACTTCCTCGCCCACGTCCGCGGCGGTCACGGCGCCACGGAGACCGAGCGCGCCCTCACCCTCGACGCGCTCGCGGCCGTCGAGGCCGAGGCTCTGCGGTGAGGATCCGCCGACTCGCCTTCGCCGGACTCGGACCGTTCCGCGCCGAGCAGTGCGTCGACTTCGACCGGCTCGAGGACGTGGGCGTGTACCTCATCGCCGGGCGCACCGGAGCGGGCAAGTCGACGATCCTCGACGCGATCGCGTTCGCGCTCTACGGCTCGGTCCCCCGCTTCGACGGCACCGCCTCGCGCCTCCGGAGCGACCACAGCGGCCCCGAGGACGAGACCTTCGCCGAGCTCGACTTCGAGGCGGCGGGGCGCGTCTACCGCGTCCGGCGCTCGCCCGAGTACGAGCGGCCGAAACGGCGCGGCACCGGCACCACGACCCAGCCGGCGAAGGTCGAGCTGCTGGAGCAGGTCGACGGCACCTGGGTCGGGCTCTCGTCGAGCGCGAAGGAGGTGGGCGCCGACATCGGCCGGATCGTCGGCCTGACGAAGGACCAGTTCCTCCAGGTGATCCTGCTGGCGCAGAACCGCTTCCACGAGTTCCTGCTCGCGAAGAACGACGACCGGCAGCGGCTCCTGCGCACGCTCTTCGCGACCGAGCGCTTCGATCTGCTCCGCCGCCGCCTGCTCGAGCAGCGCGACGCGAGCGCCGTCGGGCTCGAGGAGGAGCGCGCGGCCGTGACGGCGCTCGCGGACGAGGCCGTCCGGCTCCTCGATGACGGAGCCGAGCCGCCTCTGCCGGACGCCGCCTGGTTCGCCGGGCTGCCGGCGCGGCTCGCCGCTCCGCTCGAGGCGGCCCGGGCCGGCTCCGCCGCGGCCGACGCGGCGCACGAGGCCGCGGGCACCGCTCTCGACGAGGCACGGCGCATCGCACGGGGCCTGGAGCGGCGCCGGCGCGCCCTCATCGAGGCGGAGGAGCTCGTGGTCGCCGAGTCGCACGTCGAGCAGCAGCGGGCCGCGATCGAGCGCGCGCGCCGGGCCGACGGCGTGCTGCCGCTGCTCCGCTCCGCCCGGGCAGCCGCCGAGAAGGAGCGGGCCGCCCGGCAGCAGCGCGACCTCGCCGCCGACGCCTACGGGGACGCGTCCGGGGGCCCGGCCGCCGAGACGGCCGAACGGCTCGCCGCTGTCCTCGGCGCCCTCGCCGAGGCGCTGGCAGAGGAGCGCCGGCTCCCCGACGCGGAGCGCGTCACCGAGCGGTCCGCACGCGCCGAGCAGGCGGCGGCGACCGCGCTCGCGGGGATCGAGGCGGAGCTGCGCGAGCTGCCCGCCCGCGTCGACGCGCTCGCCGCCGAGGAGGAGTCCCTGGCCGGGGAGGCCGCCGCTGTCCCCACGCGCGTCGACGAGCTCGCCGCGCTCGAGCGGAGGATCGCCGCGGCCCTCGAGCGCGATCTCACTGCGGCGGGTCTGCAGCGGCTCGGCACGGCCTACGCCGACGCGGCGCGCGTCCACGGCGAGCGCGCCGCGGAGCAGGCCGCCCTGATCGCGCGCCGGTTCGCCGGGTTCGCCGGGGAGCTCACCGAGCGGCTGGAGCCGGGCGAGCCCTGCCCCGTCTGCGGCTCGTGCGAGCACCCCCGCCCGGCCGAGCACGACGGCCCGACGACGGTCGGCACCGACGACCTCGACCGGGCCCGCGTCGCGGTGGAGCGCGCCGCCGCCGCCCTCGACGGCGCCCGCGAGCGCGAGGGAGCCGCGGCTCGGGCTCTCGCGGCGCTCGAGGAGCGCGTGGGCGAGGACGCGGATCCGGAGTCGCTCCGCCCGGCGCACGAGGAGCGGCTCGCCTCGGCGCGCCGCGCCGCCGCCCGCATGGAGGAGCTGCGGCGCGAGCGCATCCGGCTGCGCACCCGGATCGACGCTCTCACGACCGGGCGGGACGCCGCTCGTGAGGAGCACCGCGCCCGCGCCGACGAGTCCGCCCTCGCCGCTGAAGCGCTGCGGCTGCTGCGGGAGCGCGTCGAGGCCTTCCGCGACGGCGCGACGAGCGTCGCCTCGCGCGTCGAGCAGCTGAACGCCCAGCGCCGTCGTGCCGTCGCCCTGGTCGAGGCCGAGGAGGCGGCCGTCTCGCGGTCCGAGGCCGCCGCCGCCGCCCGGGAGGAGCTCGCCGAGGTCCTCGCCGAGCGCGGCTTCACGACCGCCGAGGAGGCCGAGTCGGCCGCGCTGGCCAGCGGGGACCGGGCGCGGGCCGAGGCCGTCGTCGCCGAGCACGAGCGACGGCGGAGCGCGACGGAGGCGGTGCTCGCCGACCCGGAGCTCCGCGGACTGCCGGGCGCAGCCGTCGACCTCGCCGCCGCCGAGGAGCGCTCGCGCGAGGCCTCCGCCCGTCGCGACGAGGCGCGAGCCGGCCTCTCCGTGCTCGAGCACCGCTCGGAGCGCCTGGCCGAGCTCGCCGCGACGGCCGCGGGCCGCCTCGCGGTGCTGGGTGAGCGCCTCCGCCGCCACGAGGAGCTGCGCGCGCTGGCCGAGACCGTCTCCGGCCGGGGGCAGAACACGCGCCGGATGGACCTCGAGGCCTTCGCCCTCGCCGGACGTCTGGAGGAGATCGTGACCGCGGCGAACCTCCGCCTCGACGCGATGACCAGCGGCCGCTACGCGCTCGCCCACGACGACTCGCTCGCCTACCGCGGCGCCGCCTCCGGCCTCGGGATCGACGTGCTCGACGCCTTCACCGGCGTCCGCCGGCAGCCCGCCTCGCTCTCCGGCGGCGAGACGTTCCTCGCCTCGCTCGCCCTCGCCCTCGGCCTCGCCGACGTGGTGACGGCGCAGTCCGGCGGCATCTCGCTCGAGACCATGTTCATCGACGAGGGCTTCGGCTCGCTCGACGCCGAGACGCTCGAGACGGCGCTCAGCACGCTCGACGAGCTGCGGTCGGGCGGTCGGACGATCGGCCTGATCAGCCACGTCGACGCGATGCGCGAGCGGCTGCCGATCGGCCTCCGCGTCGCGGTGGGGCCGCGCGGCGACTCGACGATCCTCACCGGCTGAGCGGCCGCTCCCGGGCGAAGGGGCGACGACGGCCCGCTGGCTCCTCTCGCACTGCAGCAGCGAGCGCGCCCGCGCCCGCTGCTAGGGTCGTGCGCAGTGACACGGGGTGCCCGCCAGGGCTGAGAGAAGACCCGTTGAACCTGATCTAGTTCGTACTAGCGAAGGGATGTCGCGAATGAGCATTCGCACGCCTGTCCACCCGACCCTCCCCGCCGACACGGCGCCCGACCCGGCGTCCGTGGGTCGCGATCTCGCCGAGCTCCGCGCCGCCGGGCCCCTGGTGCAGTGCATCACGAACGCGGTCGTCACCGGCTTCACCGCCAACAGCCTCCTGGCCCTCGGCGCCAGCCCGGCGATGTGCGACCTGCCCGGCGAGGCGGGCGTCTTCGCGGGCCTCGCCTCCGCCGTGCTCGTCAACCTCGGCACGCCCGGAGCGGAGCAGCGCGAGGGTGCTCGCGAGGCGGTCGCCGCGGCCGGACGCGCCGGCACCCCGTGGGTGCTCGATCCGGTCGCCGTGGGCCCGCTGCCCGTCCGCACCGCTCTGGCGGTGGAGCTGCTCGAGGCGCGGCCCGCGATCATCCGCGGCAACGCCTCCGAGATCCTCGCCCTCGCGGGAGCCGGTGCGGGCGGCCGCGGCGTGGACGCCGTCGACACCGCCGAGCAGGCGCTCGACTCCGCCCGCGTCCTCGCCCGCCGCACCGGCGGCGTGGTCGCCGTCTCGGGAGCGGTCGACCTCGTCACCGACGGCGAGCGGATCGTCCGGGTCACGGGGGGCCACCCGCTGCTGACCCGCGTGACCGGCGGCGGCTGCGCGCTCGGCGCCGTGATGGCGGCGTTCCTCGGCGCGGGCGCCCGCCCGCTCGACGCGGCCGTCAGCGCCTCCGCGGTCTGGGGCCTCGCCGCCGAGCGGGCCGCCGCCGCGAGCAGCGGTCCCGGGTCCTTCGCCGTCGGCCTCCTCGACGCCCTCGCTGCCCTCCAGCCGGCCGACGCCGAGGCCGGGGCGCGGATCGCATGAGCCTCGACCTCTCGCTCTACCTCGTCACGGACACCGCCCAGTGCGGCCCGCGCGGCGTGCCCGCGGTGGTCGCCGCCGCCGTCCGGGGCGGAGTCACGACCGTGCAGATCCGCGATCACGACGCCCCCGCCGCCGAGCTCGTCGCCCTGACCCGGGCCGTCGCCGCCGTCCTCGACGAGCGCACGACCCTGCTGGTCGACGACCGCGTCGACGTCGCCCTCGCCGCCCGCCTCGCGGGCGCCCGCGTCCACGGCGTCCACCTCGGGCAGTCCGACCTCCCCGTCACCGCCGCCCGCTCGCTGCTCGGACCCGACGCGGTGATCGGGCTCACCGCGAACACCCCCGAGCACCTCGCCGCCGTCCGCGCCCTGCCCGCGGGGACGGTCGACTACCTCGGCGTCGGCGTCATCCGGCCCACCGCGACCAAGCCCGACCACCCCGCTCCCCTCGGTGTCGACGGGTTCGCCGCCCTCGCCGCGGCCACGGCGCTGCCCTGCGTCGCCATCGGCGGAGTCGGAGCCGCGGATGCGGGGCCACTCCGCCTCGCCGGTGCGGCCGGCCTCGCGGTCGTGTCGGCGCTCTGCACGGCCGCCGACCCCGCGGCGGCCGCCCGCCTGATCCGAGCGGAGTGGGACCGGTGACCGCCGGCGCCCGCGTCCCCCGTGTCCTCAGCATCGCCGGCACCGATCCGACCGGCGGTGCAGGCGTCCAGGCCGACCTCAAGTCGATCGGCGCGCTCGGCGGCTACGGCATGGCGGTCGTCACCGCGCTCGTCGCGCAGAACACGCACGGTGTCCGCTCCGTGCACCTGCCACCCGCCGCGTTCCTCCGCGAGCAGCTCGACGCGGTGAGCGACGACGTCACGATCGACGCGGTGAAGATCGGGATGCTCGCCACGGCCGAGTACGCCGGAGTCGTCGCCGAGTGGCTCGACGAGGTCCGCCCGCCCGTCGTGGTCGTGGATCCGGTGATGGTCGCGACCAGCGGTCACCGGCTGCTCGCTCCCGAGGCGGAGGACGCCGTGCGCGACCTGCTCCGCCGCGCCGACCTGGTGACGCCGAACCTCCCCGAGCTGGGCGTGCTGGCCGGAGAGCCGACCGCCTCCGACTGGCCGGCCGCGCTCGCGCAGGGAGCGGCACTCGCCCGCGCCCTCGAGGCCGCCGTGCTGGTGAAGGGCGGCCACCTCGACGGCCCCGCCACCCCGGACGCGATCGTCACCCCCGACGGCCTCGTGCGCGAGGTCCCCGGCGAGCGCGTCGCCACCTCGAACACGCACGGCACCGGGTGCTCGCTCTCGTCCGCGATGGCGACGCTCCTGGCCGGGCGCGACGCCTCCTCCGACGCCCTGGTCGAGGCGCTGACGGAGGCCAAGGAGTGGCTGACCAGCGCCCTGCGCGCCGCCGACGCTCTCGAGGTCGGCTCCGGCAACGGCCCGATCGACCACTTCCACCGGCAACGTCCTCCGGCGTTCTGCGCGGACGTCTGGGAGCGGACGCGGACCCTCCGCGACGAGATCGACGCGCTCCCGTTCGTGCGGGCCCTCGGCGACGGCTCCCTCGGGCGGGAGGACTTCGAGTGGTACCTCGAGCAGGACGCTCTCTACCTCACCGAGTACGCCCGCGTCCTGGCCGTGGCGGCGCAACGCGCGCCGACCACCGCCGAGCAGGTCTTCTGGGCCGAGGGCTCGGCGTCCGCCCTCGCGGCGGAGGCTCAGCTGCACCGCGACCGGCTCGGGACCAGGGACGCGACTCCCGCGCCCGTGACCCGCGGCTACACCGACCACCTGCTCGCGGTCGCCGCGGGCGGCGGCTACGGCGAGATCGTCGCCGCCCTGCTCCCCTGCTTCTGGCTCTACGCCGACGTCGGGTCGCGCCTCGCCGCCTCCGGGCACCCCGAGCACCCCTACGCGGACTGGCTGCTCACCTACGGCGACCCGGTCTTCGCGACGGCCACCGAGCGGGCGATCGAGTTCACGGAGCAGGCCGCCCGCGACGCCTCACCGAGGCAGCGCGCCGCGATGAGGGACGCGTTCCTGCGGTCGAGTTCGTTCGAGAAGGACTTCTTCGCCGCACCGCTCGCCCGGACCGGCTGAGCTCTCAGCCGGCCCGGTCGGGTGCGCTCAGCCGATCGCCTCGCGCAGGACGTGCATGAGGGCGTCCAGCTGCACCGTGTCGGCCGAGGCCGTCTCGGCGTCCGCGCCGTCGAGCGCGCGGGCGGCGAGACCGGCCTTGGCGTCGATGAGCTCGGCGATCTTCGCGTCGATCGTGTGCGCCGCGATGATCCGCCACGCCGTCACCGGCTCCTCCTGGCCGATGCGGTGCACGCGGTCGATCGCCTGCGTCTGCTCGGCCGAGGTCCACGACAGCTCGGCGAGCACCACGTTGGACGACGCCTGCAGGTTCACGCCGACTCCCGCCGCGGTGAGCGAGCAGACGGCGACCGAGACGTCGGGGTCCTCGTTGAAGGCGTCGATCTGCGTCTGGCGGAACGCCGCGGTCTGGTCCCCCCGGATCGAGACGGACGTCAGCTCGCGCTTCTCGAAGGTGTCCTCCGCCTGGTCCATCACGTCGATGTGCTTCGCGAAGAAGACGACCTTGCCCACCGAGCGGGCCAGCTGCGAGGCGTAGTCGGCGGCCAGCGCCGCCTTGGCCTGGCCGATCCGGCGCACCATGGTGAAGACGTTCTCGCCGGTCTTGGCCGACTTCGACTCCTCGAGCTCGCTCTGCGCCACGATGCGGATGAACCGCTCGCGCTCGTCGTCGTCGAGCTCGTGCGTGATCGAGGAGGTGACCGCCCTGAAGCGCTGCAGCATGCGGGCGCCGAGCTCGCGCTCGGCCTTCTGGATGGAGCGGCCGAGGTCGTCGTCCAGCTCGACGGGCAGATCGACGATCCGCTTCGACGGCAGGTCGGCGGCGACGTCGATCTTCTTGCGCCGGACGATGCCGAGGTCGATCACGGCCTCGCGCGCCTCCGGGTAGAAGCCCGTGTCGGCGGGGGTGAGGCCCGTCTCCTCGAGGCGGCCCATCAGCTCCGGTCCCGGCTTGGTCTCGTCGATCCAGCCGAGGAAGCGCCAGATGGCGCGGAAGTCGTCGACGTCGTTGATCAGCGGGGTGCCGGTCAGCGCGATCATCAGCGGATCGTGCCCCGGAGTGGTCTCGCGGATCCTCGACGCCAGCGCGAGCACGCTCTGCGAGCGCTGCGAGCGGAGGTTCTTGATGAAGTGCGCCTCGTCGACGACCATGCCGCGGAAGCCCAGGCTCCCGAGCCAGCCGATGTGCCGGTCGAGGATGTCGTAGTTGACGATGACGACGTCGGCGAACGCGTCGAGCGTGCCGCCGTCTCCGTGGATCACCGTGGCGCGCCGCTGCGGCGTCCAGTGCTCCACCTCGCGCGCCCAGTTCATCTTGACCACGTTCGGCACCACCGCGAGCAGCGGGTACGCCCCGACCACCGAGGCGGCGAGGAGGCTCTGCGCGGTCTTGCCCAGACCCGGCTCGTCGGCGAGCAGGAAGCTGCGGTGCCCCTCGCGGGCGCTCTCGATGAAGCGCGCCTGGTGCGGCATCAGCTCGCGGCCGCGCGGCGAGACCCGGTCGAGCTTCGGCGGCTCCGGGAGCTCCATGCTCGCGGCCCGTCCGCCCGCTCCGTACTCGAACGCCTTGAAGAGCGGCCCGAGCAGCTCCCAGTCGTCGAGCCTGCGACGCGGCGCCGGAGCGGAGGCCTCGGCGATCGAGAAGTCCGGCGGGAGGAAGGGGTTCGCCAGCTGCCGGGCGCGCACCGACTGCGGCACGACCTGGTTGACCGGCACCTCGGGCTTGGGCTCCGGCTCGGTCACGATGAGCAGCTCGTCGGGGCTGAGCTCCGCGCCCGCCTCGAGCAGCCAGTCGCGGCGGAGCTTCTGCGCGGCCGCCGTGACGCCGGCCTCCGATTCGAGCAGCGCGATCAGGCTGGTGTCGCGGGCGGCCGTCTTGGCCAGGATCGTGGCGATGCCGTCGAGGCGCTTCATCTCCTCGGCGCGCTGCGCGTCGCTGAGCGAGGGATCGACCTTGACCCGCTTGCGCTCCTCGCGCATCAGGAGGGCGATCACCAGGAACTTCGTCCGGTTGGTCGGTCCGACCTTGCCGGTCTGGGCCTTCGCCTCCACCTCGCGGACGCGGCGGGCGAGGATCGGGATGATCCCCGCGTTGTCCACGCCGCGCGAGCGCGATCGGGGTCGGCTCCCGGCGGCGTTCGACGCTCGTCGCGTCTGACCGGACTGACGCTGGCCGCTGCGAGCCATGCTCCTCCTCGATGTGTGACGGGGGGCGGAGGAGGGGTTCCCGCGCGCTGCCGTCGCCGTGCATCCGCCGGATCGCCTCCGGAGAGGCGTCGGGCGTCGGTGCATCCGGTGGCCGTCGGGAGCTCCGAGCAACGGGTCTGGGACCCGGTCGCAGCATCCCCGGCGTGCGGGTGCGCCGCCAGTCTACTCCTCGGGGCGGTCCGGTCGGCGCTCCGCCGCGCGGACGGTCGCGCTCGTCGTCATTCCGGAGTCGGGACGCGGATGACGAGGCCCGCCGCCACGAAGACGCCGACCGCGGCGAGGCTCAGCGAGGACCAGATCGCGTCCGGGAAGGCGAACGGCAGCACCGGGTTCCACAGCACGAGCACCGGGACGAGCCCGATCAGCCAGAGGAGTGCGCGCGCCTGGATCGCGAACCAGCCGATGACCGCCGCGAGGATCGCGACCGGGTAGCGGATGAAGTCGTAGGCGTCGGAGCCGACGAGGGCGAGCCCGGCCAGCAGCACGATCGCGCCGAGGATCCCGGGCGCGAGCGCCATGCGGGCGCGGTCGCGCGAGGGGTAGCGGGCGGCGGTCGCGCGGGACGGCTTGCGGGTGCTCACCCCTCGATCGTAGGCGCGCATACCCCGCCCGGGTACCGCCTGCGGCGCGTAGGCTGGAGGAGTGATCGAGGACGTCAAGAAGCGCTCGCTGCACCGTGCCCGGATCCTGGGCGGCCAGATGCGCGGCCTCGAGCGGATGATCGAGAACGAGGACTACTGCGTCGACATCGTCACGCAGTCCCTCGCGATCCAGAAGTCGCTCGGCTCGCTCAACAAGCTCATCGTCGAGAACCACCTCCGCACGCACATCACCGCGATGTTCGAGGAGGGCGGAGACGCCCGCGAGGCGGCGATCGCCGAGCTCGTGAAGATCTTCGAGCTCTCCAACAACCGCTCGTGACCGCCGGCCTCGTCGCCGCGGCGCGGGTGCGCCCGCTGCTGCTCGACGGGGGCCTGGGCACGGAGCTGGAGGCGCAGGGCGCCGCGGTGGACTCCTCGCTCTGGAGCGCCCGGGTCCTGCTGGAGGAGCCCGGCCGGGTCGTCGCCGCGCACCGCGCCTTCGCCGAGGCGGGCGCCCGGGTCGCGGTGACCGCGAGCTACCAGGTGTCCGCGAGCGGATTCGCGGCCGCGGGCCTGGCCCCGGGCCTCGCGGAGCGCGCCCTCCGGGAGAGCGTCGACCTGGCCCGGCGCGCGCAGAGCGGCTGGGTCGCCGCCTCCGTCGGCCCTTTCGGTGCGAGCCTCGGCGACGGCTCCGAGTACCGCGGCGACGACGGCCTCACCGTCGGCGAGCTCGCCGCCTGGCACCGCCCGCGCCTGGAGACCCTGGCCGCGGCCGGGCCCGACCTGCTCGCCGTTGAGACCATCCCGTCGGTGCGGGAGGTGCGGGCCGTCGTGAAGGCCCTCGCGGGCTCCTCGGTCCCCGCCTGGATCTGCGTGAGCGGTCGTTCGGGCCGCACCGCGTCCGGCGAGCCCCTGGCCGAGGCGCTCGCCGTCGCCGCCGCCTCCGAGGAGGTCGTCGGCGTGGGAGTGAACTGCTGCCCGCCCGGCGACGTCGCCGAGGCGGTCCGCATCGCCCGCTCCGTCACCGGCAAGCTGGTCGTCGTGTACCCGAACAGCGGCGAGGAGTGGGACGCCGTCGAGCGTCGCTGGGCAGGCGACGCGGCCTTCGACCCTGCGCTGGTCGCCTCCTGGCGCGCGGCGGGAGCGGATCTGATCGGCGGCTGCTGCCGCGTGGGACCTGCGGCGATCGCTGCCCTCGGACGAAGCCTTAAGGAGGAGTCGTGACCACCCTGAGAGCCGTGCGCGGCGACCTCACCCGCGAGCACGTCGACGCGATCGTGAACGCGGCGAACTCGTCGCTCCTCGGCGGCGGCGGCGTCGACGGCGCGATCCACCGCGCGGGCGGACCAAAGATCCTCGCCGAGTGCCGCCGGCTCCGCGGGACCGAGCTGCCGGACGGTCTCCCCGCCGGCTCCGCGGTCGCCACGACCGCCGGCCGCCTCCCCGCCCGCTGGGTCGTGCACACCGTCGGTCCCGTCCACTCGCGGTCGGAGGACCGCAGCGCCGTCCTCGCCTCGGCCTACCGCGAGTCGGTGCGCACCGCCGTCGGTCTCGGTGCGCGGACGCTCGCCTTCCCGGCCGTCTCGGCGGGCGTCTACGGCTGGCCGATGGACGACGCGGCGCGCATCGCGGTGGAGACGGTCCGCGAGGCGACCGCGGACGGCGCACTCGACGAGGTCCGGTTCGTCCTCTTCTCCGCGGACGCCCTCGCGGCCTTCGAGGCCGCCCTGGCCGCGGAATGACGGAAGGGGAGCCGACCCTGCGTTCGACTCCCCCTCCACGGTGCTGCGCTAGGCCGTCTTCGGCCGCGCGAACTCGTCGTAGGGCAGCGTGATCGGGCGGGTCCGCGGAGGCATCCGCACGACCGCCTCGAGCGCCGGGCCCAGTGCCTCGCGCCAGGCGCGGTAGCCGTCCTCGTTGAGGTGCAGGCCGTCCGGCGAGTACTGCTCGAGCAGCCCGCCGTCCTCGCCCGCGAGCACCGGCCACAGGTCGAGGTAGCCCGCGTGCGCCGTGGGCGCGAACTGCCACAGGTGGCGGTTGATCTCGCGGATCTGCGGCGCGAACTCGTGTCCGCGCGGCAGGACCGAGGTCACCAGGATGCGCACGTCCGGGAGGTCGCGCCGGAACGTCGCGACGATCGTCTCGATGTTGCGCACGACGTGCTCCGTCGTGCGGTGCCAGGCGAGGTCGTTGGTGCCGATCAGCAGCACCACCGTGTCCGGCTCCTGCGCGACCAGCTCGGCGAGCCGCGCGACGACGTCCGCCGTGGTGGCCCCTCCGACTCCCTCGTCGACGACCGTCGACTCCGTCAGCCACTCGCCCCAGGCTCCCGCCTGGATGATGCTGTCCCCGATGAAGAGGACCTTCCCCAGCTGGAGTCCGCGCCCCGCGTCCGTACTCGACCGTTCGCTCATCGTGCTCCTCTCGTCGGCGTCCCGGGCGGCCTCGCCGCCGCCGGACCCCTCCATTGTCACCGCTGCACCCGGCGCCCGCCAGGGGAGCGCTCGTCGCCGGAGTCCGGCAGGTCGGCCGCGGTGGCCGTGATGCGGTTGGCCATGCCGTTGAAGATGATGCCGTGGAAGGGCAGGATCGCGAACCAGTAGAGCCTGCCCGCGAGGCCCTGCGGGAAGAAGACCGCGCGCTGCGTGTAGACCGAGCCGCCGTCTCCGGAGGGCTCGGCGCGCATCTCGAGCCAGGCCCCGCCGGGCACCTTCATCTCGGCGCGCAGGCGCAGGAGCTTCGGCCGCTCGATCTCCTCGACGCGCCAGAAGTCGAGGGCGTCGCCGGCGTGCAGGCGCGCGGAGTCGCGGCGCCCGCGCTGCAGGCCCACTCCCCCGACGAGGCGGTCCATCCAGCCGCGGATCACCCATGCGAGCGGGAAGGAGTACCAGCCGTTGGTGCCGCCGATGCCCTCGATGACGCGCCAGAGCTTGGCCGGGTCGGCCTGGGTGCGGCGCTCCTTGAGGTCCACGTAGACCGTGTGGCCGGCCCACTCCGGGTCGCTCGGCAGCGGATCGCTGGGAGCGCCGACGACCTCCGCGTTCTGCCAGCTCGTCTCGATCTCGCCCGCCTGCATCTTTCCCAGCGCGAGCCGGACGGCGCGGCGGTAGGAGGTCAGCCCGCCCTCGGGGTCGGGGATGAGCGCGCGGATGTCCTGCTCGTGCACGACGCAGTCGTACTGCAGCGAGGCGATGATGGGCACCGCGAGCGAGCGCGGGATCGGCGTGACCAGGTTGACCCACTGCGAGGCCAGCCACGGGGTGAACACCGGCAGGGACGCGATCGGCCGCTGCGGGAGCCCGGCCTCGACCGCGTAGCCGTTCATCATCTGGCCGTAGCGGAGCACGTCGGGCCCGCCGATGTCGAAGGTGCGGTTGAGCGTGGCGTCCTCGAGCGACGCGGAGCCGATCAGGTAGTGCAGCACGTCGCGCACGGCGATCGGCTGGATGAAGTTGCGCACCCACTGCGGCGCGGGCATGTACGGCAGCACGTCGGTGAGGTGGCGCACCATCTCGAACGAGGTCGACCCGGAGCCGATGATCACGCCCGCCTGCAGGGCGATCGTCGGCACTCCCGACTCCATCAGGATCCGGCCCACCTCAGCGCGCGAGCGGAGGTGCTTCGAGAGCTCCTGGCCCTCGGGGTGCAGGCCGCCGAGGTAGACGATGCGGCCGACGCCGGCCGACCTCGCGGCCGTGGCGACGTTCTGCGCGGCGCGGCTCTCGACCTCCTCGAAGTGGGCGTGGTCGTTGCCCGAGCCCATCGAGTGGACGAGGTAGTAGAGGACGTCGACGCCCTCGACCGCGGCCTCCAGCGACTCCGGATCGCCGAGATCGCCCTGGGCGACCTCGACCTCCTCCGCCCACGGCACGTCGACCAGCTTGCGCGGGTCGCGCACCAGGACGCGCACCCGGAAGCCCGCCTCGAGGAGGCGCGGCGTCAGCCGGCCGCCGATGTATCCGGTCGCGCCGGTGACGAGCGCGAGGGGGCGCGCCGAGTCGGAGGGGGTTTCGCTCATGCGGCCACGGTACGCCGATGGCCCCGGGACCTCTCCCGCTGGTGCGGGCCCGCGGCCCCTGCTAGGCGGCGGCCGGCATCCCGCTCAGTCGATGCCGAGGACTTCGCGGACCTGCACCACGTCGTGGTTCATCTGGCGGATGAGGGGCTCGACGCCCTCGTAGGCGACCTGGCCGCGGATCCGGCCGACGAACGCCACGTCGACCACGCGGTCGTAGAGGTCGAGGGTGTCGAGCGTCTGGTCGAGCACGTACGCCTCGACCTGCTTGGGCGGCACTCCGACGAAGGTCGGGTTGCTGCCGACCGAGATCGCGGCGGGATGCGTGACGCCGTCGGTGGTGAGCCGGCCCGCGTAGACGCCGTCGCCCGGGATCAGGCCCTGCGACTGCGGCGAGAGGTTCGCGGTCGGGAAGCCCAGCTCGCGGCCGCGCTTCGCTCCGTGCACGACCACGCCGCGGACGACGGGCTCGTGCCCGAGCAGGCGCGTCGCGTGCTCCACGTCGCCCTCGGCCAGCAGCTCGCGGATCCAGGTGGAGGAGACGCGGCGGCCGTCCTCGGGCCGCACGTCGTCGATCAGCTCCACCTCGAATCCGTGCTGCCCGCCGAGCACGCGCAGCAGGTCGACGTCGCCCGCTCCCCGGGCGCCGAAGCGGAAGTCGGAGCCGACGAGGACCACACGGGCCTCGAGCGCCTTTACCAGCACCTGCTCGACGAACTGCTCGGGTGAGAGCGCCCGGAACGCCTCGTCGAAGGTGAGCAGCAGCGTCGCGTCCACGCCGGTCCCGGCGAGGAGCTCGAGCTTCTGCTCGTTGCCGACCAGGACGGGCGGGCACTTCTCCGGCGCGATCACGCTGAGCGGATTGCGGTCGAAGGTGACGACGACGGCGGCGAGCCCCTGCTCGCGGGCCCGCTCGTGCAGCCGGCCGATGACGGCCCGATGCCCGGAGTGGACGCCGTCGAACTTGCCGATCGTGACGGCGGAGGGTCCGATCCCGGCCAGGTCGCCGGGGCGGGTCTCGACGCGCATCAGGCGGCCGCCCGGGCCGTGCGCCGCCCCTGCGCGCGGAGCCACCAGAGGCCGAGCACGGGCAGGACGAGCGGGATCAGCAGGTAGCCGGCGCCGAAGGCCGCCCACACCGTCGACTGGCGCCCGAACGGGTCGGCGCTCGCGAGCCCGAGGAGCTGCGGAGCGAGGAGGCTGAGCGCGCCGACCACGAGCACGCCCACCAGCTCGAAGGTGATCGTCACCCACGCGACGCGCTGCCAGGTGCGGCCCGGGACGATCAGGGCGACCGTCGCGACGATGTACACGACGGCCGAGAGCGCCGAGAGCGAGAACGCCAGCGGCGCCTCGTCGAACCGGTCGATGATCTGGAAGACGGAGCGCCCCGTCGCGGCGAGCGCGAGGATCCCGTAGACCACGACCAGGAGGCTGCCGATCCCGCGCGAGCGGGCGGAACGGGTCGGCTCTCCGCTCCCGGGGGCCGAGGGGACTGAGGGGTCGTGAGCGGCCCGTCCGGACGCATCGCTGGCTGGTTTCGACATCGCACGTCCATGCTAGGCGCTCGCCGGGCCGGGCCCGGTGGCGGGCCCGATCAGGCGCTCTGGAAGAACCAGATCTGGTGCATCCGGTAGACCATGACCGCGATCGAGAGGCAGACGACGCCCAGGATCACGGTGCTCCAGCGGCTCCGCTCGATGAGCGCCCAGAACCCGGCCGCGAGCGGCAGGAGCAGCGCCGAGATCAGGTAGATGTAGTACTCCGGCAGGCTCCCCGACGGGCGGTTGCCGACCAGCGGCGACACGATCGCGACCGCCAGCTGGACGATCAGCAGCAGCTCGACGATCGCCGTCGCGCCGACCGAGACGTCCGAGGGACGGCGGGCGAGCAGCCCGAGCACGAGGCAGAGCAGGCCGGCCGCGACGGCGATCCCCACCTGGAGGATCGTGAACCACTCGATCACGAGGCGGCCGTCCGCAGGTCCTCGGTCGGGAAGTTGACGACGCTCTTGAGCTGGGTGCCGCGCCGCTCGGCGAGGCCGATCAGCCGCTCCCCCGGGCCGACCGCGGCGAGGAGGCCCTTCGCGCCCGCCACCGCCTCCGGGGCCGGGATGCGCTTGCCGTTTGCGAGATCGCCCGCCTCCTGGGCGTCGAGGCGCAGCAGGGGGAACAGCTCGCCCGCCACGAGCGTCGGCGGCAGGAGCGCGGCGGGGACGTCGAGCTCGTCGATCTCGCCGGCCTGGGCCACGGAGAAGGGGCCGACCGCGGTGCGCCGCAGCGCGGTCAGGTGGCCGCCGACTCCGAGGGACGCGCCCAGGTCGCGGGCGAGCGCGCGGATGTAGGTGCCGGAGGAGCAGGTGACGCGCACGTCCAGGTCGAGGAACCCCTCGACCGGGCGGCTCGCCAGGACGGCGAACTCCGAGACGGTCACGGGGCGGGAGGCGAGCACGACCTCCTCGCCGTCGCGGGCGCGGGCGTAGGCGCGGCGGCCGTCCACCTTGATCGCGCTGACCGTGCTCGGGACCTGCTCGATCGCTCCGGTGAGGGCCGCGATCGCGTCGGACACCGACTCCGGGGCGAGGGCCGCGACGAGGGCGGGCTCCGCCGAGGCGAGCACCTCGCCCTCCTGGTCGTCGGTGGTGGTGGAGGAGCCCAGCCGGATCGTCGCCTCGTACTGCTTGTCGAGGCCGACGAGGTAGGTGAGCAGGCGCGTCGAGGGGCCGAGACCGAGGATCATCAGCCCGGTCGCCATCGGATCGAGCGTCCCCGCGTGGCCGACCTTGCGGGTCCCCGCGCGGCGGCGGGTCCGCGAGACGAGGTCGTGGCTGGTGATGCCGCCGGGCTTGTCCAGCAGGAGGATCCCGTTCGGAGCCGGGGCGGGGGTCTCGAGCACGGGTGCGAGGATACACGGACGGATCGGGAGTACCCCCGGGGTGGAGCCGGAGCCCTCGCCCGCCCGTCCTAGGCTGTCCGGATGAGGATCGCAGTACTCGGAGCAGGCGCCGTCGGCGGCACCATCGCCGCCCTTCTCGACCGCGCCGGGCACGACGTCGAGGTCACCGCCCGAGGCGACCACCTCACCGCGATCCGCCGGTCGGGGATCCGGCTCGACGGGGCGTGGGGCGAGCACACCGCCTGGGTCCGCTGCGGCGAGTCTCTCGACCTCGTGCCCGATCTCGCCTTCGTCTGCACGAAAGCGCAGGACGCCGAGGACGCGCTGCGCACCAACCGCCGCACGGTCGACGGCACTCTCGTCGTCGTCGTCCAGAACGGACTGGACGGACTCACCGCGGCGGCCCGGCAGGTGCGCGACGCCCGGCTCGTGGGTGCTCTCGCCCTCTTCGCCGCGAGCCACCTCGAACCCGGCCGGGTCACCGTCACGGCTCCTGCCACGACCACGCTCGGCGTCCCCGGCGGCCCGGCCGACGACGACGTCCGACGGGCCGCCGCCGTGCTCGGCGAGGCGGTCCCCACCGCCGTCACCGACGACTTCACCGGAGCGCAGTGGACGAAGCTGCTGATCAACGAGGTCAACGCCCTGCCCGCGATCACCGGGCTCTCGGTCCAGGAGACGATCGACGATCCGGGGCTGCGGCGCGTCCTCGCCCGGTCGATGCGCGAGGCCGCCCGGACGGGCCTCGCGTCGGGCGTCCGCTTCGGCTCGCTGCAGGGACTCTCGAACACGTCCGTCCGCGCCCTGGCCGCCGCTCCCCTGCCCCTGGTCGAGTTGCTCCCCCGCCGGATGGCCGCGCGGATGGGCGAGGTGCCGAACCCCGGGTCGACGCTGCAGAGCGTCCGCCGCGGAGTGCCGAGCGAGATCGACCACCTGGCCGGGGCCGTGGTCCGCACCGCTCACCGCGGCGGGCGCGAGGCACCGGTCAACCAGCTGCTGGTCGACCTGGTGCACGAGGTCGAGCGGGCGGGCGCCTTCGTGCCGCCGGCG
Source organism: Rathayibacter sp. AY1F9 (assembly GCF_002932155.1). Taxonomy (NCBI): domain Bacteria; kingdom Bacillati; phylum Actinomycetota; class Actinomycetes; order Micrococcales; family Microbacteriaceae; genus Rathayibacter; species Rathayibacter sp. AY1F9. The sequence goes on along the minus strand of NZ_PSVA01000004.1, from coordinate 76,834 downwards.
GAGGTCGTGCGCCGCGCCGCCCTGGTCTGAGCCCGCGGCCCTGTCGGACGGACGCCGCCCGCGGCGGCGGCCTCCGTCCCGAGGCTCAGCAGGAGTCGGCGAAGAGGCGCCGGGGCTGCTCCGGATCGCGGATGTCGACGAGGATCCCCGCCAGCCGGCGCGGATCCGTCGTGGCGCGGTACGCCGCGTCCACCGGCGGCTCCTGCGTGTCGAGGCGGATGCTGGTGCTCCACGCGCCGCGCAGCTCCGGCCGGAGGGCGAACTCGCCGTCGACGAGCAGCACCGCGTCGCGGCCGGCGGTCCGCCAGCGCGCCTGCCGCGCCTCGTCGCGCACCGCGTCGAAGCCCGCGAGCACGAACCCGGTGCTGCCGCCGAGGGTGAACGGATCGAGCAGCACGCGGCGCAGGAGCTCGTAGTCGTACCCGGCCGCGTAGGAGCGCTGCTCGTCGGGCACGGCGGGGTCGTCCCGATCGGCGCGGGGACGTCGGAAGTCGGCGAGGTGCGCGACGATCGCGTCCTTGCCGGCCCGGCGGAGCGCCGCCGCGAGGTCGAGCGCGAACGCCGCGCTCACCGCGGGGTCGTCGCCGTCGATCCCGACCTTGACCCGTCCGCGCCCGTAGTTGTGCAGCACCTCCGCCGCGAGAGCGTCGAGCACATCGGCCTTCTGCGGAGCCCACCTGGTCATCCGCCCACGATACGCGCCGCCGCCTAGTGTGGGCTGATGCCCTCCGACCCTCTCGCCGACGCGATCACCGCCTGGTTCCGCACGAGCGCCCGCGACCTGCCGTGGCGCCGCGAGGGCTTCCCCGCCTGGGGCACGCTCGTCAGCGAGTTCATGCTGCAGCAGACCCCGGTGGTCCGCGTCGTCCCGCGTCTGGCGGAGTGGCTGGAGCGCTGGCCGACACCCTCCGCTCTCGCCGCCGTCCCTCCCGGCGAGGCGGTGCGCGCCTGGCAGTCCCTGGGCTATCCGCGGCGGGCCCTGCGCCTGCACGCCTGTGCCGTGGCGATCGCCGAGGAGCACGGCGACGTGGTCCCCGACGACGTCGAGACCCTCCTCGCGCTGCCCGGCATCGGCGACTACACCGCCCGCGCCATCGCCGTGTTCGCCTACGGGAGGCGGCACCCCGTGGTCGACACCAACGTCCGCCGGGTCCTCGCGCGCGCGGTCGACGGAGCGGCGGAGCCCGGCCCGCCCCGCGCGAGGGCCGACCTCGCCGCGATGTCGGCGCTGCTGCCCGAGTCGCTCTCCGAGGCGGCGGCCTTCAACGCGGGCGCGATGGAGCTGGGGGCGATCGTCTGCACCGCCCGCGCTCCGCGCTGCGACGAGTGCCCGATCCGCGACCTCTGCCGCTGGCGGGCGGAGGGGTACCCCGAGCACACCGGGCCCGTGAAGGCGAAGCAGAAGCGGTTCGAGGGCTCGGACCGCCAGGTCCGCGGCCTCATCCTCGCCGAGCTGCGCGCCGCGCACGGCCCGGTCACCGCGGCCGAGGTGGAGTCTCTCTGGCCGGACGCCGACCAGCGCGGTCGCGCCCTGGCCGGGCTCCTCGCCGACGGCCTGGCGACGGGCGGCCCGGAGGACGGCTACCTCCTCCCCGGCTCCTGAGGGCCCGTCGACCGCCGTCCGCGTCGGAGGAGGCGGGTAGGGTCGGCGCCGTGACCGGTCGCCGCCTCCGCCTCCCCCGCCCCGACGCCGCCGTCGAGCGCGCCCTCGACGTCGACCTCGCCCTGGACGTCCAGCGCGCCCTCGCCGCGGTCCGCGTCGAGAACGACCTGCCCGGCCCGTTCCCGCCGGCCGCGCTGGCCGAGGCCGAGCACGCGGACGCCGGAGCGGACGACGAGGACCGCGTCGACCGGACGGACCTCCCCTTCGTGACGATCGACCCGCCCGGCTCGCTCGACCTGGACCAGGCCCTCCACCTGGAGCGCACGTCGGAGGGCGTCGTCCTCCGCTACGCCATCGCGGACGTGCCCGCGGTCGTCCGCACCGGCGGAGCGCTCGACGCCGAGACGCGCCGCCGCGGCCAGACCTACTACCTCCCGGACGGCCGCGTCCCGCTGCACCCCGCGGTCCTCTCCGAGGGGACCGCGTCGCTCCTGCCGGACGAGACGCGCCGAGCGCTGGTCTGGACGCTGACCCTCGACGAGCGGGCGGAGCCGCGCTCGGTGCACCTCGAGCGGGCGCTCGTCCGCAGCGTGGCCCGGCTCGACTACGAGGGCGTGCAGCGCAGCGTCGACGCGGGCGATCCGCACCCCTCCCTCGCCCTCCTCCCCTGGTTCGGACGCGAGCGCCTGGCGCGCGAGGCCGAGCGTGGAGGAGCGAGCCTGACGCTGCCCGAGGAGGAGATCGTCGCCGCCGACGGCGGCTACCGGGTCGAGCGCCGCGCTCCCCTGGCCGTCGAGGGCTGGAACGCCCAGGTCTCGCTGCTGACCGGTATGGCGGCGGCGACGATGATGCTCGACGCGGGGGTGGGCATCCTCCGGACCATGCCCGAGGCCGACCCCGCCACCGTCGCGGCCTTCCGCTCCCGAGCCGCGGCGCTCGGCGTCCCGTGGCCCGAGGAGGAGGCCTACGGCGCCTACCTGCGCCGCCTCGACACCGCCGACCCCGCCCAGCTCGCCATCATGTACGCCGCGGCGAGCCTGTTCCGCGGCGCCGGCTACACCGCCTTCGACGGCGCCCCGCCGGAGCATCCCGAGCAGGCGGCTCTCGCCGCGCCGTACGCGCACGTCACCGCGCCGCTGCGGCGCCTGGTCGACCGGTTCGGCCTCGCCGTCTGCCTCGCGGTGTCCCGCGGCGGAACGATCCCGTCGCAGCTGCGCGAGGCGCTGCCCCTGCTCCCGCCGCTCCTCGCCGCGAGCGACCGCCGGGCCGGAGCCGCCTCCCGTGCGGCGACCGCGATCGTCGAGGCCGCCGTCCTCCGCGGCCGCGAAGGAGCCTCCTTCAGCGGGATCGTCGTCTCCTCGACGCGCACCCGCTCCTCGGTCCAGCTGCTCGACCCGGAGATCACCGTCGACGTCCCGGCCCCGCTCACGCCGGGAGCCCGTGTCGTCGTCGTCCTGGAATCGGTCGACGTCGCCACGGGCTCCGCGGTGTTCGGGCTCGGCGCCTAGTCCTCGTCGTCCTCGCGGGGCTTCACATAGGGGTCGGCCTCGCCGGCGTAGTCCGCCTGAGCGGCGAGCGACTGCACCTGCGAGTCCTGGCTGCGCGCGGCGGCGAGCAGATCCTCGATGTGCTTCGCGTTCTCGGGCACCGCGTCGAGGATGAACTCGAGCGACGGCGTGAGCCGGGACGTGATGTTCCTGCCCACCTCGGTGCGGAGCATTCCGGTGGCGGCCTTGAGGGCCGCGGCCGAATCGGCGCGCTCCTCATCGGTGCCGTAGACCGTGTAGAACACCGAGGCGTGCTGCAGGTCGCCGGTCACCTGGACATCGGTGATGGTGACGAAGCCGAGGCGCGGGTCGCGGAGACCGCGCTCGAGCCGCTTCGCGACGATCACCTGGATACGTTCGGCGAGCTTCCTCGCCCGGGCCGGATCTGCCATGGCTGGTCCTCACATCTCTCTCGGCGAACCGTTCAGCTCGCCATTCAACCACTCTCCGCCCGGACGACCGGTCGCGTCCGAGGGGGCCTTGCTTCTGGGGCGTGATGCCCCTCGACCGCGCGTCTGCGACGGCGCGGGTGGGGTGCCTCCTCGCGGCTCCCTGATCCTCGGGGATCGGGGGGGGGGGGGCGGGAAGGCTCAGGTGCTGGATCGGGAGCCGGACGTCGCCCGCAGGCTCGCTGCTCGCTCAGCGGGCGCAGTCACCGCTGCAAGAACGTCTGATCGGGGCCGGCCTCCCACGCCCGGAGGTGCGGAAGCGCACGCTGGAGGGTGCGCACCTCCGGGACACGGGCGGCCCCCGATTCCTCCCGCAGGGCGCGAGAGGACGAGAGTCCCCTCCCGATCCCGCACGAACAGCGCCGTGAGACGCCGGAAGGCCCGGGCGGACCCGGGCCTTCCAGTGGAGCGGATCAGCCTCGCGGCTTCTCCTTCATCTCGATCGTCTCGATCTCGTCGCCGATCTGGATGTCGTTGTACTTTCCGAGTCCGATACCGGCCTCGTAGTCCGTACGGACCTCCGTGACGTCGTCCTTGAAGCGACGCAGCGACTCGATGGCCAGGTTGTCCCCGACCACGACGCCGTCACGGATGACGCGCGCCTTCGAGTTGCGGGTGATCGTGCCGGAGCGGACGATGACACCCGCGATGTTGCCGAACTTGGAGGAGCGGAACACCTCGCGGATCTCGGCGACACCGGACTGGACCTCCTCGAACTCGGGCTTGAGCATGCCCGTGAGCGAGTTCTCGACCTCTTCGATCGCGTTGTAGATGACCGAGTAGAAGCGGATGTCCACTCCTTCTCGAGCAGCGCGCTCGCGGGCCTTCGGGTCGGGGCGGACGTTGAAGCCCACGATGATCGCGTTGTCGATCGTCGCGAGGTTGACGTCCGACTCCGTGATCGCACCGACACCGCGGTGGATGATGCGCAGCTGCACCGAGTCGTCGACCTCGATCTTGACGAGCGACTCCTCCAGCGCCTCGACGGCACCGGACACGTCGCCCTTGATGATGAGGTTGAGCGACTCGACCTTGCCCTCCTCGAGAGCACGGGTGAAGTCCTCGAGCGAGATGCGCTTGCGGGCCTTGGCCAGCAGGGCGTTGCGCTGAGCGGCTTCGCGCTTCTCGGCGATCTGACGGGCCGTGCGGTCCTCCTCGGTGACGAGGAAGGTGTCGCCGGCGCGGGGCACGGACGAGAGTCCCTGCACCTGCACCGGACGCGACGGCACGGCTTCGAGGACGGCGTTGCCGTTCTCGTCCGCCATCGCACGGACGCGGCCGTAGGCCGTTCCGGCGACGATCGCGTCTCCGACGCGCAGCGTTCCCGACTGGATGAGCACGGTCGCGACCGCACCGCGTCCCTTGTCGAGCTTCGCCTCGATCGCGACTCCGCGCGCCTCCTTGTTGGGGTTGGCGCGCAGGTCGAGACCGGCGTCCGCGGTGAGCAGCACGGCGTCCAGGAGGTCCTGGATGCCGGTGCCCGCGCGAGCCGACACGTCGACGAACATGACGTCTCCGCCGTACTCCTCGGCGACGAGCCCGAACTCGGTGAGCTGCTGGCGCACCTTGGCCGGGTTGGCGTCGGGCTTGTCCACCTTGTTCACCGCGACCACGATCGGCACGTTGGCCGCCTGGGCGTGGTTCAGCGCCTCGATGGTCTGCGGCATGATGCCGTCGTCCGCCGCGACCACGAGGATCGCGATGTCCGTGACCTGGGCACCGCGGGCTCGCATGGCGGTGAACGCCTCGTGACCCGGGGTGTCGATGAAGGTGATCGGGCGCTCGATGCCCTCGTGCTCCGCGACGACCTGGTACGCACCGATGTGCTGCGTGATGCCGCCCGCCTCGCCGGCGACGACGTTGGCGTTGCGGATCGCGTCGAGCAGGCGCGTCTTTCCGTGGTCGACGTGACCCATGACGGTGACGACGGGGGGACGGATCTCGAGGTCCTCGTCCGTCTCGTCGTCGAGCTCCTGCTCGAGGTCGAGACCGAAGCCCTCGAGGAGCTCCTTGTCCTCGTCCTCGGGCGAGACGACCTGGATCTTGAAGCCGAGCTCGGAGCCGAGCACCTCGAAGGTGGCCTCGTCGAGCGACTCGGTGGCCGTCGCCATCTCGCCGAGGGCGAAGAGGACGGTGACCAGGTTGCCGGGGGGCACCGGCACGCCGGTCATGGCCTCGATCTTGTCGGCGAAGTCCGAGATCGACGCGCCGCGGCGCAGACGGATGACCGTCCTGCCGTCGCCGCGGGGGACGCTGACGCCGCCGAGCGACGGGGCCTCCCTGAGCTCGAACTCCTGACGCTTCGTGCGCTTGGACTTCCGGGCCTTGCTCTTGCCGCCACCGCGACCGAAGGCTCCTGCGGTTCCACCGCCGGGGCCGCGACCGCGACCGCCACCGCCACCGGGACGCGGGGCGAAGCCGCCACCGGCACCGGGAGCGCCGCCGGGGCGCTGGAAGCCGCCGCCGGCCGGACGACCGGCACCGCCGGGACGTCCTGCTCCGCCGCCGGGTCCGCCGGCTTCGGCCAGCGTCCCGGCGGACCCGGCGGCGGAGCAGCGGGGCGGGGGATGTTGCCCGGGGTCGGACGCGATCCCATGCCCTGCGAGCTGGCGAAGGGGTTGTTGCCGGGGCGCGGGGCGGCGGGACGCTGTCCCATGCCCTGGTTGCTGGCGAACGGGTTGTTGCCCGGGCGCGGGGTGCCGCCGGGGCGGTTGGAGCCGCCCGAGGCGCCGCCGGGGCGCGGGGTGTTCGCGGCGGGAGCCGGACGCGGGGTGACGGGCTTGGGTCCGCCGGGGGTCGCGCCGGACGCCGGCTTCTCGGCGGCGGCCGGAGCCGCGGGGGCCTCGGTCGGAGCCGGAGCGGCGGCCTCGGCGGGCGCGTCCTTGGCTGCCTGAGCGCGCTGAGCGGCCGCGGCCTCCTGGGCGGCCTGAGCCTGGGCCTGGCGCTCGGCGACCGACATCGGCGGTGCCGGCGCCGGAGCGGGCGGCTTGGCCGGTCCGGGCGTGGGCGCGGACGGACGCGCGCCGGAGGGGCGCGGGGCCCCGGGACGGGCGCCGGCGGCGGGGGCGGCCGGGGTCGCCGACGCTCCCGCGGAGGAACCGCCCTGGCCCTGGAGGGCCTGGCGGAGCTTGCGCGCCACCGGGGGTTCGATGCTCGAGGACGGGCCCTTGACGAACTCGCCGAGCTCCTTCAACTTCGCAAGTGCGACCTTGCTATCGACACCCAGTTCGGATGCGATCTCGTGTACGCGTGGTTTTGCCACTTCTCTCCTGTCTTGGGCCTGCACCCAAGACGGGGGCAGGCGTCACGAACGGACGGGTCTCATTTCGAGCCGCTCATCAGTCTTCGCTCATGATCAGTTCACGGGCCGTTCTGCCTGTTCTCTATGGTGTGATCGTGCGCTGCTCCGGCCCCTCCGGTCGAGGGGCCGAGCCGGTCGGATCGTGCGATGTACTGCTCCAGCTCGCTCGCGTCCACGCTCTCGCGTGTCCGGAACGCTCTTCCGAACGCGCGGCGCTTGACCGCGAGCTCGTAGCAGTCGGCAGTGTCGTGGAGCCACGCTCCCCGACCAGGACGGACGGCACGCGGGTCTACCGCGAGGACGTTCGAGTGGAGGACCAGCCTCAGAAGAGAGGCCCGGGGGGCGCGCAGACGGCAGCCGACGCACGTTCTGACGGCTTCCACTCTACTCCCTCCCCTCCAGGACCGCTCCCCCGCACGGCCGATGCTCGGGGATCACTCCCCGTCCATCACCGAATCGGGCTGGATGTCGATCTTCGCGCCGGTCAGCTTGGCGGCGAGGCGGGCGTTCTGGCCCTCCTTGCCGATGGCGAGCGAGAGCTGGTAGTCGGGGACGAGCGCCCGGACGGCCTTGAGGCTCTGGTCGATCACGAACGCGCTGGTCACCTTGGCGGGCGAGAGCGCGCTGGCGACGAAGGTCGGCAGGTCGGAGGAGTAGTCGACGATGTCGATCTTCTCGTTGTTGAGCTCGGCGGTCACCGCGCGCACGCGCTGGCCGAGCTCGCCGATGCAGGCGCCCTTGGCGTTCACGCCGGGCTCGGTCGCGCGCACCGCGATCTTGGTGCGGTGGCCCGCCTCGCGGGCGAGGGAGACGATCTCCACAACGCCGGACGCGATCTCGGGGACCTCGAGGGCGAACAGCTTGCGCACCAGCGACGGGTGGGTGCGGGACACCTGGACCGACGGGCCCTTGGGTCCGCGGCCGACGCTCGTGACGTAGACGCGGATGCGGCGTCCGTGGCTGTAGTCCTCGCCGGGCACCTGCTCCTCGGGCGAGAGGATCGCCTCGATGGAGCCGAGGTCGACGTGGATCATCCGCGGGTTGGGGCCCTGCTGGATGACGCCGGCGACGATGTCGCCCTCGCGGCCCTTGAACTCGCCGAGCACGTGCTCGTCGGCGATGTCGCGCAGGCGCTGGTTGATGACCTGCTTCGCGGCGAAGGCGGCGATGCGGCCGAAGTCGCGCGGGGAGTCCTCGGCCTCGCCCACGACGGCGCCCTCCTCGTCGAGCTCGGGCACGAAGACCGAGACGTGACCGGTCTTGCGGTCGAGGTGCACTCGCGCGTCGACGGCGGTGGCCTTGTCGGCGTCGTCGGCCTGGCCGATGTGCTTGAGGTAGGCGGTCAGGATCGCCTGCTCGATGATCTGCACGAGTTCCTCGAAGGGGATCTCGCGCTCGCGCTCCATGAGTCGCAGAACGCTCAGGTCGATGTCCACGGGCGGGCCTTTCTCTCTATTCACTTGGATGCCGCGGTGGTGACCGCGGTCGTTCGCCTGCCGGGCTCTCACCCGGATCAGCCCTCAAGGGTACCCGACGCGGCCCGGGGTTCCACCCGCGGATCCCGCCGAGGCACGGAGGACCCCGCCTGCCGCGGGAAGCGGTGGCGGGGCCCTCGGCGTGTCGGGTCTAGGCGCCCAGCCGGGCGAGCGCCTCGGCGTGTCGGGTCTAGGCGCCCAGCCTGGCGAGCGCCTCGGCGACCGGGAGCTGCTCGCGCTCGCCGGACCGGCGGTCCCACAGCTCGACGATCCCGTCGGCCGCTCCTCGCCCCGCGATGACGATCACGGGCACCCCGATCAGCTCGGCGTCGCCGAACTTGACGCCGGGCGAAACCTTCGGGCGGTCGTCGATCAGCACGTCGCGGCCGGCGGCCTCGAGGGAGGCGCCGACCGACTCGGCGAGCTCGAGAGCCGCCGCGTCCTTGCCGGTCGCGATGACGTGCACGTCGAACGGCGCGACGTTCGCGGGCCACAGCAGTCCGCGGTCGTCGTGGGTGGCCTCGGCGATGATGGCGAGGATGCGGGTCACGCCGATGCCGTAGGAGCCCATCGTGACGGTGACCAGCTTCCCGTTCTCGTCGAGCACCTTCAGCCCGAGGACGTCGGCGTACTTGCGGCCGAGCTGGAAGACGTGGCCGATCTCCATGCCGCGGGCGGTCTCGATCGGGCCCGAGCCGTCGGGCGCCTCGTCGCCGGTGCGGACGTCCGCGACCTCGACGGTGGCGTCGCCGTGGAAGTCGCGGCCGGCGACCAGGTCGAGGACGTGCTGCCCGGAGACGTTGGCCCCGGTGATCCAGGCGGTGCCGTCGACCACGCGCGGGTCGAGCAGGTAGCGGACGCCGGTCGCCGACTCCTCGCCCAGGACGGCTCCCTCGGCCGACCAGGGTCCGATGTAGCCCTTGACCAGTCCGGGGTGCGTCGCGAAGTCCTCCGCCGTGGCGGCCTCGACCTCGGCCGGGGCGAAGGCCACCTCGGCGCGCTTGAGGTCGACGTCGCGGTCGCCGGGCAGGCCGACGATCACGAGCTCGCGGGTGCCGTCGAGCGCGGTGAGCGCGAGGACGACGTTCTTCAGGGTGTCGGCGGCGGTCCAGGCGCGGCCGTCGGGGCGGGGCTGCGTCGCGTTCGCCAGGTCGACCAGGGTCTGGATGGTCGGGGTGTCGGGCGAGTCGAAGACGCGCGCCTCGGGCAGGCCCTCGACGGGCAGCGCCGCGGGGACGGGCGTGCGGTACGCCTCGACGTTCGCCGCGTACCCTCCCGCCGACCGGACGAAGGTGTCCTCGCCGACGGGGGTGGGGTGCAGGAACTCCTCGCTCCGGGAGCCGCCCATCGCTCCGGCGTCGGCCTGCACGATCACGTACTCCAGGCCCAGACGGGCGAAGATCCGCTCGTAGGCGTCGCGCTGGCGCTGGTAGCTCGCGTCGAGGCCGGCGTCGGTGTAGTCGAAGGAGTACGCGTCCTTCATCGTGAACTCGCGACCGCGCAGGAGGCCCGCGCGGGGCCGCGCCTCGTCCCGGTACTTGTCCTGGATCTGGTAGATCGACAGGGGCAGGTCCTTGTAGGAGGAGTAGAGGTCCTTCACGAGCAGTGTGAAGAACTCCTCGTGCGTGGGAGCCAGCATATAGTCGGCGTCCTTGCGGTCCTTCAGGCGGAACACGCCGTCGCCGTACTCGGTCCAGCGGCCCGAGAGCTCGTAGGGCTCGCGGGGCAGGAGCGCGGGGAAGTGCACCTCCTGGGCGCCGGCCGCCTCCATCTCCTCGTGGATGATCCGCTCGATGCGGCGCTTGACGCGCAGGCCCAGCGGCAGCCAGGCGAAGACGCCGGGCGCCTGACGGCGGATGTAGCCCGCGCGGACGAGGAGGCGGTGGCCCGCGACCTCGGCGTCGGCGGGATCCTCCCGGAGCGTGCGGACGAACAGATGCGAGAGACGGGTGACCACGAGGGACGATCCTATCCGCTGCGCTCCCCCGGCTCGCGAGGGCGCCGGGAGCCTCAGTCGGGGATCCGCGAGAAGACGACCGCTCCGCCCGTGCCGTCCAGCAGCACGTCGTCGGGGGTGCCGCCGATCGTCATCGGGCCGGAGAGGAGCGCCCGGAGCCGGATGGCCTCGGGGCTCGGCGTGTCGGAGCAGCTGTCGGATCCGGTCACCTCGTCGCCGGGGACCAGCACGCCGTCGTCGATCCGGTGGGCGGCGCTGACCACGAGGCAGCCCGTGCCGACGACCAGGGTCGGCGCACCCCCGACGCTCTCGGAGCGGAGGCGGACGCGGGCGTCCTCGACCCAGGCCGTGTACGGGGTCTCCCCTTCGGCCGCGGTCAGCACCCAGCGGTCGCAGCCGAAGGGGTCCTGCGGGCTGCGGCTGTCGATGCATTCGCCGGCCTCGGAGGACGGGCCGCTGCGGAGCGCGGCGACACCGGAGGCGAGGAGCGCGGCGGCGACGACCACGAGCGCGAGGCGCAGTGCGGGGCGGACCACGTCGATCCGCCCCGCGCCGTCAGTTCGCGCCGACGGTGACGACCGGGGCTCCGGTCGAGGTGTCGTCGGCCGGCATCTCGGCGGCCAGGCGGTTGGCCTCCTCGATGAGGGTCTGGACGATCTCGGCCTCGGGGACGGTCTTGATGACCTCGCCCTTGACGAAGATCTGGCCCTTGCCGTTGCCGGAGGCGACGCCCAGGTCGGCCTCGCGGGCCTCGCCGGGTCCGTTGACGACGCAGCCCATGACGGCGACGCGCAGCGGGACGCTCATGCCCTCGAGGCCGGCGGTGACGTCGTTGGCGAGCGTGTAGACGTCGACCTGCGCGCGGCCGCAGCTGGGGCAGGAGACGATCTCGAGCTTGCGCTCGCGGAGGTTCAGCGACTGGAGGATCTGCAGGCCGACCTTGACCTCCTGCGCGGGCGGGGCCGAGAGGGACACGCGGATGGTGTCGCCGATGCCCTCGCCGAGGAGGATGCCGAAGGCGGTGGCGGACTTGATGGTCCCCTGGAATTCGGGGCCGGCCTCGGTGACGCCGAGGTGGAGGGGCCAGTCGCCGCGCTCGGCGAGCTGGCGGTAGGCCTTCACCATGACGACGGGGTCGTTGTGCTTGACCGAGATCTTGAAGTCGTGGAAGTCGTGCTCCTCGAAGAGGCTGGCCTCCCAGACGGCGCTCTCGACGAGGGCCTCGGGGGTGGGCTTGCCGTACTTCTGCAGGATGCTCGGCTCGAGCGAGCCGGCGTTGACGCCGATGCGGATCGAGACGCCGGCGGCCTTCGCGGCGGCGGCGATCTTGCCGACCTGGTCGTCGAACTTTCGGATGTTGCCGGGGTTCACGCGGACCGCGGCGCAGCCGGCGTCGATCGCGGCGTAGACGTAGTTGGGCTGGAAGTGGATGTCGGCGATGACCGGGATCTGGCTCTTCTTGGCGATGATCGGCAGCGCCTCCGCGTCGTCGCGGCTCGGCACCGCGACGCGGACGATGTCGCAGCCGGACGCGGTGAGCTCGGCGATCTGCTGGAGGGTCGCGTTGATGTTCGTCGTCGGTGTGGTGCACATCGACTGGACGCTGACCTGCGCGTCACCGCCCACGAGCACCTTGCCCACCTTGATCTGGCGGGACTTGCGGCGGGGGGCGAGGGTCATGGGGACCTTGGGAAGACCCAGATTCACTGCTGGCACGCGCCCCATCGTACGCGCGCCGCGGGACCCCTCGTCCGCTCGCCGCACCTTCCCAGCCGCCGCCCCTCCTGCGCGCCTCGGAACCCGTCCACCGCACCTGCTCTCAGCCCGAGACCGCACGACGATCCGCGGTCGCCTCGCTCCCGAGCCGAACCGCCGATCCCGTCCCAGCGATTCACCTCAGACGGTCGCAGCCCCGAGGCGAACGGGTGAATCGCATCCCAGCGTTTCGCCCCAGCCGTCCGCACCCCGCTCCACCCACGCCCCCACCCCGAGAAGCCGACCGCGCCACGCCGGGCGAGGCCCGGCGTGGAATCCAACTCAGAACAGCGTGATCGGCTTGACGATGTCGGCGTAGATGAGGAGGGCGCTCATGCCGCCGAGGACGAGGACGACGACGTAGGTGAGCGGGAGCAGGCGGGCGATGTCGACGGGGCCGGGGTCGCGGCGTCCGAAGAGCTTGGCGATCCGGCGGCGCAGGCCCTCCCAGAGGGCACCGGCGATGTGGCCGCCGTCCATGGGGAGCAGCGGCACCAGGTTGAAGACGAGGAGGGCGACGTTGAGCGAGGCGAGGACGCCGACCATCGTCTGCACCTTGGACACGACGGGGAGCTGGTCGGAGGCGGCGATCTCGCCCGCGATCCGGCCGACTCCGACGACGCTGATCGGGCCGTTGGCATCGCGCGCCTCCGAGCCGAACGCCGCCCGGGCGACGTCGATGAGGCGCTGCGGCAGGTTGAGGATCACATGGGCGACGCTGGTGATGTTCGACCAGACCGTCTCGGGCACCGCGGTGACCGGCTGCTGCGCGAGGGCCGATGTGGGCGAGATGCCGATGAAGCCGACCGTCTGCGTCTCGATCGCACCGGAGGCGTCGGTGACGGGGGCGCCGTTCGCGTCGGTCACCGCGACCTCGTTCTCGGCGGGGGTGATCGTGAGGGTCAGCGGGGCGCCGTCGCGCTGGACGGACACGCTGAGCGGGACGCCCGCGGAGCGCTGGATGATCGGGGTCAGGTCGTTCCAGGTGCTCACCGGAGTGCCGTCGATCGCCGTGATCGTGTCGCCCGGCAGCAGGCCGGCCGCGGCTCCGGGTGCCAGCGGGTCGTCGGCGGTGCAGGTCGCGGTCGCGCGCTGCGACTCCGGGACCACGCACTGCGAGACCGCGGCGAGGGTGCTGGTGCTCTGCGGGATCCCGATGCCGCAGAGGAGGACGGTGAAGAGGACCGTGGCGATCACGAGGTTCATGAAGGGGCCGCCGGCCATGACGATCACGCGCTTCCACACGGGGAGCCGGTAGAACGCGCGGTGGTCCTCGCCGTCGCCGATCGTCTCGGCGCTGGCGGCGCGGGCCTCGTCGATCATCGTGGCGTAGGCGCCGCGCCGGGGCTCCTCGAGCTGGGCCTCGGAGGACGCCAGGCCGTTGAAGAAACCGGTGCTCGACTCCGTGGGCCGGTCCCCCGGGTGCTTCGGCGGGTACATGCCGATCATGGCGATGTAGCCGCCGAGCGGGATCGCCTTGACGCCGTACTCCGTCTCGCCTCGGCGCCGGGAGAAGAGGGTCGGCCCGAACCCGATCATGTACTGCGTGACCTTGACCCCGAACAGCTTGGCGGGGAGGAGGTGCCCGACCTCGTGCAGGGCGATGGAGAGGGCGACGCCGACGGCGATGATGACGACGCCGAGGACGAAGAGCAGCACGGATTCCACCGACACACTGTAGGCCGGGCCCGCCCGTCCACGCTGGGGTGCGCCTGCACGGATCCGATGAACTCCGCGGCCGAGCGGATCAGCGGCGCGACGTCCGCCGACACGGATCCGCGGAGAAGGAGCCCGTTCGGATGACCCCTGGTCAGACTCCGGCGATCCGCTCGTCCGCCGTGCGGCGCGCCCACTCCTCCGCCGCGGCCAGCGACTCGCGGGTCAGCGTGCCGTCGACGCTGTGCGCGTCGACCACCGCCTCCACCGTCTCGAGGATGTCGAGGTAGCCGATCCGCCCCGCGTGGAACGCCTGCACGGCCTGCTCGTTCGCCGCGTTGAACACGGCCGGGTAGGAGGCGCCCGCCTCCCCGACGCGCTTTGCGAGCCGGACCGAGGGGAACGCCTCCTCGTCCAGCGGCTCGAACGTCCAGGAGTGGGAGCGGGTCCAGTCGAGCGGGACGCCGACCCCGGCGACGCGGTGCGGCCAGTCGAGGCCGAGCGAGATCGGGAGCCGCATGTCCGGCGGCGAGGCCTGGGCGATCGTCGAGCCGTCGACGTACTCGACCATCGAGTGGATCACCGACTGCGGGTGCACGGTGACGTCGATCCGGTTGTAGGGGACGTCGAAGAGCAGGTGCGCCTCGATCACCTCGAGCCCCTTGTTGACCAGGGTGGAGGAGTTGGTCGTGACGACCAGGCCCATGTCCCAGGTCGGATGTGCGAGCGCCTGCGCCGGGGTGACGTCGCGGAGGGAGGCGCGGTCGCGTCCCCGGAACGGCCCGCCGGACGCGGTCAGCACGAGGCGGCGGACCTCGCGGTGCTCGCCCGCGAGGAGGGCCTGGGCGATCGCGGAGTGCTCGGAGTCGACCGGCACGATCTGGCCGGGACCGGCGAGCGAGGTGACGAGCTCGCCGCCGACGATCAGCGACTCCTTGTTGGCGAGGGCGAGCGTCCTGCCCTCCTCGAGCGCCGCGAGCGTCGGGCCGAGCCCCACCGAGCCGGTGATCCCGTTCAGCACGACGTCCGCATCGACCGAGCGGATCAGCTGCTCGGCCTCCTCCGCACCGAACGCCGTGTGCTCGACGCCGAACGCGGACGCCTGCTCGGCGACCGCCGCCCGGTTCGAGCCGGCGGCGAGGCCGACGACCTCGAACCGCTCGCGGTTCGCGCCGATGACGTCGAGAGCCTGCGTGCCGATGGACCCGGTCGAGCCGAGGATGATGACCCTGCGCATCCGCCCATCCTGGCACGGAGCACCCAGCGCCTCCCGGTCAGCTGATGGCGAGGATGTCGACCACGAAGACGAGGGTGTCGGTCCCGCTGATCCCCGCGTTCTGGTTGCCCTGGTCGCCGTAGCCCTTCGACGGCGGGATGGTGACGAGCACCTGCGAGCCGACGGTCTGGCCGACCACGGCCTCCTTGAAGCCCTCGATCACGTCGCCGGTGCCGAAGGCGGCGGGAGCGGGCTTCCCCCAGCTCTGGTCGAACACCTCGCCGGTGCCCCAGACCACGCCCTGGTACTGCACGATCAGCTGGTCGCCGTCGGCCACGGTCGCGCCGCTCCCCTTCTTGAGGACGGCGAGCTGCAGGTCGGCGGGCGGGTCGGTCGAGGGGATGGTGACGGTGGGCGCCCCGTCCTCGGCGAGCGCCACCGTCGGCAGGCCGTCGACCGGGGGCTGCGGCTCGCCGTCGGCGGCGGTCGGCACGATCTGCTCGACGTCGATCACCATGACGATCGAGTCGGTCGCGGCGATGCCGAACTGGCTCTGCCCGGCGTCGCCGAACGCGTCGGCCGGGGGAACGACGGCGACGACGCGCGAGCCGACGGTCGCGCAGTTGACGGCCTTCACGAGACCGGCGAGGTACTGGTCGGTGTCGACCTCGAAGGCCGCGCGGCCACCGGACGCGTAGCTGCTCGCCGAGAACTCGGCACCGCTCGTCCCGTTGTAGAGCGTGTAGTCGACCAGCACGGTGTCGCCCTCGGCGACCTCCTCGCCGGTGCCCTCGATCGCGACGGAGCGCTCGGTGGCGTCCACGCTGACCGGGCTGGGGAACACGGTGACCGGCTTGGTGGCGAAGTCGCCGCTGGTCTGCACTGCGGCGGTCGCCTCGCCCTCGGTCGCGCAGCCGAGCGGGGTGGCGGAGGCGGACGGCGCTGCATCCGGCTCCCCGGGGGTGCAGGCCGCCAGGCTCAGGGAGGCGCCGAGGACGGCGAGGATCGCGAGGGTTCTGCGCACAGGGGCACCTTTCGTGACCGGCGGCGGCCGGTGGACGTTCGGGGATCGCCTCCATCCTGCACGGCGCGCCTCGCAACGCGCTGGGTGCGGGTCCTCGAACGGTCCCAGGCCTACCATCGGGGCATGCGTGAATTCTCGGTCCCCCAGTCCCGAGAGCTCGTCACCGAGCTCCCCGGCCCGCGCTCCGTCGCCCTCCAGGAGCGCCGCGTCGCCAGCGTCTCCCGCGGCGCCGGGACGCTCGCGAACATCTACATGGACCACGCGTCGGGCGCGGTCCTGGTCGACGTCGACGGCAACCGCCTGATCGACCTCGGCTGCGGCATCGGAGTGACCACCATCGGCCACGCGCACCCCGCGGTCGCCGCGGCGGCCGCCGCGCAGGCCGAGAAGCTGACGCACACCCTCTTCACCGTCACTCCGTACGAGAACTACGTCCGGGTCGCCGAGAAGCTCGCCGAGATCACCCCCGGGGACTTCGAGAAGCACTCGATCCTGGTCAACTCCGGCGCGGAGGCGGTCGAGAACGCCGTCAAGATCGCGCGGAAGTTCACCGGCCGCCGCGCCATCGCGACGCTCGACCACGCCTTCCACGGCCGCACCAACCTCACGATGGCGATGACCTACCGCCCCTGGCCGGAGCGCGCGGGCATGGGCCCCTTCCCGGGCGAGATCTACAGCCTCCCGATCAGCTACCCGTTCCGCGACCCCGAGGGCATGACGGGCGAGGAGGCGGCCGAGCGCACCATCGACTACATCACCACCCACATCGGCGCGCAGGAGCTGGCCGCGCTCTTCGTCGAGCCGATCCAGGGCGACGGCGGCATCATCATCCCGGCGCCGGGCTACTTCCGCCGCCTGTCCGAGTTCTGCACCGAGAACGGCATCGTCTTCGTCGCGGACGAGATCCAGGCCGGCATCGCCCGCACCGGCACCTGGTACTCCATCGAGCACCACGGCGTGGTCCCGGACCTCATCACGACGGCCAAGGGCATCGCCGGCGGCTTCCCGCTCGCCGCCGTCACCGGCCGCGCCGAGATCATGGACGCCGTGCAGCCCGGCGGCATCGGCGGCACGTTCGGCGGCAACCCCGTCTCCACCGCCGCGGCGCTCGCGACGTTCGAGGCGATCGAGTCCGAGGGCCTGCTGGAGGAGGCGCAGCGGGTCGAGCGCCTGCTGCAGGCGCGGATCGGCGACTGGGCCGAGCGCTTCGCGGTCGTGGGCGAGGTCCGCGGCAAGGGCGCGATGTGGGGCGTCGAGCTCGTCCACCCGGGCACGAAGAAGCAGTACCCGGAGGCGCTCACCGCGATCCTGAAGCACGCCACCACGAACGGCGTGATCGTCCTCGACGCGGGCAGCTGGGACAGCGTGCTGCGGATCATGCCGAGCGTGGTCATCAGCGAGGAGCTCATCGACGACGCCGCGACGGTCATCGAGGAGGCGCTCGCCCAGTTCGGCTGATCCGCCGCATGACCGGAGCGGCATGGACGCCCCGGTAGCTTCGTCGGAATGCGGATCGACGACGACCACGAGAGGCCGACTCCCCCGGGGATCGGCCTCTCCGCGCGTCTGGCGCGCCTGTCCATCGGCGGCGTCGGCCGGCTGGTCTACCGGCCGATCGTGGAGGGGCGCGACAACGTCCCGGCCGAGGGACGCGTGATCCTGGCGGCCAACCACCTCTCGTTCATCGACTCCCCGGTGCTGACGCTGCTCGCCCCGCGGCCGGTGCAGTTCCTGGCCAAGTCGGACTACTTCACGGGGACCGGCGTGCGGGGCGCCCTCTCTCGCGCCTTCTTCACGAGCGTCGGAGCCGTCGCGGTCGAGCGCGGCGCCGGCCAGGCCGCTCAGGAGGCGCTGGACCTCGGCCGGGCGATCCTCGAGCGGGACGAGGCGTTCGCCGTCTACCCCGAGGGCACCCGCTCCCGCGACGGGCGCCTCTACAAGGGCCGCACCGGAGTGGCATGGCTCGCCCTCACCACGGGCGCGCCGGTGGTCCCCGTCGGCATGATCGGCACGCAGGAGCTCCAGCCGGTGGGCACGAGGGTGCCGCGCCTGCACCGGATCACGGTCCGCTTCGGGGCTCCGCTGGACCTCTCGCGGCACGGCTCCGCCGACTCCGGCCGCGCCCGACGCCACGCCACCGACGAGGTGATGGCGGCCGTCCACGCGCTCTCCGGGCAGGAGCTCGCCGGTGCGTACAACGAGTCGCCGCCGACGACCACGGTCGAGCGCATCCGCCGGGCGCTCCCGCACGAGCGCCGCTGAGCCTCAGCGCGCGGACGCCTCCGGCTCGTGGGCGACGGGGAAGTTCACCGAGTTGGCGATGAAGCAGAGCCGGGAGGCCTCGGCGTGCAGCGTCTGGGCGATCGCCACCATCGACTCCTCGGCGACAGTGACGCGGGGCCGGAGGGTCACCGAGGTGAAGCGGCCGCTCTCCCCCTCCTGCAGCATCGAGCCCACCGCGTCGTCCGTGTAGCCGGTGACGACGACTCCGTTCTTGACCGCCACGTGCAGGTAGGAGAGGAGGTGGCACTGCGCGAGCGCCGCGAGGAGCAGCTGCTCCGGGTTCCAGCGGTCGGCGTCGCCCCGGAAGGGCGTGTCGGCCGAGGCGAGGATGGGCGCCGGGCCCTCCGCCGTGACGGTCAGCTGGCGCCCGTACTCGCGATAGCCGCTCGTGCCGGTGCCCCGGTCGCCCTCCCAGACGACGGACACCGCGTACTCGTGCTCGGACTTCATCGGGCTCCTCCTCGACGGCGGTGGATCAGGCCGGTCGCGCCGGTCTGGACCTCTGGACGCGGAACCCCCGCGGGTAGACTCCGAGGACCATGACAGACACGCTCGCCCCCCAGGTTCCCACGTCCGCAGTCCCCCAGGAGCGGCGCGTCGCGACCGAGATCCCCGGGCCGCGATCCCGGGCCCTGCACGAGCGCCGCCTCGCCGTCGTGCCCACCGGCGTCGGCACCGCGCTCCCCGTCTACATCGACCGCGCGCACGGCGCGATCCTGGTCGACGTCGACGGCAACAGCTTCATCGACCTCGGCGCCGGCATCGGCGTCACGACGATCGGGCACACCGACGACTCCGTCGTCGCGGCCGCCGCGGAGCAGCTCGCGCGCCTCACGCACACCCTCTTCACCGTCACTCCGTACGAGCCCTACATCCGCGTCGCGGAGCTGCTGGCCCAGCACACCCCCGGCGACTTCGCCAAGAAGACCGTCCTGGTCAACTCCGGTGCCGAGGCGGTCGAGAACGCCGTCAAGATCGCGCGCAAGCACACCGGCCGCCCGGGCGTCGCGGTGCTCGACCACGCGTACCACGGCCGCACGAACCTCACGATGGCCATGAACTTCAAGGCGCTGCCCTACGGCCTGGGCTTCGGCCCCTTCGCCAGCGACGTCCACCGCGCCCCGAGCTCGTACCCGTACCACGACGGCCTGTCGGGAGCCGAGGCCGCCCAGCGCGCGATCTCGTACCTCGAGAAGACCGTCGGCGCCTCCGCCCTGGCCTGCCTCGTCGCCGAGCCCATCCAGGGCGAGGGCGGCTTCATGGTCCCCGCCGACGGCTTCCTCCCGGCACTGCAGGAGTGGTGCACGGCCAACGGCATCGTCTTCGTCGCCGACGAGATCCAGTCGGGCATGGCCCGCACCGGCGCCTGGTTCGCCAGCGAGCACCTCGGCCTCGTCCCCGACCTCGTCCTCTCGGCCAAGGGCATCGCCGGCGGCCTGCCGCTCGCGGGTGTGACGGGCCGCGCCGAGATCATGGACTCGGCGCAGGCCGGCGGACTGGGCGGCACCTTCGGCGGGAACCCCGTCGCCGCCGCCGCCGCCGTCGCGGTCTTCGAGCGCATCGAGCGCGAGGGCCTCCTCGCCGAGGCCGACCGGATCGGCGCCCGCCTGGGCGCGGCGCTGCGAGGCCTGCAGGAGCGCTACGACATCATCGGCGACGTCCGCGGCATCGGCGCGATGATGGCGATGGAGCTCGTGCAGCCCGGCACCGCCGGCACCACGAAGGAGCCGAACGCCGTCGCGGTCCAGGCGATCATCGACTACGCCGCCCAGCACGGGGTCCTCGTGCTGAGCGCCGGCACCTACGGCAATGTGGTCCGCTTCCTGCCGAGCCTCGCCCTCACCGACGAGCTGCTCGACGACGCCGTGTCGGTCATCGCCGACGCGTTCGCCACCCTCTAGGCGCGATCCTCCGAAGGCCACCGCGGGCGCCGAGGCGCTCCCCGGTGGCCTTCGGCGTCTCCGGGAGCGCGGGACCGGGCGGCGCATCGGGCAGGATGGGGGGATGCCAGCAGGAACCTTCACCGTCGCCGAGTCCGTCGAGCTGGCCGTCGTCGAGCGATCCGGGTTCGTCGAGTCGCGCCACGCCGGCTCCGCCGTCCTCCTCGACTCCGAGGGCCGCGTCGCCCGCAGCCTCGGCACCCCGACGGCTCCCGTCTTCCCCCGCTCCTGCCTCAAGCCGTTCCAGGCCCTCGCGGTGATGACCGCCGGAGTCGAGCTGAACGGCG
The DNA here is from genome assembly GCF_002932155.1 of Rathayibacter sp. AY1F9. Classification (NCBI taxonomy): domain Bacteria; kingdom Bacillati; phylum Actinomycetota; class Actinomycetes; order Micrococcales; family Microbacteriaceae; genus Rathayibacter; species Rathayibacter sp. AY1F9. Next base: position 56,341 of record NZ_PSVA01000004.1, on the reverse strand, counting down.
CGGAGGCGGTCATCGCCACCGCGAGCCACGCCGGCATCCCCCAGCACGTGGCGCTGGTGCAGAACCTGCTCTTCCGCGCCGGCCTGGACCACACCGCCCTGCAGTGCCCGGCCGACTGGCCCGGCGACTCCGGGACCCGCGCTCAGCTGCTGCGGGCGGGCGCGACTCCGGACCCGCTCTACATGAACTGCTCGGGCAAGCACGCGGCGATGCTGCTGGCCTGCGTGCAGAACGGCTGGAGCACCGAGGACTACCTCGAGCGGACGCACCCGCTGCAGCAGCACATCGTCGACACGATCGAGCGCCTCACCGGCGAGCGCGTCGTGGCCTCGGGGATCGACGGCTGCGGAGCTCCCGTGCACGCCCTTCCTCTGACCGCGCTGGCGAAGGGCGTCTCGCGGATCGTGTCCTCCTCCCCCGCCTCACCGTTCGGCCTCTACCGCCAGGCCGGCGTCCTCACGGCCGCGATCCTCGAGAACGCGTGGGCGATCGACGGCCCGGGCCGGGACAACACCGTCGTGATCGAGCGCCTGGGCCTGGTCGCCAAGCTCGGCGCCGAGGGCGTGCTCGTGATGGCCTCGCCCGACGGCACCACCGTCGCCCTGAAGATCCTCGACGGGAGCCTCCGCGCCGCGACCGTGGTCGCACTGAAGCTCCTGGTCGAGGCGGACGCGGTGGACCGGACCGCGGCGAACGACGTGCTGGTGCGGCTGAACCCGGTCGTGTCGGGCGGCGGGCGCCCGGTCGGCGCGATCCGCGCCTCCTACGTCTGACCGCACGTCCCGGCACGCCCTGAGCTACTGCTCGCGCGCGAGGCGCTTCGCCCGGGCCGCCGCGGAGACCTGCGTGATCACCACCACGAGGATCGCGAGGACGAACACCGCCGATGCGATGACGTTCGCCTCCGCCGGGATGCCGCGCGCCGCCGCGATGTAGATGTACTTCGGGAACGTGGTGACCGATCCGGAGTTGAAGTTCGTGATGATGAAGTCGTCGAAGCTCAGCGCGAACGAGAGCAGCGCCGCGGCGAGGATGCCGGGCAGCAGCAGCGGGAAGGTGATCCGCCAGAAGACCTGGTTCGGCGACGCGTAGAGGTCGCGTCCCGCCTCCTCCAGCTTCGGGTCCAGGCTCGCCACCCGCGCCTTCACGGTGACCACGACGAAGCTGATGCAGAACATCGTGTGCGCCAGCACGATCGTGACCAGCCCCTTCTCGGCGCCCACGCTGAGGAACTGCGCGGCGAGGCCGGCTCCGAGCACCACCTCCGGAGTCGCCATGGGGAGGAACAGCAGCAGGCTGATCGCCGACCGGAACCGGAAGCGGAACCGCACGAGCGCGATGGCGATCATGGTGCCGAGCGCAGTGGCCAGCACGGTGGCGATCACACCGACCAGCAGGCTGTTCCCGAAGGCGGTCATCACCTCCTCGCTGGTCCAGGCCGACACCCACTTGTCGAGGGTGAACCCGCGCCAGGCGAGGTTGCTCTTCCCCGAGTCGTTGAAGGAGAAGACGAAGGTGTACCCGATAGGGATGAGCAGGAAGAGCAGCGCCAGCGCCGTGTAGACGCCGAGCCCGAGGCCCCGGAAGCGGCGGCGGCCCCGGATCGGGGCGGGGGGCGGCGCGCCGAGCGCCTCCTGGGCGCTCGCGAGCGGACGGTCGGCCGTCGCGGTCACAGGAGGTCCTCCGTTCCACTGCGCTTCACGTAGAAGCCGACGATGACCAGGATCACGGCCATCAGCACGATCGAGAGCGCGGCGGCCGCCGGGTAGTTCTCGAGCGTGAGGAAGTTCGCCTCGATCGCGTTGCCCACCATCGAGGTCTGCGACGAGCCGAGGAAGTCCCGGCTCGCGTTGATGTAGTCGCCCGCCGCGGGGATGAACGTCAGCAGCGTGCCCGAGACGATGCCCGGCATCGACAGGGGGACGGTCACGCTCCAGAACACGGAGGCGGGGTGCGCGTAGAGATCCGACCCGGCCTCCAGGAAGCGCACGTCGAGGCGCTCGAGCGTCGTGTACAGCGGCAGCGTCATGAACGGGATGAAGTTGTAGGTGATGCCGAAGATCACGGCGAGCGGCGTCCCCGTGAGGTGGCCGTCGCTCGGCAGGACCGCCACGGCCTTGAGCGCCTGCACGAGCGGGCTCTCGTCCGCGAGGATCTGCTTCCACGCCAGCGTCCGGAGCAGGAAGCTGATGAAGAAGGGCGCGATCACCAGCGTGAGGAGCAGGTTCTGCAGCAGCGGCCAGGGCCGCGCCTTCACTCCGATGAAGTAGGCCAGCGGGTAGCTGATCACCAGCGCGAGCACCGTCGCGATCAGCGCGTAGCCGAAGGAGCGGAGCACGTGCGGCCAGTAGTCGCCCATCACCACGAGGTAGTTCTGCCAGGCGAACCCGGGGGCGTACTCGCCGATGTCCCCGTCCGGCACCTCGGCCTGGAACGAGGTGAGCACGAGCGAGATCAGCGGTGCCAGGAAGAACAGCAGCATGTAGGCGATGCCCGGCAGCAGCAGGACCAGCGCGATCGTCGACCGCCGGCGGACCGGAGCGTCCTGAGGATCCGCCTGCCCCGTGGCGAAGGCGGCGAAGGCCATGCCTACGCTCCCCCGCTGCGACCGGCCAGGAGCCCCCGGCGCTGCACGGCGATGGCGCTGGTGGAGTCGTCCGCCTCGAAGCGCGGGACCGAGCCCGGTTCGTCCGCGAGTCCGAAGCCGTGCTCGGTGCTGAAGCCGACCCACACCTCCGCTCCCTCGCCGACGACCGGCCCGAAGACCATGTTCTGCGCGAAGACGACCACCGGGCCCAGGCCCGGCATCCGGATCGTGTACTGGGTGCTGACCCCGCTGAAGGAGACGTCGACCACGCGACCGGGCCCGAGCACGTTCCGGCCGGAGTCCGCCGGCGGCTCCTGCGTCAGCAGCAGGAGCTTCTCGGGGCGGACGCCGACCGTGATCTCCCCGCTCGTGCGGGCGCAGCGGGCGACGGGCACGACGATCCGGTGCCCGCCCGCGTCGACGGTGAGTGCGCGGTCGGTGCTGCCGACCACCTCGCCCGTGAAGAGGTTGGACTGGCCGAGGAAGTTCGCGACGAACGCGGTGCGCGGGAGCTCGTAGAGCTCCTCCGGCGCGCCCATCTGCTCGATCCTGCCCTTGTTCATCACCGCGACGGTGTCGGCCATCGTCATGGCCTCCTCCTGGTCGTGCGTGACGTGGAGGAAGGTGAGGCCCACCTCCTCCTGGATGGACTTGAGCTCCAGCTGCATCTGCCGGCGGAGCTTGAGATCGAGGGCGCCGAGCGGCTCGTCGAGCAGGAGCAGGGCGGGCCGGTTGACGAGGGCGCGCGCGAGGGCGACCCGCTGCTGCTGACCACCGGAGAGCTGCGCGGGGCGGCGCTGGGCGAGGTGGTCGAGCTCGACCAGACGGAGCGCCTCGTGCGCCTTGCCGACGGGGTCGGCGATCCTCCGCCGCTTCAGGCCGAAGGCGACGTTCTCGAGGATCGACATGTGCGGGAACAGCGCGTACGACTGGAACACGGTGTTGACGGGCCGCTGGTACGTCTTCGTCTCGGTGACGTCCCGCCCGCCGATGAGGATCCGGCCGGCGGAGGGCTCCTCGAGCCCGGCGACCAGGCGCAGCGTCGTCGTCTTGCCGCAGCCCGAGGGGCCCAGCAGGGCGAAGAAGGAGCCCGCCGGGATGGTGAGGTCCAGGGAGTCGATGGCCGTGAAGCCCGGGTACTGCTTGCTGATCCCGACCAGCTGGAGGTCGGCGCCGCTCTCGGCGAAGGTCCCGATCGCCATCAGATGCCCAGGAGCACCTTCTGGAACTCGGCCTGGTACTCCTTCTCCTCCGCGGCGGTCAGGGTCCGGAACACGTGCGCCTGCGCGAGCGTGTCCTCGTCGGGGAAGATCAGCTGGTTCTCGGCCAGCTCCGGATCGATGCTCTCCATGACGTCCTTCGCTCCATCCACGGGGGTGATGTAGTTGACCCAGGCGGCCACCTCGGCGGCGACCTCGGGCTCGTAGTAGTAGTTCATCAGGGCCTCGGCGTTGGCCTTGCGCTCGGAGCCCATCGGGACCACGAAGGTGTCGTTCCAGAGCGCGCCGCCCGAGTCGGGGAAGGCGAACTCCCACTTGTCGCCGGCCTCGGCGTTGATCAGGGTGATGTCGCCGGACCAGCAGATCGCCGCGAGGGTGTCCTCGTTCTGCAGGTCGTTGAGGTACGCGTTCCCCTTGATGTTGCGGATCTGTCCGGCGTCGACCTGCTCGCGGAAGACGTCGATCGCGTTCATGTACTCATCGTCGCCCCAGGAGCCGGCGATGTCCGTCCCCTGAGCGAGCATGATGAGCCCGATCGTGTCGCGCATCTCGCTCAGCACGCCGACGCGGCCGCGGAGCGACGGATCCCACAGATCTTCGATGCTCGAGAGGCCCTTCGGCAGCTTCTCCCTGTTCCAGCAGATGCCCGAGAACCCCGCCTGGTACGGGAGGGAGAGCCGGCGGCCCGGATCGAAGTCGGGGTTCGCCAGCGAGGGGGTGAGGTTGGCGATGTTCGGGATGTTCGCGTGGTCGAGCTCCTGCACGTAGCCGCGGCGGACCAGGCGCGAGACCATCCACTCCGTCAGGCAGACCGTGTCGGCGCCGATGTACTGCCCGAGCGCGAGCTGATCCTTCACCTTGCCGTAGTACGAGTTGTTGTCGTCGACGGCGACGTTGTAGGTCACCGCGATGCCCGTCTGCTCCTCGAAGCCCTGGAGCGTGGGGTGGTTCCCGTCGTCGTCCTCGTCCATGTAGGCGGGCCAGTTGTCCCACACCAGGCGCGGGTCGCCGGCCGATCCGTCGGCGGCGGCGGTCGGAGCGGCACGGGTCTGCGGGGCGCAGGCGGCCAGGGCGAGGGCACCCGCTCCGAGGCCGATCCCGCCGAGGACCGCCCGACGCGAGAGGACCGCCCGGCGCTCGCGCTCGTGCGAGCGTGCCGCGGCGACGGCCCGGCGGAGGACGGGATCCCTCGGGAGGGGACGGGTCATGGCGGGGGCTCCTGACTGCGTCGGGGCTCGTGCCTCGAGGGCCGAACGTGGGGAAATACTGGCACAGCGCTCATCCGCCTGTCACGGCGAACGGAGGAGAACGCTCATCCGGAAACATGATCGTCACGAATTCCGCACCCGGAGGCCGTGTCGACCGCCGATTCGGTCCCCGGAGGCCGTGCCGTCAGCGGGTGAGGGGCGGGCGTCCCGAGCCGCCGGCGGACCCGTCGACGCGCTCGACCGCCATCTCGACCGAGGAGAGCAGGATCCGGCTGCCGAGCTTCGCGCGGTAGCGGCGGCCGGCCTCGAGCGGGAGCGGCGCCTGGGTAGGCGCGACCAGCACGGACCCGTTGGCCGACCAGCGGTCCCTGACCCAGAGCCCGCCCTCGTCGAAGCCGAACTCGAGGTGGGTCTTGGAGAGGGATCGCGACGGATCCGGGATCGCGAGGATGTGCCGGAACGTCTCGTTGGGGTCCGGGAGCGGCTGGCGTCCGATCAGGCCGTTGCCGGTCACGATCGCGTGCTGCCCGGTCGCGAAGCTGAGGCGCACGAGCCCCTGCGAGGGCGGCGCCATCGGTGCGCCGGGGGCGGGACGCCGGTGCCGGCCGGGGGCCAGGCCCGGCAGCCAGGCACGGCGGGACGGGTCGAGGACCGTCGTGTCGCCGGAGGACGAGGGGCGGGACGCACCCGTCGTGGCATGCGCCGCCACCGACGAACCGCACTCGCCGCAGAGGATCGCCCCGGGAGCGAGGTTGGAGCCACACGTGCTGCAGATCACCGAGAACGCCCTTCCGCTCACCATCGTACCCAGCGCCGGCGCGGGGAGCCCCGAGCCGGCCGAACCCGACGCGAACCGGCAGGCGCCGGACCGTCGTACGGCCGTTCGGCGCGTGCGGGCGGTCCGGCGGCACCACGACCGCGGCCGCCCCGTGCCGGGGCGCTGCTCGTCAGACCGGTGCGCCGGCCTCCTCGTCGCCGGTGACCGCGAGGACGTCGACGACGATCACGGTGACGTTGTCGCGCCCGCCGTTGTCCAGCGCGGCGTCGACCAGGGCGTCGGCCGCCTCCTGAGCGGAGCCGGTGCCGCTGAGCAGGTGGCCGACGCCGGCATCGGTCAGCTCCTTCGTGAGTCCGTCCGAGCAGATCAGCAGACGCGATCCGGCGAGGACGGGCACGAGCCGGTAGTCGGGGACGGGCGCCTCGTGGAAGCCGACCGCGCGGGTGATCACGTTGCTGTGCGGATGCACGTCGGCCTCGTCGCGGGAGATCAGGCCCGCGTCGACCAGCTCCTGGACGATGGAGTGGTCCACGGTGAGCTGCACGAGGGTCCCGGCGACGCTCAGGTACACGCGCGAGTCGCCGATGTTGAAGACGGACCAGTAGGGCTCTCCTCCGACCACCGTGAGCGCGATCCCGGTGACCGTGGTCCCGGTGCCGACGTCGGCCGTGTGCGACTGCCGGGCGATGTCCCCGACCGCCTCCCGAAGCGCCCGGTCGATCTCCTCCGCTCCGACGGTCGCGCCGAGCGCCGCGGTGGACAGGCGCGACACGACCGCGTCGCTGGCGACCTCTCCTGCCGCGTGCCCGCCCATCCCGTCGGCGACAGCGAAGAGCGGGCTCTTAGCGAGGTAGCTGTCCTCGTTCGCGCTGCGCACGTGGCCGGTCTCGGTGCGCGCGGCCCAGCCGAGGGTGACTTCGGCCGAGGGTGCGTCGGAGCTCCAGGCGGAGACGGGGACGGTGACGGACGCGCGGCTGCGGCCGATCTGCGTCATCGCTGCTCCTCGCATCCCCGTGGCCCGCGGCCGTCCGGTCCGACGGCCCGTGACCGCCGGCGCCAGGGGTGCCCGGCCGCCTCCCGATGGTAGTCGCTGACGGCCCTCCGCCGAGCCGGCCGCCATCGCTGTCGCCCGATGTCCGTCGCGCAGACGGGTCGACGCTCCGACCACCGGATCCGATGCCGGATCGAGCTCCGACGTGCGGATCCACTTGCCCGGGCATCCGTGGACTGCCAGAATCGCCGCATGGCCCCGTCTCGCCCGCCCTCTCAGCGTCCTGTCCAGCTCGACGAGGTGTCGAAGGCGATCATCGAGCAGCTGCAGGCCGACGGTCGGCGCTCGTACGCCGAGATCGGCAAGGCCGTGGGCCTGAGCGAGGCGGCCGTCCGGCAGCGGGTGCAGAAGCTCACCGAGTCGGGCGTCATGCAGATCGTCGCGGTGACGGATCCGATGCAGCTCGGCTTCTACCGCCAGGCGATGATCGGTGTACGCGTCACCGGCGACACCCGCGACGTCGCGGACCGGCTCGCCTCCATCCCCGCCGTCGACTACGTCGTGCTGACGGCCGGCTCCTTCGACATCCTCGCCGAGGTCGTGTGCGAGAACGACGACGATCTGATCGCCCTGCTCAACCAGGAGATCCGGTCGCTTCCCGGCGTGCTCTCGACCGAGACCTTCGTCTATCTGAAGCTCCACAAGCAGTTCTACAACTGGGGAACGCGGTAAAAGATGACCACCGAGACAGCCTTCTCGACCTCCGGCCTCGAGTCGGGCGATCCCGTCCGCGGGACCGACGCGCCTGGGGGGACCGACGACGCCTCCCTGCAGAAGAAGGCGAAGGACCACCTCTGGATGCACTTCACCCGTCAGTCGACGATGGACTCGGGCGCGGGCGTGCCGATCATCACGCGCGGCGAGGGACACCACATCTGGGACAGCACCGGGCGCAAGTACTTCGACGGCCTGTCCGGCCTCTTCGTCGTCAATGCGGGACACGGGCGGCGCCGACTGGCGGAGGCCGCGGCGAAGCAGGCGTCCGAGCTCTCCTTCTTCCCGCTCTGGTCCTACGCGACCCCCTCGGCGATCGAGCTGGCCGACCGGCTCGCCGACCACGCGCCGGGCGACCTGAACCGGGTCTTCTTCTCGACCGGCGGCGGCGAGGCGGTGGAGACGGCGTTCAAGCTCGCCAAGCACTACTGGAAGCTGCAGGGCAAGCCGGGCAAGCACAAGGTCGTCTCGCGCTCGGTCGCGTATCACGGCACTCCCCAGGGAGCGCTCGCGATCACGGGCATCCCCGGGATGAAGTCGATGTTCGAACCGCTGGTGCCGGGCGGCTTCCGTGTCCCCAACACCAACTTCTACCGGGCTCCCGAGCACGGCGACGACCTGGAGGCGTTCGGCCTGTGGGCGGCGAACCGCATCGAGGAGATGATCGAGTTCGAGGGGCCGGACACGGTGGCCGCCGTGTTCCTGGAACCCGTGCAGAACTCGGGCGGCTGCTTCCCGCCCCCTCCCGGGTACTTCCAGAGGGTCCGCGAGATCTGCGACAAGCACGACGTGCTGCTGGTGTCCGATGAGGTGATCTGCGCGTTCGGCCGTATCGGGCACATGTTCGCCTGCGACGAGTACGGCTACGTGCCGGACATGATCACCTGCGCGAAGGGGATGACCAGCGGCTACTCCCCCATCGGCGCGACGATCGTCAGCGATCGGATCTACGAGCCCTTCCGCCACGGTCAGGTCGTCTTCCCGCACGGCTACACCTTCGGCGGCCACCCCGTCTCGGCCGCGGTCGCGCTCGAGAACCTCGACATTTTCGAGGAGGAGGGCCTGAACGAGCGCGTGCGAGAGAACTCGCCCGTCTTCCGGTCCACGCTCGAGAAGCTGCTCGACCTGCCGATCGTCGGCGACGTCCGGGGCGACGGCTACTTCTTCGGCATCGAGCTGGTGAAGGACAAGGCGACGAAGGAGACGTTCGACGAGGACGAGTCGGAGCGGCTGCTGCGCGGATTCCTCTCGAAGGGGCTCTTCGACGCGGGGCTGTACTGCCGGGCGGACGACCGAGGCGATCCCGTCGTGCAGCTCGCACCGCCGCTCACCATCGGCCCGCGCGAGTTCGACGAGATCGAGCAGATCCTCCGGAGCGTTCTCACCGAGGCCTGGTCGCGGCTCTAGCGACCTCACGCGGCGCGCTCCCGCCGATCGGCGGCGAGTGCGGCCGCGACCCGGCGCGCACCTGCGTGGTGCGGATCGAGAGCGACGGCCTCGTCGGCGAGCCGTCCGGCCTCGTCGGCACGGCCCTCACCGGCCAGGATCCGCGCGAGGAGGACGAGCACTCCGGCTCGCTCGCTCGCGGGTGCGACGACGGCGGCACGGCGGAGCAGCGGGGCGAGCGCTCCCGCCGCGCCGGGGTCACCGCTCCGCGCCGACCGCAGCACGCGGTCCGCACCGCGGCTGCGCTGCACGGCCACGACGAGCGCAGCCAGGCCCGCAGGCCGGACCTCGGGATCGGGACCGGTGAGAGCTCGCCGGACGAGGTCGTCGACGCCGTGCAACAGCACGTCGGGCAGTTCGGCCCGCGGGTGGCGGTCGAGGAGACGGTCGACCGCGGCGGCCACCGCTCGCGGGTCGTCCCGGTCGCCGGCCTCGAGCCCGTCGTCGCGGCCGGACGACGGGAGCACGGCGACGCGGAGGGCGAGGCCGGGGAGCCGGCGCGCACGCTCCTCGAGGGCGGCGACGAGTCCCTCGCACGACTCCGGACCCGCCTCGCCGGGATGCACCAGCGCGAGTGCTCGCTGCACCCGCCCGAACCGGCCGAGCGCACCGAGGCTGGCCCGCGCGATCAGGGACGGATCCGCCCCCGACAGCTCGAAGCGGAGCGAGCCGCTCGGCGCGCCGGCCCGGAACGGGACGAGCACGAGGCTCGCCTCGGCCGCACCCCGCCGGGACCCGTGAGCGGCGTGGAACAGGGCGGCGTCGTCGGGTGAGGCCGGGACACGCGAAGCGGGAGCGGGGTGGAGGAAGATCGCTGAGGAGGTCATGCTGCGATCCTGCCGACCCTCGCACCCGCCGGGAGCGACGGCCCTCGGGATCATCGGAAGGATCTCGAGATCGCCGCCTGTGGAGGGAGAGGTCCCATCGACACCGAATCGCCGGCGCACGGATGGCGCCCTCCGGCCCCCAGGAATCCCTCCACAGGGACCGATCGGCCGAGTTCTGCACCGGTGTCCGATTCCCGCCGGTCGGTGGGGAGTCTCGCGGATACTCTCGACGCATGAGAACGACTCCCCTTCACGTCCGACGGACGACGAGCCCCCTCGGCCGCATCGAAGTGGGCAGCGACGGCGATGCGATCGTCTCGCTCGCCATCGAGCAGGCCGGTCTGCTCCCGCACGAGCACCTCCCGGAGTCGGACCTCCCGGTGCTCCTGCGGGCCGTCGAGCAGCTGGACGAGTACTTCGACGGGACCCGCCGCTCTTTCGATCTGCCGGTCGCTCTGCGCGGCACGCCCTTCCAGCTCGAGATCTGGCAGCGGCTCCAGGCTCTGGGCTTCGGGGAGATCACCTCCTACGGCGCACTGGGCACGGCCGCCGGTCGCCCCCGGGCGGGCCGGCCGATCGGCGGAGCGGTAGGTGCGAACCCGGTGCCGATCATCGTGGGCTGCCACCGCGTCCTCGCGAGCGACGGACGGATCACCGGCTTCAGCGCGGGCGAGGGCGTCGCCACGAAAGCCTGGCTTCTCGATCACGAGGGGATCCCCCACCGATGAGCACGGCCGACGGACTCGTCGAGGGAGAGGACGGCCTGGTCCGCTGCGCCTGGAGCGGCGCGGATCCGGAGTACCGCCGCTACCACGACGAGGAATGGGGCACCCCGCTGCACGGAGATCGCCCGCTGTTCGAGAAGATCTCCCTCGAGGCGTTCCAGTCCGGCCTCTCCTGGATCACGATCCTCCGCAAGCGGCCGAGGTTCCGCGAGGCCTTCGACGGCTTCGATCCGGCCCGCGTCGCCCGGTACGACGACACCGATGTCGAGCGGCTGATGGAGGACAGCGGCATCATCCGGAACCGCGCGAAGATCATCGCCACCCGGGACAACGCCCGGGCCGTGCTCGCGCTCCTGGAGCAGAGAGGCGAGGGCGCGCTCGACCAGCTCGTGTGGTCCTTCCACGATCCGGACGTCGAGGACCGGGTGGTCCGAGCCGCCGACGTCCCTGCGACGACGCCCGGGTCGACGGCGCTCGCGCGAGCGCTGAAGGCCGCTGGGCTCCGCTTCGTCGGACCGACCACCGCGTACGCGCTGATGCAGTCGGCCGGAGTCGTCGACGACCACCTCACCGGCTGCTGGCGCCGACGCTGACGCCTACGACTCCGGCACGACGAGGTCGAGCTCTCCCGTGTGCCGGTTCTCGGCGAGCAGGAACCCGCGCCCGGCCGCCCACGCCGAGAGCTCGCCGAGCGACTCCGTCGCCACCCGGTCCTCCGCCAGCGCCCTGACGAAGCGTCCCTTGCCCTGCTTGTTGAAGTGGTTCAGCGACCGGAGGACGCCGTCGGCCCCGCGCGAGCGGACGCGGACGAAGAACCGCCCCTCGCCCGCAGGGACCGGTCCGAGCGCCGCGTACGCCTCACTCCGCAGATCGAGGACGAGCCCGTCGAGCGCGCTCAGCACCCGCCCGGCCTCCGCCGCCCACCACCGCTTGAGCGGTCTGCCCGGCACACGGGAGTCGTGGGACAGACGGTATGCAGGGATCAGGTCGAGGGCGCGGATCGGCCCCCAGAGCGCGGACTGCACGATCGCCGTCCGACCGAGCACCTCCCGTGCACCGGAATCGAGGCTGCGCGCGTCGAGCGCATCGAACAGCACCCCGTCGAAGCGGTCGACCGCGGGGAGACCTGCCGCGGTCGCGAGCCCCGCGTTGCGATCGATCTCGCCGAACTGACGCGGACCGAGCTTCAGCGCCCTGGCAGAGAGCTCGGGGTCCCCGGCCAGCGCGATCAGCGCCTCCGCCAGCTCGCGCCGCTTCGCGTGGAGCTCGGGGAAGGCGAGCGACTCGAGCACGAACGGCTCGTCGCCGCCGTCGCGCTTCGTCTCGGACGGTGGCAGCAGGACGTGCACAGGACTCCTTCGGAGAAGAGGGACGGGCGGCACGACGAAGGGGCCGGACGATCGCGATGATCGTCCGGCCCCTCCGAGCCGCGGTGAGCGGCGGTGTACTAGACCAGCGATGCCTGACGGGCGACCACGGTCGCCACGTCGTTCTCGACGGACAGGAAGCCGTCGTCGGCCTGCGCGGTGAGACGCGTGCCGTCCAGGGCCGTGACGCGCACCTCGCCGGTGGCGAGGGTCGCGAGCATCGGCTCGTGGCCGGCGAGGATGCCGATCTCGCCCTCGACCGTGCGAGCCGTGAGCTGCTTCGCCTCTCCGGACCACACCTCGGCGTTCGCGGACACGACGCTGACCTTCAGGGTCCCGGCCATGATCAGCCGTTCTCCTTCTGGATCTGGGTCCACTTCTCCTCGACGTCCGAGATCGAGCCGACGTTGAAGAACGCCTGCTCGGCCACGTGGTCGAACTCGCCCTTGGTGATCGCGTCGAACGACTCGATCGTGTCCTTCAGCGGGACGGTCGATCCCTCGACACCGGTGAACTTCTTCGCCATGTAGGTGTTCTGCGAGAGGAACTGCTGGATCCGGCGCGCACGCGACACCGTGATCTTGTCCTCCTCCGACAGCTCGTCGACACCGAGGATCGCGATGATCTCCTGCAGCTCCTTGTTCTTCTGCAGGATCTGCTTCACGTTCGTCGCCACGCGGTAGTGGTCGGCGCCCAGGTAGCGGGGGTCGAGGATGCGCGAGGTGGACGTGAGCGGGTCGACGGCCGGGTAGAGGCCCTTCGACGCGATCTCACGGGAGAGCTCGGTGGTCGCGTCGAGGTGGGCGAAGGTGGTCGCCGGCGCCGGGTCCGTGTAGTCGTCGGCGGGGACGTAGATCGCCTGCAGCGAGGTGATCGAGTGTCCGCGCGTCGAGGTGATGCGCTCCTGGAGCACACCCATCTCGTCGGCGAGGTTCGGCTGGTAGCCCACCGCGGAGGGCATGCGGCCCAGGAGGGTCGACACCTCCGAGCCGGCCTGCGTGAAGCGGAAGATGTTGTCGATGAAGAGCAGCACGTCCTGCTTCTGCACATCGCGGAAGTACTCCGCCATGGTCAGTGCCGACAGGGCGACGCGCAGACGCGTTCCCGGCGGCTCGTCCATCTGGCCGAAGACGAGCGCGGTCTTGTCGAAGACGCCCGCCTCCTCCATCTCGGCGATGAGGTCGTTGCCCTCACGGGTGCGCTCGCCGACGCCGGCGAACACGGACACTCCACCGTGGTCCTGCGCGACGCGCTGGATCATCTCCTGGATGAGGACGGTCTTGCCGACGCCCGCGCCGCCGAACAGGCCGATCTTGCCGCCCTGCACGTACGGAGTGAGCAGGTCGATGACCTTGATGCCGGTCTCGAACAGCTCGGTCTTGGACTCGAGCTGATCGAACTGCGGGGGCTTGCGGTGGATGGGCCAGCGCTCGGTGATCTCGAACGACTCGCCGTTGATCTTCCCGTCGGCGTCGGCGTTGAGCACCTCGCCGATCACGTTGAAGACCTTGCCCTTGGTCACGTCGCCGACCGGGACCGAGATCGGCAGGCCGGTGTCGTGGACCTCCTGGCCGCGGACGAGTCCGTCGGTGGGGTTCAGGGAGATGGCCCGGACGAGGTCGTCGCCCAGGTGCTGCGCGACCTCGAAGGTCAGCTTGCTCGAGACGCCCTCGACCTCGACGTGCGTGTAGAGCGCGTTGTAGACCTCGGGGATCGCGTCGTGGGGGAACTCGATGTCAACGACGGGGCCGGTGACGCGGGCGATGCGGCCGATGGCCCCGCCCGACGTCCCGGTCGCCGCCTCAGGTGCGGTCAGTGTCATTGCTACTTCCTTCTGTGGTCTCACCGCTCCCGGAGGGCGGAGTCGAAACTGTGTGGAGCGGAGCCCTCTTACTTGGAGGAGGACAGGGCGTCGGCGCCGCCGACGATCTCGGCGATCTGCTGCGTGATCTCGGTCTGGCGGGCGTTGTTGGCGAGACGCGTGTAGGTCTTGATCAGCGTGTCCGCGTTGTCGCTCGCCGACTTCATGGCCTTCTGGCGTGCCGCGTGCTCCGAGGCCGCCGACTGCAGCATCGCGTTGAAGATGCGGCTCTCGACGTACACGGGTAGGAGGCGGTCGAGGACCGTCTCGGGGTCGGGCTCGAACTCGTAGAGCGGGTACAGCTCGCTGTTCTGCTCCTCGGCGCCCTCGACGACCTCGAGCGGCAGCAGCCGGACGACGGTCGGCTGCTGGGTGACCATGCTGACGAAGCGGTTGTAGACGAGGTGGATCTCGTCCACGCCGCCCTCCTCGTCATCGAGGTTGTACGACTCGACGACCGCGTCCGCGATCTCCTTCGCCGTCTCGAACACGGGCTGGTCGGTGCCGCCCGTCCAGACGCGGACGCTGGCCCGCTTCCGGAACGAGAAGTACGCGTTCGCCTTGCGGCCGACCAGGTAGAAGACGACCTCCTTGCCCTCGCTGCGCAGCAGCGCGGCCAGCTCCTCGGCCTCCTTGAGCACGCTCGAGGAGAACGCGCCGGCGAGGCCGCGGTCGGAGGTGAAGATCACGATCGCGGCCGTGTCCAGCTTCTCGCGCTCGGTCGTGAGCGGGTGCTCCACGTTCGAGTAGGTCGCGACAGCGGACACGGCGCGCGTGATCGCGTTCGAGTACGGCGCCGCGGCAGCGACGCGGTTCTGCGCCTTCTGGATGCGCGAGGCCGAGATCAGCTCCATGGCCCGAGTGATCTTCTTGGTCGTCTGGGCCGAGCGGATCTTCGACCGGTAGACCCGGAGTTGCGCTCCCATGTGTCTCCTGTTGTCCTAAAAGTGGCGAATCGACGGGGTGCCGCTGGTCAGCGACGGCCCTTGACGATCTTCTCCTGGCCGACCTCGTCGGCCGCGATGGCCTGGTGCTCCTCGCGCCCGACCGAGGCGAGCGGCTTGCCCTCACCGGTCTGGAACTCCAGCTTGAAGCCGTCGACGGCACGGTTGAGCTCGGCGACGGTGTCGTCGGAGAGCACGTTGGTGTCGCGGAGGGTGTTCAGCACCTGGGTGTTGCGGCCCAGGTAGTCCAGGAGCTCGCGCTCGAAGCGCAGCACGTCGGGGACCGGGACCTCGTCGAGCTTGCCGTTCGTTCCGGCCCAGATCGAGACGACCTGCTCCTCGACGGGGTACGGCGAGTACTGCGGCTGCTTGAGCAGCTCGGTCAGGCGGGCGCCGCGGGCGAGCTGACGGCGCGAGGCGGCGTCGAGGTCGGAGGCGAACATCGCGAAGGCCTCGAGCGAGCGGTACTGCGCCAGCTCGAGCTTCAGCGTGCCGGAGACCTTCTTGATCGACTTGACCTGCGCGTCGCCGCCGACCCGCGAGACCGAGATGCCCACGTCGACCGCGGGACGCTGGTTGGCGTTGAAGAGGTCGGACTGGAGGAAGATCTGGCCGTCGGTGATCGAGATCACGTTGGTCGGGATGTAGGCCGAGACGTCGTTGGCCTTGGTCTCGATGATCGGGAGACCGGTCATCGAGCCGGCGCCGAGCTCGTCGGACAGCTTCGCGCAGCGCTCCAGCAGACGGGAGTGCAGGTAGAAGACGTCACCCGGGTACGCCTCGCGTCCCGGCGGGCGGCGCAGGAGGAGCGACACGGCGCGGTAGGCCTCGGCCTGCTTCGACAGGTCGTCGAAGATGATCAGGACGTGCTTGCCGCCGTACATCCAGTGCTGGCCGATGGCCGAGCCGGTGTAGGGGGCGAGGTACTTGAAGCCGGCGGGGTCGGAGGCCGGGGACGCGACGATGGTCGTGTACTCCATCGCTCCGGCGTCCTCGAGCGCGCCCTTCACCGAGGCGATGGTCGAGCCCTTCTGGCCGATCGCGACGTAGATGCAGCGGACCTGCTTGTTCGTGTCGCCCGACTCCCAGTTGGCCTTCTGGTTGATGATCGTGTCGATCGCGATGGCCGTCTTGCCGGTCTGGCGGTCCCCGATGATGAGCTGGCGCTGGCCGCGGCCGACCGGGATCATCGCGTCGATGGCCTTGATGCCGGTCTGCAGCGGCTCGTGGACCGACTTGCGCGACATGACGCCGGGAGCCTGGAGCTCGAGGGCGCGGCGGCCCTCGGAGGCGATCTCGCCGAGTCCGTCGATCGGGTTGCCGAGCGGGTCGACGACGCGCCCGAGGTAGCCGTCGCCGACGGGGACCGAGAGGACCTCGCCGGTGCGGGTGACCTCCATGCCCTCCTCGATGCCGGAGAACTCGCCGAGGACGACGACGCCGATCTCGTTCTCGTCGAGGTTCTGGGCCAGGCCCAGGACGCCGTTGGAGAAGCGGATGAGCTCGTTGGCCATGACGCCGGGGAGGCCCTCGACGTGGGCGATGCCGTCGGCGGCGTCGATGACGTAGCCGACCTCGGTGGTGGAGGCCTTGCCCGGCTCGTACGACGAGACGAAGTCCTTCAGCGCGTCGCGGATCTCATCCGGGCTGATGGTGATATCTGCCATGGGAATTCCTATTCGTTGGGTCCGTGCGAGCCGAAGAGGTCGTCGGGGCCTGACCTGGATGGTGCGGGGGTCGAGGGCAGTGCCCTCTGAGGATACGTGCGCCCGTCAGGACGCGAGCTGGAGCTTCAGGTCGGACAGCCGTGCGGAGACGGTTCCGTCGATGACCTCGTCGCCGACGTGCAGGCGCATCCCGCCCAGGAGGGAGGGATCGACCACGACGTTGACGGAGACCGGTCGGCTGTACTGGCGCGTGAGCGCCGAGCGGAGCCGGTCGAGCTGCTCGGGGGCGATCGGTGCGGCGACCGAGACCGTGGCGAGGATGAACCCGCCCTGGTCGGCGACCACGCTTGCTGCGAAGCGGACGAGCTCCGGGATGCGGCGACCGCGCGGGTGCGCGATCAGCTGCCGGAGGATCGCCAGCGTCTCGGCCGCGGCCTTGCCCTCGAGGAGGCGCTGCACGAGCGCGACCTTCGAGTCGGCGGCGGCGAGCTTGCTGCCGAGCGCGAGCTCGAGCTGGGCGTCGGAGGCGACGACCTCGCCGAAGGAGTGGAGCTCCTTCTCGAGGTTGACGCCCTCCGGAGCGGAGGACGCGATCGCGCGGACCCCGACCTCCTCGACCCCGGCGACCATGTCGCTCGGGCTCGACCAGCGGTAACCGACGATCACGGTGAGCAGGCGCTTGGCCGGCTCGCCAAAGGGACCGAACACGCGGGCGACGAGAGCCTGCTTGCTGCTCGAGTCGGCGCTCGGGTCGGCGAGGGCCGCGCGCAGCTGCGCCTGGCCGTCGATGACCCGTGCGGCCTCGAAGAGCTGCTGGGCCGTGTCGAGGGACGCCTGACCGGCGAGGGCGGAGAGCTCCGCCTTCGCCGATGCGAGTGCCTGCCTGGACGCGCTACCCATCAGTTGTTCGCCTTCTCCGAGGCCTCGAGGTCGGCGAGGAAGCGGTCCACGATCGCGGACGCCTTCGCGTCGTCGTTGAGGCTCTCGCCGATCACGCCGGAGGCGAGGTCGATGGCGAGGGTTCCGACTTCGGAGCGGAGCGAGACCACGGCGGCCTGACGGTCCGCCTCGATCTGGGCGTGCGCGTTGTGGAGGATGCGCTCGGCCTCGACCTGCGCCTGCTCCTTCTTCGCCGCCACGATCGCGTTGCCGTCGGCGTTCGCCTTCTCACGGATCACTCCGGCCTCGGCGCGGGCCTCGGCCAGCTGAGCGGTGTACTTCTCGAGGGCGGCCTCGGCCTGTCGCTGGGCCTCGTCGGCCTTCGCGATGTTCCCCTCGATCGCGGCGGAGCGCGCGTCGAGCATCTTCTGCAGGCGCGGCAGGACCAGCCTCCAGAAGAAGAACAGCAGGATGAGGAAGATCACCCCCGACCAGAAGAAGTCGTAGAACTCCGGGATCAGAATGACCGCGGGGACGTCACCTTCTTCCGCAGCGATGTTCACAGCGGTGCTGAACACGACTACGCCGCGAAGATGAAGTAGGTGGCGAGGCCGATGAGCGCGAGCACCTCGGTGAACGCGATGCCGAGGAACATCGTGGTCTGGAGGCGGCCGGCCATCTCGGGCTGGCGCGCCATGGCCTCGACGGTCTTGCCCGCGACGATGCCGACACCGATGCCGGGGCCGATCGCTGCGAGGCCGTAACCGACCGTCGCGATGTTGCCGGTGAGTTCGGCGAGAACGGTGACTGAGTCCACGAGTGGGTCCTTTCAGTGGGGTGATCGTGAGAACGGGCGGGAGCCCGTGAGTAGTGGGGTCAGTGCTCCTCGGCGACGGCCAACTGGATGTAGACCGCAGCGAGGAGGGTGAAGATGTAGGCCTGCAGCACGGCGACGAGGAGCTCGAAGAGCGTGAACGCACCGCCGAAGGCGAAGGTCACGACGCCGAAGAGCTTGAAGCCCGGGTCGATCTGGGAGCTGAAGAGAAAGAACTGCGTGGCCGAGAAGCACAGCACCAGCAGGAGGTGGCCGACGATCATGTTCATCACGAGCCGCAGTGCGAGCGAGAGCGGACGGATGATGAACGTCTGCAGCAGCTCGATCGGCGTGAGGATGAAGTAGATCAGGAACGGCGCTCCGGGCGGGAACAGGGCGTTCTTGAAGAAGCCCATCCCCCGGTCCTTGATGCCCGCGTAGATGAACGTCACGTAGGCGACCAGGCCGAGGAAGAGCGGCATGCCCACCACGGAGGTCCCCGCGATGTTCAGGAACGGGACGATGCCGGTCAGGTTCATCGAGATGATCGCGAAGAAGATCGTCACGAGGATCGGGAGAAACCGGCGCGCGTCCTTCTCGCCGAGGATGTCCTTGGCGATGGTGACGCGGACGAAGTCGAACGCGAGCTCGACGACGTTCTGGAAGCGGCCGGGGACGAGGCGCAGCTTGCGCGTCCCGAGCCAGAAGAACAGCATCAGTGCGATGACCGCGATGAAGCGGACCAGCATGACGCGGTTGATCTCGAAAGGGGTTCCCTCGAAGAGGAAACCGGGCGGGAAGAACTCGGAGATCGACGGGGTGTGGAAGTCACTCTCACCGGTCGAGGACGAGACCAACAGGGTCACAGCGTTAGCAAACAGCGCTAGCTCCTGGAATTCGGGGCGTGGCACGTTGCAGCCGACCGAATCGAATCATTCGGACGCAACGCTCTCGCGACGACGAAAGGTGGGGTTTTCCGCTCGGACGGCGATCGTGCTCGACGACCGCCATCAACGATGAGACGATCTGAGGACACGTTCGCCTGCGGGATTCGTCCCTACTGTAGCAACAGAACGGCCTGAGAGCCGAATCGTGGTCCTCTCAGGAACCGTTCGGCTCGTCCTCATCGAGCGATGTCGCTGACGTTCGGCATGCGCGAGCGCGAGACGACGAGGACGTCGATCACCAGGGACCCCAGGACGGCGACGATGATCGTGACGAACATCGCGGTGCTGTTCAGCCACGGCTGATCGCGCAGGACCAGGGCGGCGATCACGAACAGCACGAACTTGGCGAGCCACGTGCCGAGGACGACGGCGAAGAACCCGCCGATGTCGAGGCGGTTGGCGACGAGGATGCTCGCGGCGGTGAGGAGCACCATCACGCCGCCGACGATCGCGCCGAGGAGGGCTCCGATCGCGCCCTCTCCCCCGGCGGCGATCCCGCCGACGACGGTGCCGAGAACGGCCAGGGCGAGCACGAAGAGGCCGCCCACGACCAGCGCGCGGCGCAGGACGGGGACGGACGCGGGCTGCGGACGGGGGGTGGCCGGGGAGGCTCCGGTCATGATGCTTCCTTCCGCGCCGTGGTCGGCGCTGTCGTGTCCCGGTCGATCGGGAGTCCGGCCGGCGGACGGAGCAGCTCCGTCGAGGACGCGCGGTCGAGGGGGTCGAGGACGGGTGAGGCCTCCGCGGACTGCGCCGCCGCCTCGAGCCGCTTGCGGCGGCTGAGCGGGGCGAGCGTGACGACGGTGCAGACCAGCAGACCGACTTTGAGGAAGACGAGCGGGACCCACAGCACGTCGACCACGAACATCAGCAGGCAGCTGACGGCGACGACGGCGGTCCACGCGTAGAAGATCAGCACGGCGTGCAGGTGGGAGTGCCCCATGTCGAGCAGGCGGTGGTGCAGGTGCTTCCGGTCGGCGCTGAACGGCGACTTTCCCGCGCGCAGGCGCCTGATCACAGCGAGGCCGAAGTCCATCAGCGGCACCACGAGTATCGCGAACGGCAGGATGATCGGGATGAACGCGGGCAGGAGCTCCTTCGCCGCGAGCTGGGCCGGGTCGATCTGGCCGGTGACCGCGATCGCGGAGGTGGCCATCAGCATCCCGATCAGCAGTGCGCCGCTGTCGCCCATGAACATCCGCGCCGGACGCCAGTTGATGGGGAGGAATCCGGCGCAGGCGCCGACGAGCAGGACCGCGATGAGCGAGGCCAGGTTGAAGTAGTCGGTGGGCGAGGTCTGCTGCACCAGCAGGTAGCTGTAGAGGAAGAAGACCCCGTTGGCGATCAGGGCGACGCCCGCCACGAGGCCGTCGAGGCCGTCGATGAAGTTGAGAGCGTTGGTGACCAGGACGATCGCGAGCACGGTGATGATCAGCGACATCCACGGCGAGCCGACGGTCAGGCCGCCGATCGGCAGGGAGACGATCTGCACGCCCTTCCAGGCGATCAGGCCGGCGGCGATCAGCTGACCGGCCAGCTTCGTGGTCCAGTCCAGGTCCCAGATGTCGTCGGCGACGCCGATGAGGACGATGAGCAGGCTCGCGCCGAGGATCGCGAGGATCGGCTCGGGATTGGCGAACACCAGCCGGAAGTAGGGCAGCTGGGAGGCGATGCCGAAGCCGACGAGGATCCCGAGGAACATCGCGATGCCGCCCAGGCGGGGGGTCGGCCGCGTGTGCATGTCCCTGACGCGGATCTTCGGGTAGAGCCGGTACTTCAGGCTCAGCTTCCAGATGACCCACGACAGCGCTCCGGTCACGAGCGCGACCGCGAGCGAGACGAGGGCGAAGGTGATCACCGGTTACTCACCCGGAGCGGAGTCGGTGCGGGCGGCGCCGGTGCCGGTGTTGGGCGTCGGCGCGTTCGTGCTCGACGAGCCCGTGTCCGGCGCATCGGCGGAATCGACGGGCGCGGAGTCGCCGGGCGCGGAGTCGTCCTGCAGGCGGGCGCCGGAGGCCCAGTCGGGGCGCGCGGTCGGGGTCCGCTCGAAGGCGTACGGGTCGCTGCCGGTCGCGGTCTCGGCGGGCTCCTGCTGGTCCCCGGCCTGCGCCGCGCCGGCCGTGGAGGGGTCGGGCTCCGACGTCTCGGCACGAGGCGCGTCCGGATCCGGCAACAGGTCTCCGACGACCTCGCGGATCCGCTCGGCCGACACGACGCCCTGGCGCAGGATGCGCAGGGTGCCGCCCTCGAAGCTCAGCGCTGTCGCGTCGACGATCGTCGAGGACTCGCTGGCGCCCGCGGGGCGGTCGCTGTAGCGCGATCCGGCGGCGCCGGCGTCGAGATAGACGTCGACGGAGTCGCCGAGCTGGTCGAACGCCTCCTGTGCGGTCGTGGCCGAGGGCTGCCCCGTGCGATTGGCGGAGGAGACCGCCAGCGGGCCGGTCTCGGCGAGGAGCTCGATCGTCACCGGGTTGTCCGGCATGCGCAGCGCCACGGTCCCGCGCGTCTCGCCCAGGTCCCAGACCAGTGAGGGCTGGGCGTGCAGGACGATGGTGAGCCCGCCGGGCCAGAACTCGCGCGCGAGGTCGCGCACCGCCTCCGGCACATTCTCGGCGAGGGCGTCGAGGGCGGCCACGTCCCCGATCAGGACGGGCGGCGGCGACTGCCTCGTCCGTCCCTTCGCGTCGAGCAGGCGCTGGACCGCGGCGGCGTCGAACGCGTTGGCCGCGACGCCGTAGACGGTGTCGGTGGGGATCACCACGAGCTCGCCGCGGCCGATGGCCGTCCGCGCGAGACGGGTGCCGGTCAGGAGGTCCGTGTCGACGGAGCAGTCGTAGATGCGTGCCATAACGGGTCGATGATACCGGCGCGGTCCGTGTCCGGACCGGCTGCGGCGCGGCGGTCGCGTCAGCGCCGCCCGAGGCCGGGGCTCGGCGGCCGTCGCAGCGGCGCCCGACCCGCGCCGGCCGAGGCCGCCGGAGCGCTTCCGTGAGGCACTCGGCCCGGCGTGGCGGGCGCCTCCGCCGACAGGACGCCCACGAGCGCCACGGAGACGGCGAGCGTCGCGAGCGAGTGCTGATCGCCGAACCAGGTGGTGTTGTCGGCCATCCCGTGCAGGAACGTCCAGAGGACGGCGACGGCGAGCGCCCCGACGGCGACGGCCTCGTTCCGGGCGACCCGGAGGAGCAGGCGCACGACGGCGACGGTGGCGAGGAGGAGGAACGCGAGGACGGGGAGCGCGATCAGGAGCCCGCCGTTGGTCCACGCGGTGACGAGGAGGTTGTGGGGCGGGCGCGGCTCGCTGTGCTGGGTGAACTGCGACCCGCGCGCCAGCCACAGCTCCTGCCATCCGCCGTACCCCAGCCCCAGCAGCCAGTTGTCGGGGAACGCGCTCGCAGCCAGGCGCAGGAAGTCGCCGCGGGCCCCGAGCGTGAGCACGCCCGCCTCCGCCAGCTGCGGGAAGGACACGGCGACGGCGTACACGGCCGTGATCCCGGAGGGGATGGTGATCATCCAGGCGACCGGACCGAGGCTGCGTCCCTTGAGTCCGCGGATCGCGGCGACCAGCAGGGGCAGGACGATCGCGAGGACGATCGCGGTCTTGGACAGCGTGAAGAGGGCGCCGACCAGCCCGGCGACGGCGACGAGCAGGAGGAGACTCCCCCGCTGCCGTCTCCAGACGGCGAAGGCCAGCGCGCCGGTCGTGGCCATGTACATCGAGGCGATGTTGCCGTTGAGGAAGAACCCTCCCGACTTCTCCTGCAGGACGTTGTTGAAGGACGTCGTGAAGATGTCCCGCACGTAGATGTCGGAGAACAGCACCGCTTCCGGCCACCGGAGGTAGGCGGTCTCCTGCACGGGATCGAGCTGGAAGAGGATCGTGAGCGTCACCTGGAGGAGGAACACGGGCGCCGCCCAGTTGAGGGCGCGGCCGACGACACGCCAGGCGCCGTCGCCGAGCCCGCGGACGGCCAGGTACGGAGTGAGGAAGGAGACGACGGAGACCACGTCGCGCAGCGCGGCCGCGCGTGCTCCGGAGTAGGTGAGCGCGAAGAGGGTGCCGGCGATCACGAGGAGGACCACGACCACGAACCGGTCGATCCGCCCGCCGCGCAGCCGCGCCACGGAGTACGGGAGGAAGAGCAGGCTCCAGGCGACCGGAGCGGTGACGGGGCCCAGGGTGTAGAGCTGCACGACGCTCAGCGCCAGGAGCACCGCGAGGAAGACGAGGACGATCCGCTCGTGCCGCCGCTGAGCGGGATCCGCCGGCGCGCGCGACGGCCGCCCGCGGGTCTCCGGAGCGTCGGTGACGCGGGTCGCGGCGATGACGGAGGGACGAGAGGCGGTCGGGCGGCGGAGGAGGGCGTCGTCGGCGTGGCGGCCCATGTCAGAGCCGTTCCGCGGAGGTGCTGGTGGCGGCCTCCGTCTGGCGGAGCGGAGGAGCGGCGCGCCGATTCCGGGACGACGGGCCGACCTCTCGCGGCGGAAGGGTCGTCCGCGGGCGCCGGTCCGGGGCGGGAGGCGGATCGAGCAGCACGGGAGAGGCGGTGGCGTCGGCGGACGCGGGCGGGAGAGGGGATGCAGGTGGCATGTCGCGCCGACACTAATCGCGCGGCACGAGCCTCGACGGGCTTGGCGCGGAACGTCGATCCGCGTGCGCGCGGCGGCCCCGCGCCTCAGCCACGGGGGTCTGCCAGCAGCTCGTCCGCGCGGCGGGCGATGCCCGGCCAGCCGAAGTCCGCCGCTCGGCGCCGCGACGCCGCAGCGACCTCCGCGCGTCGCCGGGGATCGCGCAGCGAGGGGATGAGGGCGGGGAGCTCCGCGAGGACGGCGTCCGCGACCTCCTCCTCCGTGCCCGGCGGGACGAGGACGGATCCGTCGACCACTCCGTCGGAGGTGCGCAGGATCTCGGGGAGGCCTCCGCGCTCGACCGTCAAGACGGGGATCCCCCGCGAGAGCGCCTCCACCACCACCATCCCGAACGGCTCGTCCCAGCGGCAGGGGTAGAGCAGGAGCGCCGAGGAGCCGAACAGCTCCAGCAGGTCCTCGTGCCGGAGGAACGGGAGCCGGCGCACGACGCCGGGCAGGGCGGCGACAGCCTCGTCGAGCGCTCGGACGTACGGGGTGGGCGTCGCGTCGTCCCCGAGGCCCGATGCGCCGGCGATGACCAGCCGCAGATCGGCGCCGTGCTCGGTCCGCATCCGCCTCACGATCTCGACGGCCTCGCGGGCTCCCTTCTCGGCCACCAGCCTCCCGGCGAAGACCGCCTCCGCAGTACCGCCGAGCGGCGCCGGCGGGACCTCGGGCGGAGGGACGACCCCGTTGTACAGGACGGCTGTGGCGATCAGGCCGTACCGGTCGACCGCCCGGGCGCGCAGGAACTCGCTGCAGAAGATCCACTCGTCGACCGCGTCGAGGTAGCGCCGGGCGGCGGCGGGATCGGGTGGCAGGTGATCGAGCAGGTCGTTGTGCAGGTGTGCGACGATCCGCCCCCGGTAGCCCAGGCGGCGCAGGCGCACGGCGTAGCGGGGGCGGTTGTGGATCCAGACCGTCGGGACACGGCGCAGCGACGGAGCGAGCACCAGCAGCCAGAAGCGCCCGCCGAAGGACAGCCGGCGCAGCTCGGCGCCCGGGTCGCTGTCGCGCCGATGCGCCAGGAGGAGTGCCGCGCGCCGCTGAACCGCGTAGATCCGCCGGTACAGACGATGGGGCCTGACGTCCACGCCCGGTGACGCCGACGACCACGGCGCGTGCACGGCGATCCGGAGCGAGGACCGGGACACCGTCTCGCGGACCCAGGTCGCCACGGCTCCCCCGCTGCCGTCGAAGCGCTCCTCGGCGGCCAGCACCACGGCGACCTCGACCGGGGCGGCGGAGCCGAGCCGGAGCCGGGCGGGCAGTCGCGACAGGACGAGCGATCGCGCCTCGGCGATGTCGCGCCCCGGCGCCAGGAGGGCGGTCGCTCCCAGCACAAGGCCCGCGAGCGCCAGCTCCACCGGGAGCAGCCGCAGGGGCGCGCCCTCGGGGAGCAGGCGGAGCAGGAGCAGCACGATCGCCATCGGTGCGGCGAGCAGCGGCCCCGCGGCGCACGCGCGCAGGAACGCGCCGAGGCGCACTCCGAGCACCACCCGCAGCACGGCGCAGGTGACGGCGAAGCCGAGAGCGCTCGAGAGCAGCAGCCCGCCGATCAAGCCGTCGAGTCCGAACAGCACTCCCCCGCCGACGATCATCGGGACCGTGATCGCGGTCTTCACGATGTTCACGACCAGCCCGAACCGCACCCGGTCCATCGCCATCAGGATGAAGCCGACCGGATTGCCGATCGCCCGCACCGCGCCCACCACCGTCAGTGCGCTCGTCATGCCCGCGATCCAGCCCCAGCCGGGTCCGTAGAACAGCCGCACGATCTCCTCGGAGCGCAGCGCCACCAGCATCAGCGGCGGGATGCTCGCCATGCTGAGCACCGCGGTGACGCGGAGGTGGTTCCGCGCGACGCGCTCACGGTCGTGCTGGATCGAGGAGAACACCGGGAACATCACCCGCGTCACGATCGGGTTGACCCTCGCGGGGAGGTTCACGGCGAGGTTGTATCCCAGGGTGTACCCGCCCAGCTGGGCCGGTCCGAGCAGGCGGCCGATCGCGAGCGAGCCGGCGTTCGAGCCCAGGTAGTTGACGATGCCGTCGAGGGTCTGGAAGACGCCGAAGGAGAGGAAGCGGGCGGTCTCGCGGATCCGGAACCGGAACCGCAGCCGGAACCAGCGGCGGGCCTGCACGAGGGCGAGCACGGAGCGCAGAGCCGCGGTCGCGACGAGCCCCCACGCATAGGAGAGCGCCCCCGCGCCCGAGACCGCGAGGCAGACCGTCACGGCGAAGCCGCCGACGAGAGCGATCGTCTCGGACACGGCGACCGCTCGGAACCGGATCCCCTTCTCGAGCACCGCTCTCGGCACCTGCCCGGCTGCGCTGCCCACGAACACGAGCGAGGCAACGCTGAGGACCGGCGCCGCGGCGGCGGACCCGAGCAGGGAGGCGATCGGTGCGGCGCCCAGGAGGACGGCGACGGTGACCAGGAGCCCGATGGAGAGGTTGAGCCAGAAGACCGACGAGAGCTCGAAGCTGGTCGCCCGCCGGCGCTGGATGATCGCCTGGGCGACCCCCATGCCGAGGAAGATGTCGACGAACGCGTTGAGCAGGGCGACGATCGCGATGATCCCCATCTCGGAGGGGTCCAGCAGTCTCGCCAGGAGCGCGAACTGCCCGAGCTGCACGACGAGCGCGACGGCGAACGAGACCGCCGTCCAGGCGGTCGCGTCGACGGTGCTCCGGCGCAGGCTCACCTCTCCCGCCCGGCGGAGGCCGGACGGAGGCCCGGTCGCGGATCGTCGGCGCGGTGCTCGGCGCGGCTCATCCGCGATCTCCGTCCGTCGTCGTCGGCATCGATCGGCCGGCCGCCCGGTCGTAGAGGTCCTCGAGGTCGCGGATCCGCTCGGCGAGGTCGAACGAGGCGAGCACGCGCTCCCGCCCCTCCGCGCCCATCCGCTCCGCGCGGTCCGGGTCCCGGAGCAGGGCGGCGAGCGCCCCGGTCAGGCCGGGCACGTCCCCCTCCGAGACGAGCAGCCCGGTGACGCCGTCCTGGACCGCCTCCGGGACGCCGCCGTGGCGGTACGAGACGACAGGGACGCCTGCGAGCGCGGCCTCGAGGAAGACCATGCCGAAGCCCTCGGAGTCGCCTGTCGCCGCGGTCCGCGACGGTGCGCAGAAGACCGCGGCGCCGGCGAGGATGCGGGCGACCTCGGCGGGGGGCAGGGAGCCGGTGAAGGTCACCTGCAGGCCCAGCCGCGCCGCCTGCTCGACGAGCGCCTCCCGCAGGTGGCCGTCGCCGACGACGGTCAGGGGGACGTCGCGGATCGGTCCGGGGAGGGCGGCGACCGCCTCGAGCAGATCCGGAACGCCCTTCTTGTCGGTGAGGCGTCCGACGAAGACGATTCCCGCGCGCTCCGCAGCCGGTGCGGCCTCGGGGCGGGAGGTCGGGACGCCGATGTAGCCCACTCCGGTGCGCCGCGGGTCCGCCCCCAGGCGCAGGAGCCCGTCGGTGATGAAGCGGGAGACCCCGATCACCGCGAGCGCGGTGCGGAAGACGGCGCGGGCCTCGAGGGCGCGGTGAGCTCGGGCGAGGGGGCGGAGCAGGCGCGGAGCTCCGGTCGCGAGCGGCAGCTGGTCACGTCGTAGCCGTGCCCCGTCACGACGAGCGGGAGGCGCCTCCTCCGTGCGTACCGCGCGATGGAGACGGCGTCGATGAGGAAGTGCGCGTGGATGAGGGCGGGCCGGTGCTCATCGACGATCGCGTCGAGCCGTCGTGACACTCCGAACCACCGCAGGAGGAGGGACCGCCGCCCGCGAGGGGTGATCGGATCGTGCAGGACGATGTCCGTGCGGTCGTGGAGGACGCCCGAGCCGGTGCGCTCGAGGCCCACTCCGAGGGCGCGCCAGCGCTCGAGTCCGTGCATCTGATTGCGGACGAACGTCTCGGAGTCCTGCAGCCACGCGCGCTTCCAGACCAGGACCAGCGGCCTCTCGGCGGCGGCGGCGACTCCCGCGTGCTCAGCGGACGGCACGGCGCACCCGGTAGCGGAGGGCCGCGACCACGCTCGGCAGCACCCGCACGGCGTCGCCCAGATAGCGCCGCCAGAGCCTGCCGGGCTCCCGGCTGAGCCGGTGCGCCCACTCGAGGCCGAGGCGCTGCACCACGAGCGGCGCCCGCGGGATCTCGCTGGCGAGGAAGTCCACGGCGGCGCCGACGCCGAGGCACACCGCTCCCGTGCCGCCGACGGCGAGCAGGCGCTCGCGGACCTCCTCCTGCTTCGGGGAGCCGAGGCAGAGCGCGACGATGCGGACGTCGGCCGCGCGCAGGGTCGAGGAGAGGCGGGCGAGGTAGGCGTCGTCCGCGAGCTCGGCCGGCTCCGGCGAGACGACGACCGGCACCTGCAGCCCGGCGAAGCGCTGCTGCAGCTCGGCGGCTGCGCGATCGCCGACTCCGGGGCGTCCGCCGATGAGAGCGATCGGTGCGCCCTCGAGCGCCGCGCGACGGCAGACCTCGGTGAAGAGGTCGATGCCCGTCACGCGGCTCGCCGTGCGGTGACCGTACGAGCGGGCCAGCCAGACCAGAGGCGCCCCGTCGAGCACCACGAGGGATGCCCGGCCGTAGTACCGCCGGAACTCGCCGGAGTGCTTCCAGCGCACGAAGTGGTCGGTGTTCGGCGTGACGACCAGCTCGTCGCGGCCGCTCCGGGACAGCTCGAGCACGGCCTCCGCCGCCTCGTCGAGCGTGGTGATGCTGGCCGGCATCCGCTCGATGCGGCCGGTGATGTAGGAGGTCATGCCGGTGCTCCTCGGGGGTCGGTGCGGGAGGGAGGGAACGGAGCGGAGGTGCGGAAGGGTCCGGTCGCGGCCGCCTGCACGGGGACGGTCACGTCGTCCATCGGGTGCTCCTCCGATCGGAGAGCCGGCGGCGGGAGTCGTGCACGGCGTAGAGGATCCGGCTGAGCGCCGTGAAGGCGGCGGGGACGTGCTTGAGCACCAGCCCCAGGACGAGCAGCCGCGGCGTCCGCGCGGAGCGGAGCACACGGACGTGCCGCAGCGCCTCCGATCCGAGCCGGACTCCGGTCTCGACGAGCGCCGGGTCGGAGTTCTGGCGGATCGGGGTGAGTGCGACGGGGACGGCGTAGAACCAGGTCGTGAACCAGTCCGACAGCGGGCGCGGCACCTCCTCGAACGTGCGGGCGAGCGCCGCGCGCATCTCCTCGGCGCAGACCAGGAGGTTCCGGAGGTCCGGGTCGCGCCGACGGGTGATCGAGGACGCCGTGTGGACGTAGGAGTAGAGGATCTCCGGCACGAAGAGCACCCGTTCCGCCGCCTGGACGGCCCGCAGCACGCCGACGAAGTCGGACTGGGAGCTCAAGCGCGGGAAGAGCTCCTCCTGCAGGACGGCGCGGCGGAAGAGCTTGTTCCAGAGGAAGCCGTGCAGGCGCCCGGACGCCATCCGCTCGAGAGCGAGTTCGGACGAGACCAGTTCGCGCCGGTCGAGGCCGTCGATCACACGTCCGGAGGTCGACTGCCGGGTGCGGTAGAGCGCCCGGCAGACGACGACGTCGGCCGCCGTCCGCTCGGCCTCGGCGGTGAGGGTCCGAAGGATCTCCGTGTCCCACTCGTCGTCGACGTCCACGAACCAGACGAACTCGGAGTCGATGCCGTCGAGGGCGCGGTTCCGGGCGGCAGCGACGCCGCCGTTCTGCTCGAGGAGCAGGACCCGGGCGTCCTCGCGTCCCTCGGCCCACTTCTCGAGCACCTCCGCCGTGCCGTCCGAGGACGCGTCGTCGACGAGGACGACCCGCGTCCCCGGTCCGAGAGTGAGTGCGAGCCGCGCGAGGAAGCCGTCGAGCCGGGCGATCGCGTTGTAGCAGGGAGCCACGACGGTCACCGAGTGCACGCCCCCGCTCACCGTCGGCCCCCGAGCTCGCGGTAGGCGGCGACGACGGGTCCGAAGACGGCGTCGGGCGAGGCGGCCTCGTCCACCCACGCCTTCGCGCGGTCGGCCTGCATCAGGAGCCCCTCGGGTCGCTCCAGAGCGGCGGCGAGGAGCTCGGCGATCCGCTCCCCGTCGGCGTCGGCGGGGAGCAGGAGGCCCCGACCGTCGGCGAGCAGCTCGCCCACACCGCCGACGTCGGTCGCCACGACCGGGCGACGGCGGGCCATCGCCTCCAGCATCACGAGCGGAGTCCCCTCCCACCGCGAGGTCGACAGGAGGAGGTGCGCCGCGTCCAGCGCTCCGGTCACGTCCGCCGACGGACCGGCGAAGTCGACCACTCCGGCTCCCCGGGCGCGCTCGCGCAGCACCGGCAGCATCGGACCGTCGCCGAGCCAGGTGCCGGTGACGGGCCGGACCCGGGCGAGGGCCTCGACGGCCGCGAGGAAGCGGACCGGGTCCTTCTGCTCCGCGAGCCGCCCGATGCCGAGGACGCGGACGACCGGCTCGGCGAGTTCCGGCGCGCTCGCGGGCTCCGCGGTGACGTTCGCCGGGGCGTTGCCGGTGACCACGACGCGATCCTGCGGGCGGCCGTAGCCCTCGACGACCATCCGCCCCACTGAGGCGGAGACGGCGAACACCCGCCGGGAGCGGAAGGAGAGCGCTCGCCTGTCGATCCCGGGCAGCTCGGTGTGCGCGTGCTCGACCACGGGGACACCGAGCGCGGCGCCGACGAGGAGGGCCAGCAGAGCCTCGCGGCGCTGGTGGGCGTGCAGGACGTGCGGGCGGAACCGGCGGACGGCGAGTGCGAGCTCGCGCAGATCGGCCGCGAAGCCCTGTCCGGGTCTCGGCACCACGAAGACGGGCGACTCCTGCGCGGCGCGGTCGCTGAGCGGCCCGGGACGCCCCCAGTAGGCGGTCTCGCAGCCGTGCTCGCGGCTCCACGCACACAGGGAGAGGGCCACACGCTGCGCGCCCCCGTCCTCGAAGGAGTCGAGGACGTGCAGGATCCGCAGGGAACGGGAACGGGCTGCCCTCATGAGAGCGCCCCGTCGGGAACCGCGCCCGGGAAGCGGACGTCGAGTTCGGCCAGGACGGCGTCGACGTCGCGGCCCATCGTCCCGGGGTCGACGTCGTAGTGATCGGCGAGGAGGTCGACGACCTCGTCCCGGGGCCGGCGCTGCCTGATCACGGCCTCGAAGACCGAGGCGGCGCTCAGCGAGAGCACGATCGGGGGCACCGACGGGCGGGACAGGTCGAGCACGTAGACCTGACCGTCCGTGCGCTCGACGGCGAAGCGCTGGGCCGGCGGCGCGCTGCCCCCCTGCGCCTCGGCGGAGGCCTCCACCGGATGCACGGCGCTCGCCGCGGGATCGGACGAGGCCGGGAGGTCGCTCGCCGGCGCCGTGGCCTCCGCGATCGCCTCGAACGAGGACGCCGGGCCCTGCTCCTCGCTGCGGCCGCTCAGCGCCACCCGGGCGAAACCGGTGAGGGCGAAGGGGAGGCCTCGGAGCGCCCGCAGGGTCCGCTCCCCCCGGAGCCGGAGCCGACGCCGGACCGTCGTCGCCTCAGGATGGCTCGCCTCGAGATCCGCGCGGGTGGGGAAGGCGGCTCTCACCAGCAGGCCTCCCTTCAGGCGCCAGGGAGCGGACGCCACGGCGTGCAGCCAGTCGAAGGTGTGCCGGTCGGAGCTGCGGCGCACGTCCCAGAGAATCTGGGCCTGCCGGTAGCGCTCCTCGGGCGCGGCGGGGACTCCCCAGGAGGTGAGGAGCTCCGTCATCGGCGTCTGCGCGCCGAGCTCGACGGCCGCGTCGCGGATCGCCTCGCGCTCCTCGCTCGGAAGGCCGGCGGCGTGCGCCTTCAGAACCGCCAGCGCCGTGGTCGCCGAGGCGGAGCGCGCGCTGCGCAGCTGGTGCAGGGCGTGCAGCACGAGGTGGTGCGCGCGCCCGGGGATCCGCAGGGTCTCGTCGCTCAGCGGCAGATCCTCGGCGGCCGCCCAGAGGCGGTCGAAGACGATCCGCTCCTCCTCGAAGGCACCCGGGAAGGAGCGGTGGACGTCGACGTCGCACGGCCACGAGGGGTGGACGAGCGTGATCGAGTGGTCGACGAAGAGCGTCCAGCTGAGAGCCTCGGCGCGGCGGCGCCAGCCCATCGAGGCGAGCAGCCCGAGAGCCTCGTCGAAGCGCTCGGGGTCGACCCAGAGGTCGACGTCGGCCGACGTCATCGGCGCGCGGATCCCCTGGCGGTGCAGACCCTCGCCCTTCACCACGAGGTTGCGGACGCCGTGCGTCCGCAGGGTGTACTGCACCAGCACGGCGGCCAGGCGCAGGGCGACGGCGTTCGGCAGCATCGCGTCGGCGGAGGCGCCGACAGCAGGAACCGGTTCAGGCGACACGGACGCGTCCCTCCGCGAGGGCGAGGATCTCCTCGGCCGCGACGGACCACGGGCGCTCCCGCGCGAGCTCGGCGGCCCCCCGGGAGAGAGCCGTCCACTCGCGCCGGAGCCGATGGAGGGCGTCCTCGTAGTCCTCGCGCGTCGCGTCGTCGGAGAGGACCACGCCCGCCCCCGCCGCGCAGAGATCGGCCAGGACGCTCGACTCGATCGCGAGGACCGGCAGCCCGCTCGCCAGCGCGTCGAGTCCGGCGGCCGCGCCGGTCGTCGTCGGCGTCAGGTGGGCGTACACGTGGGAGTGGCGGAGCACCTCGACGACGCCGTCGCGGTCCTGCTCGCCGACGGAGCGCAGCCCCGACGCGAGGTCGTCGGCGATGCCGCCGCCGTCGTCGATCACGGTGACGTACTCGGTGCCGTCCAGCCGGGCGAGGAGATCGAGCCGCTCGGTGCCCCGGTCGAGACCGGAGGCTCCCACGGCGGCGAAGCGGAGGGGCCCGTCGGGGGCGGACGGCGTCGGGAACGACGCGTCGGGCAGGCCCAGGGGCACGACCGTTCCCGCGAGGGCTGACGCGAGCCGCTCCGTCGGGGTGACGACGACAGCACCGCGGCGCTCCTCCTCGAACCGGAGGCGCGGGAGTGCCGGGAGGTCGTCGGCCAGGAGGACGGTCGTCGGAGCGAGCCCGGCGAGCTCCACGGCCGTCCCCGGGAGAGCCACCACGAGGTCGGGCCGCTCCGGAGCGAGCAGTCGGCGGGCCCGGCGCGTGACGACGGCGAGCCCGACGGACCCGGCGCCCCTCCGGCGGGCGGGCTCGAGGAAGCGGGCGAGCACGCTGGGGCGGAGCTCCGCCCCGCTGAACCCCTCCGGGTCACCGGTCACCACGACCACGCGGTGCCCCTGGCGGCGCCAGGCGCGCTCGAGCGGAGCCGCGTGCCAGGCGTCGAGGGCGACGATCCCGATGGTCAGCACGGGCGGACTCCCCCCCGTCAGGGGGGATCGGCGGCAGGGACCGGGAGACGGGAGGAGCGCGGAATCCCGCTGGTCGATGACCTCGTGCACAGGGCGGTACCTCTCTCCGTCGCGGCAGGCGGAGCCGCGGACGTCGGAGAAGTTATCCCCGTGCCCGGCGGCCTCCGAGTGGGAGGCGCGATACGGAGGCGGGGGCGGCGTGCGCGCCGCTCACGGAGTCGGATCGCGTCGGCAGCGGTCGCTCGACCGTCAGTCCCCGCCACGGGTTCCGCGCCCGCCGCACCGGCATGCGGAGGCACCGCGGCGCCGCCGATAGAGTCGGCTCCGTGACCCTCTCCCCGCAGATCTTCACGCTCCCCTCGGCGGTGCAGCGGACCCCCGCCGCAGCTCCTCACCCGGGGCTGCTCCGATGAGGGGCATCGTCCTCGCGGGTGGTTCGGGGTCGCGGTTGTGGCCGATCACCAAGGGCATCTCGAAGCAGCTGATGCCGATCTACGACAAGCCGATGATCTACTACCCGCTGTCGACGCTGATGATGGCCGGGATCGACGAGGTCCTCGTGATCACGACCCCCGAGTACAACGACCAGTTCCGCGCCCTGCTGGGCGACGGGTCGAGCCTGGGCATGCGGATCGAGTACGCCGTGCAGCCCTCCCCCGACGGGCTCGCGCAGGCGTTCCTGATCGGCGAGGAGTTCATCGGCGACGAGTCGGTCGCCCTGGTCCTGGGCGACAACATCTTCCACGGCACCGCCCTGGGCACCGCCCTCGCGGCGAACACCACGATCGAGGGCGCCGTCATCTTCGCCTACCAGGTCGCCGACCCGCGCGCCTACGGGGTCGTCGAGTTCGACGAGCACTTCCGAGCCGTCTCCATCGAGGAGAAGCCCGAGCAGCCGCGCAGCAACTACGCCGTGCCCGGCCTCTACTTCTACGACAACGACGTCGTGGCGATCGCGAAGACGATCACGCCCTCGGCCCGCGGCGAGCTCGAGATCTCGACGATCAACGAGCGCTACCTCGAGGCGGGGCGGCTGAACGTCCAGGTCCTCGACCGGGGAACGGCCTGGCTCGACACCGGGACCTTCGATTCCATGATCGAGGCGACGGAGTTCGTGCGCGTGATCGAGCAGAGGCAGGGGTTCAAGATCGGCTGCATCGAGGAGATCGCCTGGCGCAACTCCTGGATCGACGACGCCCGCCTCGCCGAGCTCGCCGCACCGCTGGTCAAGAGCGGATACGGCGCCTACCTCCACCGCCTGCTCAGCCTCGAAGGCGTGAACGCGGGCCGCTGAGCCCGGCCTCCCCCGACCTTCCCGACCTCCAGGAGAACCCGTGCGGATCCTCGTCACCGGCGGTGCCGGCTTCATCGGCAGCAACTTCGTCCACCTGACCCTGCGCGAGCGTCCCGACGCGCGGATCACAGTGCTCGACAAGCTCACCTACGCGGGCAGCCGCGACTCCCTCGCCCCCGTCGCCGACCGAGTGCGGCTGGTCGAGGGCGACGTCGCCGACGCCGAGCTGGTGGACCGGCTGGTCGCCAACGCGGATCTGGTGGTCCATTTCGCCGCGGAGTCGCACAACGACAACTCCCTGCACGACCCGACGCCCTTCCTCGCGACGAACGTCATCGGCACCTTCGCGCTCCTGCAGGCGGTGCGCGCGCACGACGTGCGGTACCACCACATCTCGACGGACGAGGTGTACGGCGACCTCGAGCTCGAGGACCCCGCGCGCTTCACCGAGCACACCCCGTACAACCCCTCCAGCCCGTACTCCTCGACCAAGGCCGCCAGCGACCTCCTCGTGCGCGCCTGGGTGCGCTCCTTCGGCGTGCGCGCCACGATCTCCAACTGCTCCAACAACTACGGCCCCTACCAGCACGTCGAGAAGTTCATCCCCCGCCAGATCACCAACGCCATCGACGGCATCCGCCCCAAGCTCTACGGCACCGGCGCCAACGTCCGAGACTGGATCCACGTCGACGACCACAACACCGGCGTCTGGGCCATCATCGACCGCGGCGAGATCGGCGAGACCTACCTCATCGGCGCCGACGGCGAGAAGAGCAACCTCGACGTCGTCACCCGCATCCTCACCGCCTTCGGACAACCCGAGGACGCCTTCGACCACGTCACCGACCGCGCCGGACACGACCTCCGCTACGCCATCGACTCCACCCGCCTGCGCACCGAACTCGACTGGCGCCCCCGCTATACCGACTTCGACGCCGGACTCGCCGCCACCATCGACTGGTACCGCGCCAACGAGGACTGGTGGCGCCCCGCGAAGGCCGCCACCGAGGAGAAGTACTCCGCTCAGGCCTGAGGCGGCCCGCCGGCGGGGATCAGTGCGGACCGACTCCGGTCGACACCCGGCCGGAGGGCCGCGGATAGTCGCACGGGCCGGGCGTCCGCTTCGCGCGGGACCGACCGGACAGGACGATGCGGAGCAGCTGCAGTGGCTCGAGGAGGTAGCGGGCCGCGAGCCGGCGCGGGTCGCGCGCCAGGCGGAACAGCCACTCCACGCCCAGGGCGCCCATCCACCGCGGGGCGAGCGCCTGCGTGCCGGCGATGTAGTCGAGGCAGCCCCCCACGTTCGCGAACGCCGCCCGCGGGGCGAGGTCCCGGTTCTCCAGGATCCAGCGCTCCTGGCGGGGCATGCCCATCCCGACCAGGACGAGATCGGCACGGGCGAGCGACTCGGCGAGCGGCCGCTCCTCGCCGATGCCGTGCCACTGCTGGTCGAATCCGTCGTACGCGAGCCAGGTCATCCGGGACGTGCGGGCGGCGACCGCCTCCGCCGCCTTGGCCGAGGACTCCGGCGTGCCGCCCACGGCGACCACCACCAGAGGCTCGTCGTTCTCGATCAGCGGGAACAGCCAGTCGGTGCTGTGTAGAAGGCTTCGCCGACGTCCGTCCAGGAGCCCGCGCCGCCCGCGGTGAGAGAGAGGCTCTGATCGCTGGGCCAGCCGACCTCCCCGACCGAGCAGTGCACCCCGTACCGCCGGCACCACTGCCCGAAGGTCGTCACCGCCGCCACGAAGACCTGCTCGTCGGTGCCGCCCTGCTTGTCCGAGCGCAGGGTCGTGCCCGTGCCGCCGGGGTAGAAGTGCTGCGAGTACACGATCCGGTCCAGCGGGTCCTGGATCCACGGCCCGTCGGGTGCGATCGCAGCGACCGTGCCCGTCGTCGCCTCCCGCATCCCCTCGACCCAGATCGTGTGCCGATCGCCGGTCCCCCGGACGGCCGACACCACGGCCTCCGTGTAGGCCTTGTAGGTCTCGACGGGGACCAGCGACCGCTTCACCTCGTTGAAGAGGTCGTAGGCGGCGATGCGTCCGTCGTCCTGGAACTCCGCCGCGAGCAGGGTCCAGACCCGCTGCGCCTGGGATACCGAGAGCCCGGATCCGAACCAGACGGTCCCCTCGGGCAGATCGCCCTGGCTCGCCGGATAGGTGCCGTTGTTGTGCAGGTCGAGCACGGCCCGCATACCGGCGGCGCCGATGGCGGCGATCTCGGTCCGGAGCAGCGCGACCGCCGCCGGATCGAGCCCCTTCGCCAGAGCGTCGTCGGTGCTCTCCCCGTCGGCCTGCGGCTGCAGGAGCGACCAGGGCACCGCGAGCCGGACCAGGGTGAGCCCGCGGTCCGCCAGGAACTCGTAGCTCTCGGCCGGATTCCCGGCGGTGCAGTCGACTCCGACGTCGACGCGCGACTGCAGGTCGAACACGTTCACGCCGCGGAGGTAGGACCGGCCGCCCAGGTAGTCGTCGACCGAGCCGATGGCAGGCGCGGGCGACGCGGAGGCGGACGACGGCGCGCAGGCCACGGGAGCAGTTCCGTCGCTCCGCTCGAGGAGCCGCACGGCGACCACGACGAGGGCCGCGACCACCACGACGGCCAGGACGATCAGCAGCGGGCGGCGGAGCCCACGGCGCGGCCGATCGCGTGCAGCGGCGATGCGAGCCTCCCGAGCCTGCCTGCCCGGTGCGGCCACCGGATCGCCGCTGAGGCTAGCAGAGCTCCGCGACGCGTCAGCGCACCGCCACCGTCGCGCGGTCGCGGCCGGTGAGGTCGCGCTGCGTGGTCGCTCCGCGCCAGCCGTCGGCGGTGAGCAGGGCGCGGATCTCGGCGCCCTGCAGCTCGCCGTGCTCCATCACCAGCACTCCCCCGGAGCGGAGCAGGCGGAGGGCGGTCGCCGAGAGCGAGCGGACGACGTCCAGGCCGTCCTCGCCGCCGTAGAGCGCCGAGGGCGGGTCGAACAGGCGCACCTCCGGGTCGCGCGGGACGGCGGCGGCCGGGATGTAGGGCGGGTTGGAGACGACGACGGAGACGGTGCCGTCCAGCTCGGGAAGCGCCCGGGCGAGGTCGTCGAAGACGATGCGGGCGTTCTCGAGCCCGAGCCGCTCGCGGTTGCCACGGGCCCAGATGAACGCCTCGGGAGCGTTCTCCACCCCGATCACGCGCGCGTGCGGCACCTCGTGCGCGAGCGCGAGCGCCAGGGCTCCGCTGCCCGTGCCGAGGTCGACGGCGATCGGCTCCGGGTCGACGACCGCGCGGAGCGCGTCGATCGCGATCTGCGCGACGCCCTCGGTCTCCGGGCGCGGGACGAACACGCCGGGTCCGACCGCGAGCTCGAGCGAGCGGAACGGTGCGATCCCGGTGATGTGCTGCAGGGGCTCGCGAGCCGACCGGCGCTCGATCGCGCTCGCGAACGCCGCGGCGTGCTCCTCGTCGACGCTCAACCCCGTGATGAGGCGCGCCTGCAGCCGGCCGCGGCCGAGCCCGAGCAGGTGCCCGAGAAGCAGCTCCGCGTCGACGTCCGGCGTGGGGACGCGGGCGGCGGCGAGGCGGGCGACCGCGTCCGCGAGGAGGGTGCGCGCGTCGACACCGGTGGTCACGAGGGTCACGCCTCCTCGGAGCCGATGTCGGCCAGGCGGGCCTCCTCGTCGGCCTGGATGGCGCTCTCCACCACCGGGTCGAGCGCGCCGTTCATCACGCCGTCGAGGTTGTACGCCTTGTAGCCGGTGCGGTGGTCGGCGATGCGGTTCTCGGGGAAGTTGTAGGTCCGGATGCGCTCGGAGCGGTCCATCGTGCGGATCTGCGTCTTGCGCGCGTCCGAGGCCGCCGCGGCGATCTCCTCCTGCTGGCGGGCCAGGATGCGAGCGCGGAGCACGCGCATGCCCGCCTCGCGGTTCTGCAGCTGGCTCTTCTCGTTCTGCATCGACACGACGATGCCGGTCGGGAGGTGGGTGATCCGCACGGCGGAGTCGGTCGTGTTGACGGACTGCCCGCCGGGACCGGAGGAGCGGTAGACGTCGATCTTCAGGTCGTTCTGATTGATCGCGACCTCCTCGGGCGCGTCCACCTCGGGGAACACGAGCACGCCCGTGGTCGAGGTGTGGATCCGCCCCTGCGACTCGGTCACGGGGACGCGCTGCACCCGGTGCACGCCGCCCTCGTACTTGAGGTGCGCCCACACGCCCTGCGAGGGATCGGTGGCGTTGCTCTTGATCGCGACCTGCACGTTCTTGTAGCCGCCGAGGTCGGACTCGTCGCGGTCGAGGATCTCCGTCTTCCAGCCCTTCGCCTCGGCGTAGTGGAGGTACATCCGGAGGAGGTCGGCCGCGAACAGCGCGCTCTCGGCTCCGCCCTCGCCGCCCTTGATCTCCATGATGACGTCGCGGCCGTCGTCGGGGTCGCGCGGGATGAGCAGGCGCCGCAGCTTCTCCTGCGCCACCCGCAGCGACTCCTCCAACTCGGGGACCTCCTCCGCGAAGGCCTCGTCCTCGCGGGCGAGCTCGCGCGCGGCCTCGAGGTCCTCGCCGGCCTGGATCCAGGCGGAGTGGGCCGCCTTGATCTGGCTCAGCTCCGCGTAGCGCCGGTTGACCTTCTTGGCGCGGGCGGCATCGGCGTGGAGTGCCGGGTCGGAGAGCTGCGTCTGCAGGTCCTCGTGCTCGGCGAGGAGGACGCTGACGGATTCGAACATGGGGTCCTGGCTTCCGGAGGTGGTCGGGGTCGGGCTCATCGCCCGGGGACGCGAAAACGTCCGCGGCCGCCCCCGGTGACAGGGGCGACCGCGGACGTCGGGGCGCTAGTGGTGGCCGTTGCCGTGGCCGGCGGTGGCCGGGCCGACGGCCGACTTCGAGACCTGCATGAGGAACTCGACGTTGGACGAGGTCTCCTTCAGGCGCGACAGGATGATCTCGAGCGCCTGCTGCTGGTCGAGCCCGGCGAGGGCGCGGCGCAGCTTCCAGGTGATCTTGACCTCGTCGGCGCTGAGCAGCATCTCCTCGCGGCGCGTGCCGGAGGCGTTCACGTCGACGGCGGGGAAGATCCGCTTGTCGGCGAGGTGACGGGAGAGGCGGAGCTCCATGTTGCCGGTGCCCTTGAACTCCTCGAAGATCACCTCGTCCATCTTCGAGCCGGTCTCGATGAGCGCCGTCGCGAGGATGGTGAGCGAGCCGCCGTTCTCGATGTTGCGCGCCGCTCCGAAGAACTTCTTCGGCGGGTACAGCGCCGAGGCGTCCACGCCGCCCGAGAGCACGCGGCCCGAGGGAGGAGCGGTCACGTTGTAGGCGCGGCCGAGACGGGTTATGGAGTCGAGCAGCACGACCACGTCGTGGCCCAGCTCGACCAGGCGCTTCGCGCGCTCGATCGCGAGCTCGGCGACGGTCGTGTGGTCCTCGGCCGGGCGGTCGAAGGTGGAGGCGACGACCTCGCCGCGCACGGTGCGCTGCATGTCGGTGACCTCCTCCGGACGCTCGTCGACCAGGACGACCATCAGGTGGACCTCGGGGTTGTTCTGCACGATCGCGTTGGCGATCTGCTGCAGGACGATGGTCTTGCCGGCCTTGGGCGGCGCGACGATCAGGCCGCGCTGTCCCTTGCCGATCGGGGCGACCAGGTCGATGATCCGCTGGGTCAGCTTGCCGGGCTCCGTCTCGAGGCGCAGGCGCTCGGTCGGGTAGAGCGGCGTGAGCTTCTGGAACTCGACGCGCGCAGCGGCCTCCTCGACGGTCTGGCCGTTGATCGAGTCGACGCGGACGATCGCGTTGTACTTCTGGCGGCCGCCGCCCTCGCCCTCGCGGGGCTGGCGGATGGCGCCGACGACCGCGTCGCCCTTGCGCAGGTTGTACTTCTTGACCTGGCCGAGGGAGACGTAGACGTCGCTGACGCCGGGCAGGTACCCGGTGGTGCGCACGAAGGCGTAGTTGTCGAGGACGTCGAGGATGCCGGCGACCGGGATGAGGACGTCGTCCTCGCCGATCTCGGGCTCGAAGTCGTCGCCGATCGCTCCGCCGCGGCGCTTGCGGTCGCGGTAGCGGCTGCGGCGGCCGTCCTCGCCCTCGGCCTGCTGGCCGTTCTGGGGCTGTCCGGAGCCGTTCTGCTGAGGAGCCTGCTGGCCCTCGGACTGCGCGGCGCGCGCGCCCTGACCGTTCTGCGGCTGGGACTGCGAGGCGGGGCTCTGCTGAGCGTCGTTCTGGCGGTCGTCCCCGCGGTTGCGGTTCCGGTTGCGGCGGTTGCGACCGCGGCCGGTGCCCTGCTGGTCGCCGTTCTGCTGCTGGTCGCCGCCCTGCTGCTCCTGCTGGTCGCCGGAGTCGGAGGAGTCGGCGTCGTTCTCGGCGGGCGCCTGCTCGGCCTGCTCGCTCTGCTCGGAGGCGCCCCCGCGGCTGCGGCGGCGTCCGCGGCGCTCGCGCTGGCCGCCCTCGCGGGAGGAGTCGTCCGACTCCGGCCCGTTGGGCAGCTCGATGTCGATGACGGGCTTCGCAGCCTGGTCGGCGTCGCGGTCCTGCTCGATGACGGGGAGGTCGGGGATCAGCGACTCGACGCCGGTCCCGCCGGGGATGTTGAGGTGCTCGCCGGCGGCGACGGTGCCGCTGGAGGCGCGGCGCGAGCTGCGTCGGCGGGGCGCGCGCTCGGCGGGCTCGGCGACCGGCTCGGCCGCCGCGGGGAGCTCGAGCTCGACGGGGGCCGACTCGGCGGCCGTCGCGGAGGGCTCGTCGACGGTGGGCGCGGCCTGCTCGAGGACGTCGGCCGTGTCGGCCTCGGTGCTCTCGACGGGCGTCGGCAGCTCCGCCGGCGCCTCGGGCTGCGGAGCGGACTGCTCGGCCACATCGGCCGGCTCGGCCTCGACGCCGGTTGCGTCGACGTCCGGGGCGACCGCTGCGTCGTCCGGACCGACCGCGTCGGCGATCGCGGCGGGCGCGTCCTCGGCGGAGGCGGCGCGCAGGTCCGAGATGGCCTGGACCAGCTCGCCCTTG
Source organism: Rathayibacter sp. AY1F9 (assembly GCF_002932155.1). Lineage (NCBI taxonomy): Bacteria > Bacillati > Actinomycetota > Actinomycetes > Micrococcales > Microbacteriaceae > Rathayibacter > Rathayibacter sp. AY1F9. The sequence continues at coordinate 15,163 of NZ_PSVA01000004.1, read as the reverse complement.
CGGAGCTTGGAGGCGCCGCCGAGGCCGAGCCGCGTCGCGAGAGCCTGGAGCTCGGCGACGCGCAGACCGGAGAGGTCGGCGGTGAGGTCCACGGTCGAGCCGTGGGTGTTGACGTCTGTCACTGGAGAGGGTTCCTTCCCCCCGGGAACGAGTGCTCACCGGGAGAGCTCATCGACCGTGCGGTGCCATCGCGTGTTCTGATCCACGCGATGCTCTCGGCCGCCGGGACCGACTGCCGCAGAGAGCGAGGAGAGGGCCCGGAGACCAGGCGCCGGTCTGCAAGAGGAGCAGGGGCGCCCTTCACACGATGTGATGGCCGTGGTTGTCGGGACGATCCGTCGGACAGATTCCGCTCGTTACGCGGTTCCTCGGGATGCGGTACCCACTGTAGCACCCTTGAAGTCGACGGCCAGCATGTGCGCGCGCCACGGCGTGGGGGCCTCCCGCTCCACCAGATCCGCGGCGGCGAGGCGCTGTGCGGGGTCGCTGCAGAGCACCAGGACGCTCGGTCCGGCACCCGAGACGACGGCCGCGTAGCCGTGCGAGCGCAGCAGCGCGATCAGCGCTGAGGTCTCGGGCATGGCGGCCGCGCGGTAGTTCTGGTGCAGCTTGTCCTCGGTCGCCGCGAACAGCAGCTCCGGGCTCTGGATGAGAGCGGCGATCAGGAGCGAGGAGCGCGAGACGTTGAACACCGCGTCCTCGTGCGGCACGCTCTGCGGCTGCAGCGAGCGTGCCAGCCGCGTCGACATGGTGTGCTCGGGCACGAAGACGACCGGGGACACGCCGCGGTGGACCATGAGCTTCTTGGAGCGCGGGCGCAGCGGCGAGTCGTCGGCGCCGGAGGCGTGCGGCTCGACCCATGCGATGGTGAGGCCGCCGAACAGCGCGGGCGCCACGTTGTCGGGGTGCCCCTCCATCTCGGTGGCGATGCGGAGGAGGTCGTCCGAGTCGAGCTCGACGACGCCCTCGAGCAGGCCCTTCGCGGCCATGATGCCGGAGACGATCGCGGCGCCGGACGAGCCCATCCCGCGGCCGTGCGGGATGATGTTGCGCGCGATCACCTCGATGCCGGGCATCTCCTGCCGCTGGTCGGCGAACGTGTACGCGATGGCCTGCACGACGAGGTTCGTCTCGTCGGTCGCCACCTCTCCCTCGCCGACCCCGTGCACGGTGACCCGCGCACCCGTGGCCGCGACGGCCGTCACGTCGAGCTCGTCGTAGAACGAGAGCGCCAGGCCGAGCGTGTCGAAGCCGGGGCCCAGGTTCGCCGAGGTGGCGGGGACCTTGACGTGGACGGTGCGGCCGACGGGAACCGCCGAGGTCATGCGCCGGCCAGCCCCAGCACATCCGCGATCGCGGCGGTGTCGACCGGGACGACGGTCGGCGTGATGTCCGCGCCGTCGGCCGTGCGGAGCGCCCACTGCGGGTCCTTGAGCCCGTGGCCGGTGACCGTCAGGACGACGGTCGCGTCCCTCGGGATCGCTCCGGCCTCGGCGCGCTCGAGGAGCCCCGCGACGCTGATCGCCGACGCCGGCTCGACGAAGACGCCGACCTCGCCCGCGAGGATGCGGTACGCCTCGAGGATCTTCTCGTCGCTGATCGCGCCGAAGTAGCCGTCGCTGACGGTGCGCGCGTTCAGGGCGAGCTCCCACGAGGCCGGGTTGCCGATCCGGATCGCGCTGGCGATCGTCTCGGGGTGGCGGACCGGGGCGCCGTGCACGATCGGAGCGGAGCCCTCGGCCTGGAAGCCGAACATGCGCGGGAGGCGGGTCGACTCGCCGCGCTCCAGCTCCTCCGAGTAGCCGCGGAAGTAGGCGGTGTAGTTGCCCGCGTTGCCGACCGGGACGATGTGGAAGTCCGGCGCGTCGCCCAGCACCTCGACGACCTCGAAGGCCGCGGTCTTCTGGCCGGCGATGCGGTCCGGGTTCACCGAGTTGACCAGGTGGACCGGGTAGTTCTTCGCGAGGTCGCGGGCGATGTCGAGGCAGTCGTCGAAGTTGCCCTGCACCTGCAGCAGCTGCGCGTTGTGCGCGATCGCCTGGCTGAGCTTGCCCAGGGCGATCTTGCCCTCCGGCACCAGGACGGCCGCGGTGATTCCGGCGTGCGTCGCGTAGGCGGCGGCCGACGCGGAGGTGTTGCCGGTCGAGGCGCAGATGACGGCCTTCGCGCCGTGCTCGACGGCCTTCGAGATCGCCATGGTCATGCCGCGGTCCTTGAAGGAGCCGGTCGGGTTCATGCCCTCGTACTTGACCCACACCTTCGCGCCCGTGCGCGCCGAGAGGGCCGCCGCGGGGATGAGCGGCGTGCCGCCCTCGCCGAGAGTGATGACCGGGGTCGCCTCGGTGACATCGAGGCGGTCCGCGTACTCGTGCAGGACTCCGCGCCACTGCTTGGCCATCTCAGGCTCCTTCAACTCGTAGAACGGACGTCACGGCGCCGACGAAACCATGGGAATGGAGGGCGGTGACGGTGGCCGCCAGATCGGATTCCGCCGCGGCGTGCGTGCCGATGACCAGGGTAGCGGTCGGCTCGCGCCGCTCCGCACCGCCCTGCTCCTCCAGCGGGTCGGCGCCGGGCGGGGTCTGCACCAGGGTCTCGACCGAGACGCCGTGATCGGCGAAGACGCCCGCGATCTGCGCGAGCACGCCGGGGCGGTCGAGCACCTCGAGGGTGACCTGGTACCGGGTGGTGACGTGGCCGATCGGGAGGACCGCGAGCCCGGAGCTCGCGCTGGTCACCAGGCCGGGGCCGCCGACGACGTGGCGGCGGGCGGCCGACACGACGTCGCCGAGGACGGCGGAGGCCGTCTCGATCCCGCCGGCGCCGGCGCCGTAGAACATCAGGTCGCCGGCCGCCTCCGCCTCGACGAAGACCGCGTTGTTGGCCCCGTGCACGGCCGCGAGCGGGTGGGAGCGGTGCACGAGCGCGGGGTAGACCCGCGCGGACACGCCCTCCACGCCGGTCTTGGCGTCGGTCAGCCGCTCGCAGATCGCGAGCAGCTTGATCACGTAGCCGGAGTCGCGGGCCTGGTCGACCTGCGCCTTCGTGATGCCGGTGATGCCCTCGCGGTGCACCAGGGTGACCGGGACGTCGGTGTGGAAAGCGAGGCGGGCGAGGATCGCCGCCTTCTGCGCCGCGTCGTAGCCCTCGATGTCGGCGGTCGGGTCGGACTCGGCGTAGCCGAGCTCGGTCGCGCGGGCGAGCGCGTCCTCGAGGCTCGCGTGCTCGGTGTCCATCCGGTCGAGGATGTAGTTGGTCGTGCCGTTGACGATGCCGAGGATGCGGTGGACCCGGTCGCCGGCGAGGCTGTCGCGCAGCGGCCGGATGATCGGGATCGCGCCGGCGACGGCCGCCTCGTAGTTGAGCTGGGCGCCCACCTGGTCGGCGGCCTCGAAGAGCTCGTTGCCGTGGGCGGCGAGCAGCGCCTTGTTGGCCGTGATCACGTCCGCGCCCGACGAGATCGCCGTGAGGATGTGGCTGCGGGCGGGCTCGAGCCCGCCGATCAGCTCGACCACGATGTCGGCGCCCAGGATCAGCGACTCGGCGTCGGTGGTGAGCAGGTGCTTCGGGATGTCGGCGGTGCGGGGCGCGTCCACGTCCCTGACGGCCACGCCCACGAGCTCCAGCGGCGCCCCCACGCGCTGGGCGAGCTCGTCGCCGTGGTCGAGCAGGAGGCGCGCCACCTGGGCACCGACGGACCCGGCGCCCAGCAGGGCGACGCGGAGGCTGCGGTACTCGATCATCGGGAGGTGGCCTTTCGTTCGATGCCGGCGTCGCGGCGGAGGAGGTCCTCCTCGGTCTCGCCGCGCACGAGGACGCGCGAGCGCCCGTCGCGGACGGCGATCACCGGGGGGCGCCCGAGGTAGTTGTAGTTGCTGGCGAGCGACCAGCAGTAGGCGCCGGTCGCGGCGACGGCGAGCAGGTCGCCCGGCCGCACGTCCGCGGGCAGGAAGTCGTCGTGGACGACGATGTCGCCCGACTCGCAGTGCTTCCCGGCCACCCGCACGAGGGCGGGCTCGGCCGAGGAGGAGCGGTCGGCGATCCGCGCCGTGTAGTCGGCGCCGTAGAGCGCCGGACGGGCGTTGTCGCTCATGCCGCCGTCGACGCTGACGTAGCGGCGGACCGCGGTCGAGCCCTCGGAGCCGACCGTCACATCCTTCACGGTGCCCACCTCGTAGAGGGTGACGCCGGCGGGCCCGATCAGCGAGCGGCCGGGCTCGATCGCGATGTGCGGCACCGGGACGCCGCGGGCGGAGCACTGCTCGGCGACCGCGTCGGCGACGGCGGCCGCGATCTCGGCGATCGGGGTCGGGTCGTCGGCACTGGTGTACGCGATGCCGAAGCCGCCGCCGAGGTTGAGCTCCGGCACGGGCCCGTCCGCGAGCAGTGCCGCGTGGACGTCGAGCAGGCGCGACGCCGACTCCGCGAACCCGGCGGAGCCGAAGATCTGGGATCCGATGTGGCAGTGCAGCCCGAGGAACCGCAGGGAGGAGAAGGAGCGGATGCGGGCGACCGCGGCCGGGCAGTCGGCGAGTGCGAGGCCGAACTTCTGGTCCTCGTGCGCCGTGGCGAGGAACTCGTGGGTGTGCGCGTGCACTCCGCTGTTGACCCGGAGGCGCACCGCCTGCACGCGGCCGTGCCGCTCGGCCGCGGCTGCGACGCGCTCGATCTCGACGAGGCTGTCGAGCACGATCGTGCCCGCGCCCACCTCGACGGCCCTGTCGATCTCGCGGAGCGACTTGTTGTTGCCGTGGAGGCCGAAGCGCTCGGGCTCGATCCCGGCGGCGAGGGCCACTGCCATCTCGCCGCCGCTGGAGAGGTCGAGGTTCAGGCCCTCGTCGCGCATCCAGCGGGCGACCTCGGTCGAGAGGAACGCCTTGCCCGCGTAGTAGACCGTGACGCCGGTGCCGATCCGGCCGAGCTCGCGGGCGAAGACCTCACGCATCTCGACGGCCCTGCGGCGGGCGTCGGCCTCGTCCACCACGTAGAGAGGAGTGCCGTGCTCGCGCACCAGCTCGGCGACGGGCACTCCGGCGATCCGGATCCCGCCGTCCTCGCCGCGCTCGGCGCTGTCCGGCCACACGCCGTCGGCCAGGGCGTTCGGGTCGGCGGGCGTGTGCAGCCACTCAGGCGCGAGCGGATGCCGGGGGGCGCGGGCGTCGACGGTGTCCACGGGTGAGACCTCACAGGAGAGAGTGGGAGCGTCACTGCGGGGCGAGCGGGTCCGGATTGACCCCTGAAGCCAGCGATGTCAGTGTTCGGCCCGCGGAAGACGCCGGCACAGGGCTCCGATCCTACCGGTCCGGGGCGGCGGCGCCGCGCGGGCTCAGGCGCACGTGCCCGGTTCCTGCTCCGCGGGGTCGCTGAGGAACGTCGGAGAGAGCGCGAAGCTCGCGTTCAGCGACTCGTCGGCGACCTCGACTCCGGTCAGCGTCAGTCCGCGCGGCACCGAGTCCGCGATGCACACGGAGGACGGAGCGAGCAGGTCGCCGGAGACGGCGCCGAAGCGGTCGCGGAAGTCGGTCGCCGAGAAGGTCGCACCGGCGGCGGAGACCTCGGCCGGGGTCAGCCGGATGGCGCCGTCCACGGCCGCGAGCTCCATCCCCACGCCCGCGCCGAGCCGGAGGCCCAGCACCTCGACGGAGGCGGTCACGCGCACGAGCGGAGCGTCCAGGGTCACCTCGTCGACGGGAACGGTGCTGCGCTCGGTGACGAGCCGCGAGACCGAGGCCGCGTCGATCGCGACCGTGGTGCTGCCGGACTCGACCGCTCCGACGCCGCTCACCGGCACCCCGATCAGGGTCGCAGCGACGTCGCCGTCGAGCTCGCCGAACGTCACGTCCGAGCTGCGCAGGTCGAGCCGGTCCAGCCGCCCCGAGACGAGCTGCGGGAGCACGGCCCAGCCGGCGACGTCGACGTCCACCGCCCGGTCCGCGGGCAGTGCGAGCGCCTCGCGGAGGCTCGCGGCGGCGCGGTCCGCGACGGCGCGGCGGGCGAGCGAGTCGCCCACCACCGCCGCGACCACGAGCAGCACCAGCACCACGACGACCACCACGGCCGCGCGTCCCCCGCGCCGGCGCCGCGGCGCAGCCCCCGACGCGCTCACATCCGGTCCGGGGCCGTGACGCCCAGCAGGGAGAGCCCGTTGCGGAGCACCTGCCCGGTCGCCTCGTTCAGGCGCAGCCGGGTCGAGTGCACGGCCTCGACCGGGTCCTCGCCCTGCGGCACGACCCGGCAGTTGTCGTACCAGCGGTGGTAGAGGCCGGCGACCTCCTCGAGGTACCGCGCGACGCGGTGCGGCTCGCGCAGCTCCGCGGCGTGCGCCACGATGCGCGGGAACTCCTGCAGGCCGCCGAGCAGCGCCGACTCGGTCGGATGCACCAGCGTCTCGGGCGCGAACGGCTCGACGGGGACGCCCGACGCCGCGGCCTTCGCCGCGACCTGGCGGGTGCGCGCGTGGGCGTACTGCACGTAGTAGACGGGGTTGTCGTTGCTCCGCTTGGTCAGCAGGTCGAGGTCGATGTCGAGGGTCGAGTCGGCCGAGGAGCGCACCAGCGAATAGCGCGCGGCGTCCACGCCGACGGCCTCCGTGAGGTCCTCCATCGTGACGACGGTCCCCGCCCGCTTGGACATCCGGACCGCCTCGCCGTCGCGGAGCAGGTTGACCAGCTGGCCGATCAGGATCTCGAGGTTCACGCCCGGGGTGTCGCCGAACGCCGCGCACATCGCCATCATCCGGCCGATGTAGCCGTGGTGGTCGGCGCCGAGCATGATGATCGCCCGATCGAAGCCGCGCTCGCGCTTGTCGAGGTAGTAGGCGAGGTCGCCCGCGATGTAGGCCGCCTCCCCGTCGCTCTTGATGATGACGCGGTCGCGGTCGTCGCCGAACGAGGTGGTCCGCAGCCAGGTGGCGCCGTCCGCCTCGAAGATGTGCCCGAGCTCGCGGAGGCGCTCGATCGCGCGGTCGACGGCGCGCGACTCGTGCAGGGAGTTCTCGTGGAAGTACACGTCGAAGTCGACGCCGAACTCGTGCAGGCTCTGCTTGATCTCGCCGAACATCAGCTCGACGCCGATCGAGCGGAAGGTCTCGGCGAGCTCCTCCTCGGGCAGGACGGCGAGGTCGCCCGGGTAGGCGGCCGCGACGCGCTCGGCGATGTCGCCGATGTAGGCGCCGCCGTAGCCGTCCTCCGGGGTCGGCTCGCCGCGGTGGGCGGCGAGGAGGCTCCGCGTGAAGCGGTCGATCTGCGCGCCGTGGTCGTTGAAGTAGTACTCGCGGGTCACCTCGGCGCCCTGCGAGAGGAGCATCCGGGCCAGGCTGTCGCCGACCGCCGCCCAGCGCGTCCCGCCGATGTGGATGGGGCCGGTGGGGTTGGCGGAGACGAACTCGAGGTTCATCCGGACGCCGGCGTAGGCGGACCCGGTGCCGTAGGCCTCGCCCGCCTCGACGATCGCGCCGGCCAGGGCACCCGCGGCCGCGGCCTCGAGCCGGACGTTGAGGAAGCCGGGACCGGCGACCTCGACCGTGGCGACGCCCTCGACCGCGCCCAGCCCCTCGGCCAGCTCGGCGGCGAGCTCGCGCGGGTTCGCGCCGACCCGCTTCGCGAGCTTCATCGCGATGTTCGAGGCCCAGTCGCCGTGGTCGCGGTTCTTCGGGCGCTCCAGCACGACGTCCGAGAGCTCGACGCCCGCATCGCTCCCCCGTCGCTGCACGGCGTCGAGGACGAGGGCGTGCAGGGAGGCGGCGAGCTGTTCGGGAGTCACGGGGAGCGATTCTACCGGCCGCCGCGCCCGCGCCCCCCGTCCCTCCTGCACCGCGGGGCCGCTCGGCAGGGCGGCGTTGCTAGGGTGCGACGCATGCGCCGTCCCGCCGCCCTCCTCCTCGTCGCCCTCGCCGCGGCGGCCCTCTCCGGCTGCTCCCCCGCGGCCGACCCGGAGCCCAGCGCGAGCGGCGCCGTCAGCGGCACGCCGATCCCCCTCGCCTGCGAGCAGCTGGTCCCGGCCTCGGCGCTCGCGGGCCTGTGGGGCGGATTCTCCCCGGACGACGGCATCGGGACCACCGCCGTCTCCGAGGAGATCGCCCAGTACGACGGCCTGGTCTGCGGATGGTCCGACGATTCGGGCGCCGAGCTGCAGCTGGCCGTGGCCCACCTCGACCCCGCGGTGATCGAGGCGCTCAAGAACGAGTTCTTCACCACCAGCAAGGCCGTCCCCACCTACGGCAAGCCGCCGGAGATCGAGGGCTACTACCAGGTGGCCGAGGGGCGGGGCGTCGCGGACGCCTTCGTCGGCGAGTACTGGATCGAGGCGTCCAGCGCCTCCTTCGTCGAGCCGGGCGACCCCGAGCCGCTCGTGCGGTCGGCGATCGGCGTCCTCGCCGGCTGAGCCCCGGCGTCAGCCCAGGCGCACCGGCGAGACGTGGTCGTCGACGAGCGCCGCGTCGCAGTCGGCCTCCACGCTCATCCCGGTCAGGCACAGGTCCGTCAGGTAGCTGCTGAGGAACGCGGTGTCCGCCGTGTCCCGGCCGGACGAGATGCGCAGCATCGACCCGCGCGGAGCCAGCCGGGTCGCGTCCACGACGTGCCAGGCGCCGCCCACCCAGGCCTCCGTGACCGCGTGGAAGTCCCGCGGCTCGAGGCCCGGCGCGTAGACCGCCGTCACCCGGGCGGGGATGTCGAGGGCGCGGAGCAGCCCGGCGACCGTGTGCGCGAAGTCCCGGCACACGCCCTGGCCGCTCTCGATGACCTGCGCCGCTCCCCCGGTGCCGACCGTCGACCCGTAGACGTACGACAGGTGGCCGTGCACCCATTCCTCGACGGCCGTCAGCGCCTCGAAGCCCCGGGCCCGCCCGAATTCGCGCCGGGCTATCCCGCCGAGCACGTCCGCCTCGGCGTACCGGCTCGGCCGCAGGTACTCGACGAGCTCGAGCTCGCTCGGCTCGTCCGGAGCGCCGTGCCCGGCGACCCGCGCCCGGTACTCGACCCGCAGGTCGCCCTCGTTCCCCGCGACGCGGTGCACGCGGGCGCCGTGCCGCGCCGGGAACTCCCGCACCGGCACGTCCTGCCCGTCGAGCCGGACGGTGAAGGAGTCCTCGAACGAGTCGCCCGTGGGCGTCGCCGCCACCAGGAAGATCAGGTCGGTCGGGCCGTTGAGACGCAGATCCAGCGAGGCGGAGACGGTGCGCAGCATGGCTCCATCGTGGCATGCGGGAGGACCGCTCCCGGCGTCGGGGCCCGCCCCGCCCGGGTGCTAATGTGGTCAGGCACTCCTGGCCCCCATAGCTCAGGGGATAGAGCACTGCCCTCCGGAGGCAGGGGCGTAGGTTCGAATCCTACTGGGGGCACCACCTCGAAAGGCCCGGAATCACGCGGAAGTAGCGGGTTCCGGGCCTTCTTCGTTCGCCAGTTCTGCCCACGTTCTGCCCACAACCGCCTGCTGAATGGCCTGATCGAGGGCGGCTGAGACGGCGTCCAGGTCGTCCTCGAACAGGTCCGCGTAGACGTCGAGGGTGACCGCCGCGGAGGCGTGCCCGAGCATGCGCTGCACGGCCTTCACGTTGGCGCCGGCGCTGATCGCGAGGGACGCCGCGGTGTGTCTCAGCTCGTGAGGTGTGAGCCCTGGCCGGCCGATCGAATCCGCGGCTGTGTCGAGCCACCCGCGGCGGAACACGCGGCCCCTCAGCCACCCGTTCCCGCGACTTCCGGGGAACACCGGATCATCCGGTGCGCGGCCGGCGACGTGCGCGCGCAGCTCCGTAACGATCGACGCGGGCACGGGGATTGAGCGCGCTTCGTAGTCCTTCGGGGTCGACTCGTGCTGCACTCCCCCGACCTCGACGACGGTGTGCGACACCTCGAGCCGCCCGCGGCGCAGGTCGACGTCGCGCACGCGCAGGCCGGACAGCTCGCCCCAGCGGAGTCCGCAGTACGCGAGGACGCGCACGAGGAGCCCGTAGCCGTTCCGGGCGCCGCTCTCGGCGCCGCGGCCGATCGCGTCGACGGCGGCCGCGAGATGGGCGACCTCGTCGTGCGAGAGGTAGACCTTCGCGGCGGCGACGACCTTCGGGAGCTTCAGCCCGTGCGCGGGGTTCGCCGGGATCCGCCCGTCGCGCTGTGCGGCCGTCAGCGCCCCGGAGAGCACGTTCACGATCTTCCGGACGCTCGAGGGGGACTGAGTCGCGAGCAGCTGGCTCGCCCACGCCTGGACTGTGCCGTGAGTGAGCTCTCCGAGCGGGTACCGGCCGAGCGCCGGCACGATGTGGCCTTGCACGATGCCCTCGGCGCGTTCCCGCGACGTCGCCCGGAGGTCGGTGCGGGTGACCAGCCAGGACGCCAACCAGTCCGCGACGGTCACGCGCGACTTCGACGGGTCGAGGTAGACGCCGCGGACCTTGTCGAGCTCGACGGATGCGAGGAACAGCTCAGCCTCGCGCTTGGTGCGGAACCCGCGCTTGTCGGTCTGCGACCGGTCTGGCTTCCGGTAGCGGACCCGGTACCGCTTGCCCGCGGCGGTCTCGTAGGGGGTGACACTGCCCATCAGACGTCCAGCTCGAGCTCCGCCCAGTTCGGTTCAGACCAGGGGATTCCGGCGCGCCTCATCGTGCGACCGAGCGCCTTCATCTCCCCGCTGATGTCGGCGCCGTACCGCTCCATGATGCGGAGCCAGTCAGCCACTCCATCCGCCTCGCCTGAACAGATTTCAGAGAGCTCCGCGAGTTCGTCGTCCTCCGCGCCACTCTCGCGTTCGGACCGGATGTCGAGAACCGTCCGGACAAGGCGCGCCTGCGCGCGGCGCCAACTGTTGATCGTCTGGAGCAGACCGTAGGAAGCAGCACTCGCGGGCCGGTCGCGCTCATCTCCTCGCGACTCTCCATGCAGCCAAGTTAGGGCGGCAGCCATCACGACGGGCTGGTCTCGTTCCGCGCCGATACCCGTGCGCGAATCCCAGACCATCGCGCGCCGAGCAGGAAGGGCGAAGTCTGGCGCGGCGTTCGGAGTCTCGTAGTCGACGAGAAGCGCGCTCGGAGGAACGTCAAGGACGCGCGCGATCGCGATCCACTGCATGACCGTCAGGTCGCGCTTCCGGCCGTTCTCGAGGTTGGCGACGATCGAGCGCGTCAGACCCTCGCCAGCCGCGATAGCCAGGGCTTCACCTGAGAGCTTCGCGAGCTTCCGGTACCTGGCGACGGTTCGTCCGATTGTGGGAATTTCGTTCTCTGCAGGCACGCGCTACACACTACGGCCGATTTCGTGTACCGTCACTCACGACACAACGGCAGTGAAATTGTGTAGCGACGATCGAGAGAGGTTCACATGACCATCACCCACCCTGACGTCTCCGCCGAGCAGAGGCGTCTTCTGACTCCCGAGCAGGTGAGCGAGTGGACGCAGATCAGCGTCGCCGCCCTCAGCCAGCTCCGGTACACCGGACGAGGACCGACGTTCCTGAAGCCCACCCCGAAGACCGTGCTGTACCGACCGGCCGACGTACAGGCGTGGCTGGACGCCTCCGAGCGCACGAGTACCGCGAGGGCGTCGTAGTGGCCGGCGCGAAGCTCGGCGAAATGCGCGTTCAGCTCCTCATCGAGGGCACGACGACGGCCGTCTCGGCGGTCGCGCTGACCCGGAACAAGACCATCACCGCCGCCTTGTTACTCCGGCTCCTCCCGGCGCTCGTCCGAGATCTCACCGAGACCCTCGAGCGGATGCGCAGCCGGGAGGAGCAACCCGCGAAGGGCGAGCCGCTGTGAGCCGATCTGAGGCCACAACGCCGCCCACCCACCCAGATACTCACCCTCAACGGGAAAGGGTCGGAGCGCCATCACTACTGGCTCTCCGACCCGAAGACACCCACCCCAACCGCCAGGAAGAGGAACGCATCATGTCCAACACGACCGTACCCCAGACCGCCGTCATGCCGGAAGGCGTGCACCCGATCGTCGAGTTCCCGATCGACGACACGTGGAAGGTCACCGAGAAGACCCGCTACGTCGCCTACTTCGAGTACCCCGACGGCACGCGGGACTGCGACAGCGACCCCACCCGGCCCGTGCCCGACGATGTCCGGAAGCTGTGGCTCGACGAACGGGCGAACATCGTCACGTTCCTGGGGCTCTACAAGATCATGAACGTCGAGAACGGCGTCGCCGTCGGCTTGTTGACCTCGGTGTTCCCCTGCACCGTCTACGAGCCCGACGCGTGCACCGGCCACGACCTGCTGCCCGACGGCACGATCCTCAACCCGACCCGGCACGACGCCCCCGACCGGGATCTCGTGTCGCTCATGGGCGAGTACGTGGTCTACGGCCAGGACTTCGTCGACGAGGAGGGACCCGGGACGGTGCTGTCGTTCCCGTCGACCGAGATCACGACGAACGGCGAGGGTCTGGTCCACATCGCCGATGAACTCGAGGTGCTGGTCGCGTTGTTGCGGAAGCGGGCGTTCGAGATCCTCCCCGAGGACCCCGAGAGCGTTCCGCTGGACCACGTCGACGAGGGACACGACGAGATGGAGCCGCCGTGCTGATCGCAGCGATCCTCCTATCCATGGACATCAGCCGCACGATCGGGTCGTTCGCAACGGTGCTGCTCCTGGTCCTCACGATCATCGAGTGGCGCCGTGCTCAGACTGCGGCTCACGCTGCCGTTCAGGCCTGCGACGACCTGCTCGCGCTGCTCCACGGCTACAAGCGGAAGGACGGCGATGAATGAGCGGCACGGCCATGAAGTGGGCCTGGCGGCAGCCGAAGGCCTACCCCGAGATGAGTCCGGGCGCGCACCACCTGCTGCTGTGCATCGCGGACCGTTTCAACACGAAGAGCGGGCAGGCGTGGCCCGGACGCTCCGACATCGCCGAGCGGACCCACCTGTCGGAGTCGTCGATCCAGCGGCACACGAAGGAGCTCGAGGCTCTCGGGCTGGTTCAGGTCCTGCCCCGCATCTCGAGCGTCGGCCGGAAGGTTGGACTGCTGTACCGGCTGCCGACCTTCGACTACTGGGGGGAGCGGGAGGCCGAGACGAACTCCTTCGACCACAACGGCAAGTACGACGAGACGCTCGACGAGAGGGAGGGGTGGTCACGGTGACTACCCCTGACCAGATCTGCGAGGGGTAGTCACCGTGACTGGCGGGGTAGTCAGGGTGACTGGTGGGGGTAGTCACCCTGACCGCCGGGGGTAGTCACGGTGACCGATCGTATGAACTCCCAAGAGAACTCCTAGAAGAACTCCCAAGTGAAGGCTCAACGTCTACCGACGTCGAGCTAGCGATTCTCTCTTCGAGATGAAGAGCAGACCACCTATCGGCTCACCTCTGCAGACACAGAGGAAGCCAGCTACGAGAGGAAGACCATGAGCACCATCAACGACCGTCGCCGAGAGGTGACCGAGCAGCTGCAGAGGAAGGGGCCGGCGTTCGAGCGGCCCGAGGTGTCAGGACCGAATCAGGCGGAGCAGGTCATCGACACCTACCGGGACCGCCGCCTCTTCGCAGCCGACGAGCGAGCAGCCCGCCGCACCCCCGCCGTCACCGAGAAGGAGAACCAGCTGTGAGCAATCCGACCCTCATCGTCACCGAGCCGTACAAGTCCCCGATCGCCCTCGACGGGCTCCAATCGCACGACATCTTCCACGAGGTCGCCCGGACGGTGCCCGGCTACGACGAGCTCGTCGAGCGCACCGCCCGCTTCCTCGACTACAAGGTCGCGGTGCCATCGGCGGGTGAAGCAGTCGTCACTGCTGCCCGCGCGTACATGGACGGCACCAACGTCGACGATGCTCTCCGGCCCGCTGTGCTGGCCTCTGACGCACGGAAGGTGTCGGAGGTGGGCGAGATGGTGCGACGGGAGATCTCGGGCACCCTGTCGGCGGAGGCGGACAGCTGGTATCGGACGCACGCGGGTCGTATCACTCGCGGCCTTTCGGCGCTCGCTCGAGAGGTGGAGGGGGAGGCACGTGGGCTGTTCGACGGGCCTCTCCTCGGCATCCGCTCCGCTGACGACGACCGCGAGGGAGCAGAAGCCGAGTGGAAGCGGGCTCGGCAGCTCGCTCGTCGGTACGAGCAGCTCGCGGCGATCGCGTCGGCGATGCTCGGCACGGTCCATTCGCTCTACCCCGCGTCCTGGGTCGTGTCGAACTACGCCGAGGTGTGGCCCGACTGCTGGCTCGCAGGCGGGGCCGACCTCAGCAGCGGCACCGACGTCGGCATGCAGCTGCCTCGGCAGACCGCTCCGTGGCTGGATCACGTCACGGCTGCTGAGCAGTTCCGGTGGCTGATCGAGCACGGCGCTCACCTCATCGTCCCGACGCGGGCGGAGTACGACCAGCAGCTGCACGGCATCCGCGCCTACACCGCCGCGACCGTGAAGGCCCGCGCGGCCGCCGAGAAGGAGAAGCTCAGCCTCCGCCGCTGACCCCACAGACCGGGGAGTAGGTCAGAGGTGGTTTCTACTCCCCCGCGGCCGGCGTCCGCCTCCTCGCATTGACGCCGGCCGCACCCCACCGACTGAGCCACGAGCTCGCCAGACGCCGTGCTCGGTCGTCGACCGCACACCGAGCCGAGCCCGGCACACACTGCGCCCCCGCTGTCACTACGGCACGGGGGCGCAGCTGCGTCTAGCTGACGACCTCGCCGGCCTCCTCGCTCCACCCGCAGCCGACGGTGACGCACCTCCGCTGATCCATCCCGCGGTCGTCGTATGTCTGGGGCGGCCGCACCTCGACGCTCCACTGGTTGCACCTCGGGCACTGATCGATCCGCTTCACACCATGCATGGCCGCACCATATGTGCCACCGCCGACAGTCGCCCGCCCCTCAGCTACCGGACACCACCAGCGCCACCACCGAAATCGCTACAGCAGCGACCGAGGCGATGGTGCTCGCCACCGTCAGCCAGAACGTGGCGCGCGCCAGCTTCACGCTGTCGGCCGCAAGTCTGTTGCTCGCCTCTGTCGCCCGATCTCGAGACCGTCGCTCCAGCTCCTCCAGGTAGTAGCCGGTGCCTACCACTGTGTGCACCGCGTGCGCGTCATGCTCACGGACCAGCTGCTCATCTGACAGCGCCCGCATCTGCTCGATCGAGTAGCGGCAAGCTCGTGACGCCGACACCCCAATTCTACCGTTGAGGGCCCTCTCAGAACCTGCTCGAAACAGGGTCGAAAGAGGCCAAT
>NZ_PSVA01000039.1:0-17072 GCF_002932155.1 Rathayibacter sp. AY1F9 | reverse complement strand
CTCCGGGCGCTCGGCGAGCCGCCTCCGTGCCGCCCGCAGCGCTCGGGGCGTCGCCGTCGAGAGCACCACCGCTCGGACCACCGGGTCGCGGAACGCACGGCCGCCCGCCGTCAGGATCCCCGCCTGCACCAGGGCGCTGTCCCCGTCTCCGGGGGCCGACCCGATGCTCTCCGGGAACTCGGCGCCCGCCACCGCGGCGACCAGGAGCGCCTCCCGGCACTCCTCCGACAGCGGAGCCAGCAGGTCGAGCACCCTGGTCTCGGCCTGCTCGAGCCGCGGGTAGACCGGGAAGGGCGAGGGAGCGTCCTCGTCGGCCCAGGCCCGCCCGAGGACGTCGAGGAGCAGCGGATTCCCCTCCGCGACCCGCAGCAGGCGCGCCTCGACGGCGAGCGACCGCCGGCCGCCGTGGGCGCGCAGGAAGCCGCAGGCCGCCTCCGCGTCGAGGGGCTCGGTGCGACGGTGCCGGAGGCCCTCCCAGCCGGCGAGGACGCGCCGGTCGCCGGTGGCGAGGAGGCAGGCGGCGCCGACCTCGTCGACCAGCCGGGTCACCAGGGCCTGGAGGGTCTCGCGGGCGGCGACGTCGAACCGCTCCCAGTCGTCGACGACGATCAGGAAGCCGGGGTCGCAGGGCGAGGCGGAGGAGTCGCGCACCCGCTGCAGACGGCCGATCAGCGTGGCGAACAGCGCGAGCGAGGACGCGCCGATCACGGCGTCGCCCCGGTCCGGCCGCACCTCCACGACCTCGCAGCCGGCGGCGCGAGCGGTGGCCGCGGCGGAGCGCAGCATGTGCGTCCGGCCCGAGCCGATCCCGCCCTCGACCACCAGGAGCCGCTCCCGCGCGGGCGACGCCGAGCTCAGCATCCGGACCACCACGTCCTCGGGGGCGCTCGGGTGCGCGGGCGGCGAGGAGAGTGCACTGATCGTCATCGCGACTCCTGAGGGACGGGTTCCGAGGACCCCATGCTGACCGCCGGGCGCGGGCGCGCTCTCCTCCCTCTG
The DNA here is from genome assembly GCF_002932155.1 of Rathayibacter sp. AY1F9. Classification (NCBI taxonomy): domain Bacteria; kingdom Bacillati; phylum Actinomycetota; class Actinomycetes; order Micrococcales; family Microbacteriaceae; genus Rathayibacter; species Rathayibacter sp. AY1F9. Next base: position 16,073 of record NZ_PSVA01000039.1, on the reverse strand, counting down.
TCGGAACCCTCCGGAGCGCTCCCTCTGGCGAACCGTCCCGAGCGCCCGGCCCCCGGTCGGCGCCGGGCAGGAGGCGCAGCAGGGCAGTGGGCCCCGCGAGCGCCCGACGGTACTCTGTGTCCCACCGGATGACCGGTACGGCCCCACCCCCGCACGACCGCCGCTCGACCCGGCGGGTGATCCGATGGAGTCGCACGATGAGCTCTCGCAGCCCCCTCGCGGAGTTCCTCCGCGCTCGCCGGGCGGCGCTGCGGCCGGAGCAGGTCGGCGTGCCGACCGCGGGCACCCGGCGGCGGGTGTCGGGCCTGCGCCGCGAGGAGGTCGCCGACCGCGCCCGGATCAGCCGCGACTACTACCTCCGCGTCGAGCAGGGGCACGCGGTCGCCCCGTCCGACCAGGTGCTGAACGCCCTCGCCGAGGCGCTCGCCTTCGACGAGTTCGAGCGCGCCTACCTCTTCCGGCTCGCCCGGCTGCGCCCCGGGCCGCGCGATCCCGACTCTCCTCCGCCGGGCCAGGGCGTGGAGTCGCTGCTCGCCCACTGGCCGAGGACCCCGGCGTACGCGTTCGACCGCAACCTCGACGTCCTCGGCGCGAACGACCTGATGAGCCGTCTCGCCCCCGACAAGGGCGTGCCCGGCGCCAACATGCTGCTCTCCACCTCCCGCGGCTACGCGCGTGCCGTGGCGAACGGCGACCCGCCGGACCAGCTGCAGGCGTGGGGCCAGGTCTTCCGCGAGCTGATCGCCGCACTGCGGTTCTACAGCGTCCCCGACGATCCGCGGCTGCACGAGATCGTCGGCGAGTGCTCGGTCGAGAATCCGCTGTTCCGGTCGATCTGGGCCGAGTACCGGGTCCGCCCCTTCACCCACCGGTGGATCCGCGTCCACGTCGAGCCGTTCGGCTGGCTCGACCTCGAGATGCAGACCCTGGAGCTCGCCGGCGCTCCGGGCCGGTACGTCGTGACCTACCTCGCGGCAGCGGGGACTCCGGCGGCCGCGGCCGTCGACGTCCTCGCCTCGCTGCGGCACGCTCCGGAGGCGGGCACCGCGCTGGCCGCCCCGGCCGGCGCCTGACTCGTGGCGGCGAGCCGCGCGAGCGCCTCGCGGCCCGCCGCGTCACCCGCCTCGAACAGGAGCAGGAGGCGCGCGCCGTCCCGGACCACCCGGTAGTCCATCGGAACGGAGCCAACCGCGGTGTCGAGGAACACGACCGATCCGCGTGCGTCGGCCTCCGCCCCGGCCGCCCACGAGTCCGCGAACCGCGGGCTCCTCGCCGAGAGCTCCCCGACGACCGTCAGGAACTCCCGGTCCCCCCGATGCCGCTCGAGCGAGTCGCGGAGCATCGCCGCGACCTGGTCGGCGGCGGATCCCCAGCAGGACAGGTCCTCGACCTCGGACGAGTCCAGGAAGGTGAAGCGGGCGATGCTCACTCCCGGGGCGAAGGCGGGCGAGAGCGCCGGCGCGAGCGGAGTCGCGGCCAGCACCCGCAGGTGCCGGTCCAGCAGCACCGCCGCCCTCCCCGCCCACGGCAGGAGCGCCGCCTCGTGATCCTCCGCCATGTCCCCGTCCCCTCCGCGCGTCCCTCCCTCAGCGCAACGGAGTGATCCCCTGCGTCCCGGGCGGGAAGGTCGCCAGCACCTCCTCCGGGATGTTCAGGTGCTGCGCGACCAGCGACGGCGGCAGGTGGCTCAGCCACTGGGCGAGCGACACCTCCTCGTAGCGGGAGCTCTTGAAGGTCTCGATGTAGACGAGCGTGTCGTCGCCGGTGTTCTCCACGTAGTGGCCGAAGTTGCGGCGCACGACGCCCACGTCTCCGGCGTGGAAGTCGGTCGTGTTGGCGTGCGGGCCGGTGTTGAAGACGGTCATCCGAGCGGATCCGCGGAGGTAGTACTGCCACTCGTCGGCGTTGGGGTGCCAGTGCAGCTCGCGCATCGAGCCGGGCTCGACGGTCGTCAGCGCGGCCGAGACCGTGCGCGAGGCCGGGAAGTTCGTGCTGTCGGCGATCTGGATCCGGCCGCCGCTGTTCTGGTACACGGGCTCGGAGCGGGAGAGCCGGAAGATCACCGCCTCGTCGCCGTCCTGCACCCCGGCCGCGGCCCGGTCGGCCTGGAGGTCGCCGGGCACGTCGCCCGGGAAGATCCAGAGGTCGTGCAGCGGGATGTCGCGGAAGACCTCCTGCGCGACGCCGAAGTTCTTCGCCAGCACGTCCGGCGGCGTGTGCGCGAACCAGTCGGTGAGCAGGAGCGTGTTGCTCTCGGACTGCTCGCCGTCGTCGAACGCGAGCACGAACTCCGCCCCGTCCGGGCCGAGGCCCTGCAGGGAGTGCGGCAGGCCGGGCGGGAAGTACCAGAGGTCCCCCTCCTGCACGTCGTCGACGCTGGGCCGGCCGGTGCGGCTGAGCGTGGTGATGCGGCAGTTCCCCTTGGTCATCAGCGCCCACTCGGCGCTCTGGTGCCAGTGCAGCTCGCGGATCCCGCCGGCCTCGAGGTACATGTTCACGCCGGCGATCTCGTTCGAGATCGCGAAATCGGCCTGCGTGAGCTCGCGCGCCCAGCCTCCCCGCTGCACCCGCCGCGGCGAGATGTTGAAGGAGGACCAGAAGAACGGCTGCGTGCTGATGTCCGTCGCGGGCGCGGCGATCTGGTTCGGGAACAGTCCCTCCAGGACGCGGTTCTGCGGGCCGGTCATCGTGTTCGCCGAGGGATCGCCCTCGGTGTTCACGATCCCCTCCTGGGGGAGGTCCGGGTCTCCGAAACCGGGGGTCTCGTGGTGCGGAGCGGTGCTGTCGTCGGGTTCCACGGCGTTCTCCCTGCTGATCGTCCTGCGCGCCTGCGCTGCTCCGATCCCACCGCTCCGGCCCGGGCGGCACCACGGTCATCCGACTCGATCCGCGCCCCGACGACCGGCCCGGGTCAGCCGCCCAGGCCCTCGAGCACGTCCCGCGAGGGCACGAAGTAGACCCCGCCGGTCGTCGCGGTCGAGAAGTCGAGGAGGCGGTCGTGCCGGCCCGCGGGCACGCCGACGAACATCCGCGTCAGCATCGTCTCGATCACCGACAGGTCGGCGGCCAGGCCGAGGAAGCACGTGCCGAACTCGCCCCTGCCGGGCCGGCCGAAGGGCATGTTGTCGCGGAGGATGTCGTGCTCGGTCCCGCCGGCGTCGACCACGGTCGCGAGCCCCTTGTGCGAGAGCTGCGCCGGATCGTCCTCGCGCTCGACGTTGTCGGCCTTGCTCCGGCCGATGACCCGCTCCTGCTGCTCGGTGGTGAGCGCGTGCCACGCCGTCAGGTCGTGCAGGTACTTCTGCACGACTAGGTAGCTGCCGCCCGCGAACGCCGCGTCCTCCGCGCCGATCAGCGCGACGCGGGGCAGCGCCTCGCCGGTCGGATTCTCGGTGCCGTCGACGAAGCCCAGCAGGTCGCGGTTGTCGAAGTAGCGGAAGCCGACCACCTCGTCGCGGACGACGACGTCCTCGCCGAGCGCGTCGAGCAGGAGGCGCTCGAACTCGAAGCAGGCGTCGTCCCGCTCCGCCCGGATGTGGAACAGGAGGTCGGTCTGCGTCGAGACGGCCGTGTGCGCCGCGCCGACCACCTCCCGGAACGGGTGCAGCTGCGCGGGGCGCCCCTCCCCGCCGAAGCGGTCCCACGCGTCGCTCCCGATCCCGACCAGGCAGGAGAGGCGCAGGCCCAGGTCGCGGAAGCCGACCGCGCGGAGGATCCCGCCCACGTCGGCGACGACGTCCCGCACGCGGTCCGCGGCGTCCTGCCCGCCGACGATGTCGAGCGAGAGGAAGACGGCGGACCGGCTGAGCGGAGCGACGACCGCCTGCGGCTCGATCGGGACGCGGTCCTCGACGGTCACCGGAGCACCGCCCGCTGGGGCGTCGTCGTCCTGCGCGTCGGCAGGGCCGTCGTCGTGGGCGTCGTCGTGGGCATCGCGACCTCCGATCCGCGCGCCGCGGGAGGGCGCGTCCGCCGCGATCCTGTCAGCGTCCGCGGTGCCGGTCACGAGTCATCCGACCCCACTCGGCGAGCGCGGCCGGCGGCCCCGGCACCGCCCGGGCGACCAGGTCTGGACGATCGTCGGAACATCTCCCCGCGCTCTTCAGGGAGCGCTCCCACGCCCCTATCGTGGAGCCGCTCCCCACCCTCATCCGGGGAGGCACCACCTTGGACACGACCCGGGCCGGGCTCGGGATCGACACGAGCACGGAGGTTCGAAGATGCCGTTTGTGACCACGGACGACGACGTCGAGATCTACTACAAGGACTGGGGCAGCACCGACGCGCAGCCCATCGTCTTCCACCACGGCTGGCCGCTGTCGTCCGACGACTGGGACGCGCAGATGCTGTTCTTCCACGCGCACGGCTACCGCGTCATCGCGACCGACCGCCGCGGGCACGGACGCTCGACCCAGGTCGGCACCGGACACGACATGGACCACTACGCCAGCGACGTGAACGCGGTCGTCGAGCACCTCGACCTGCGGAACGCGATCCACATCGGCCACTCCACCGGAGGCGGCCAGGTCGCGCGCTACGTCGCGAAGTACGGCGAGCCCCAGGGCCGCGTGGCCAAGGCCGTCCTCGTCTCGTCGGTCCCGCCGCTGATGGTGCAGACCGAGGCGAACCCCGAGGGCACGCCGATCTCGGTGTTCGACGGCTTCCGCGACGCTCTCGCGGCGAACCGCGCCGAGTTCTACCAGGCCGTGGCCTCCGGGCCCTTCTACGGCTTCAACCGCGAGGGCGTCGAGCTCTCGCAGCCCGTGGTCGACAACTGGTGGCGCCAGGGCATGACCGGATCCGCGCTCGCGCACTACGAGGGCATCAAGGCCTTCTCGGAGACGGACCAGACCGAGGACCTGAAGGCGATCACCGTCCCCGTCCTCGTCACCCAGGGCGACGACGACCAGGTCGTCCCCTACAAGGACGCCGCGCTCAAGCAGCACGAGCTGCTGCAGAACTCGACGCTCAAGATCTACGAGGGCTACCCGCACGGCATGCTGACCGTCCACGCCGACGTCATCAACCCCGACCTGCTGGCCTTCATCCAGGAGTAGCGCGGCACGCTCGCAGGCGCGTCCCGGCCGTTCCGGGGCGCGCCTGCGCGTCTGCGCTCGAACGGGGGCCGGGCGCCCCTGCGAGCGGAGTCCCGCCTCAGACGTCGGCGCCCGCGTCCCTCCCGAGCACCGCGGCGAGCTCGCCCCGCCCGCCGATCCCGAGCTTGCGGTACGCCGCGTACAGGTGCGCGCCGACCGTGCGCGGCGAGAGGAACAGGTTCTGCGCGATCGCGCGGTTCGACAGCCCCGTGCTCGCGAGAGCGCAGATGCGCAGCTCCTGCGGGGTCAGCGTGGCAGCGGCCGGCGACGGCGCGTCCGCGATCCTCCCTCCGGCGGCCCGGAGCGCGTCACGGGCCCGATCGGCCCAGGCGTGGATCGGCAGCTCCTCGAGCATCGCCAGTGCCTCGCGGAGGAGGGGCCGCGCCTCCGCCGCCCGACCGGCCCGGTGCAGCCCGTCGCCCACGAGCAGCAGCGCCCGCGCCCGCACGTACGGGAGCGGCGGCGGAGTCCGGCGGAGCAGCCCGGCCGCGGCGTCCGGCGCTCCCTCGGCGAGCGCCACGGCGATCTGCGCGTACCGGAGGGCCGCCTCGATCATCGGCTGGTGCCAGCGCTCGAAGAGCGATTCCAGCCTCGCGGCGTGCAGGCGCACGACTCCGACGTCCCCGATCGCGAGAGCCGCGTCGACGAGATCGGGCGTGGTGAGGATCGCGAAGCCGGGGTTCAGGGAGTCGTCGTCCCTGTCGAGGAGGGGCAGGAGCTCCGGCACGGCGTCGCCCGGTCGCGACTCGAGGACCGCCACCGCCGCTCGCGATCCGCGGAGCGTCGCCCGCATCACGCTCGAGCAGAGGACGGCCGCGCCGATCGCGCTGCCCGCGCTGATCGCCTCGGGATCGGGCGCGACGCCCTCCATCGCGTCGAACCAGGCCAGGCAGGCCCGGGACGCGGTCTCGAAGCCGACGTCCCCCAGGTCGCTCCCGAGGACGAGCGCCTCCTCGGCGAAGGAGCGGGCGCGCGAGATGCGGCCTGCGAGCGACGTGGTCATCGAGGCGGCGAGGAGCGCCTGCGGGAGGATCCGGATGTCGCCGCGCGCGCGCAGCCCGGTGATCGCCTCCTCCAGGAGCTCCCGGGCGACCTCGACCTCGCCCGCCGTGTTCAGCGCGTAGCCGAGCCACCACGCCTCCTCCGGACCGCTCGCCCCGCCGGCCGCCGCGAGCGCCCGCCGGACGACCTCGTCGCCGCGGGCGATCGGCTCGGTGACCGCCGCGAGCAGGACGGCGCGCGGGTCGGAGTCGTCGAGGGCGAGCGCGCGCACCGCCTGGATCATCGGCTCGCCGGGCGACGCCTCGCGGTTGTGGTCCCAGGCGATGGCGGCGAGGTGCAGGAGCGCGGCGGTCGCGGCGTCGACGGCTCCGTGGCTCTGCAGCGCGGTCACCGCGGCGAGCGCGGGCGAGAGGTCTCCCCGCGAGAGGGCCGTGCGCCCGGTCGGCAGCGTCTCGCGCGTCCAGGCGGCGCGGGCGGTGAGCACCGGATCGACGGTCTCACCCGCCGCGCGGTGCACGAGCAGCGCCGCCTCCGCGGTCCGGCCGGCGAGTCCGGAGTACTCGGCCGCGTCGATCAGGCGCGAGACGCGCAGCGGCCCCGCGGGGGTCAGCTCCGCCGCCCGCTCCATCGCCTGAGCCGCCAGGACGACGTCGCCCGTCGCGAGGCCGGACGCCGCGAGACCGGCGAGCTCCTCGCCGACCGGCCCGTCCGAGCCGGTCGCGAGCTCCGACCGCCACCAGAGCGTCCGGCTCGGGTCGTCGCGGTGCTCCTGGACGAGCGTGCGGAGCACGGCTGCGCGCTCGGAGGGGCGGCTCACGCTCGTCACCGCAGACTGCACGAGAGGGTGCCGGAAGCGGAGTCCGCTCCCCGGCGTCCAGCTGAGCAGCGACGCGGCGACGGCCCGGTCGATCCAGGAGGGGTCGGGGTGGCGGCCGATCGCCAGGTTCGCCAGCCGGCTCGCCTCCTCCGCCGTCGCGACGTCGCCCAGCGCCACGGCCAGCACGGCGAGCCGCGAGGGCTGGTCGAGCTCCGCGAAGCGCTCGGCGAAGGCCGACTCGAGGCGTCCGGTCACCGCGCGGTCCTCCGCCTCGTCGGCCGACGGGTCGCGTCCGGTCAGCTCCACCAGGGCGAGCGGATTCCCGCGGGCGAGGTCGAGCAGAGCGCGCCGGGCGGCGCCGCGAGGAGGATGCGGGAGCGTGTCCAGGAGGGCGGCCGAGTCGGCGGCCGACAGCGGCCCGAGGTGGAGGTGCTCGAGGCCGGAGTCCTCCTCGGGCCGGTCCCTCGTGGTCATCACGACGACGACGCGGTCCTCGCCGATGCGCCGGGCGAGCATCCGCAGCGCCCACGCCGACTCCGGGTCGATCCGGTGCAGGTCCTCGACGACGACCAGCAGGGGCCGATCGGCGGCGGCGTCGCTCAGGAGGGTCAGGGCCGAGAGGCCGGCCAGGAGCGGCGTCGGCTGCACTCCGTCCGCCAGGTGGAAGGCCACGCGGAGCGCGTCCTGCTGCGGCAGGGGCAGGCCGTCGAGGCCCGGGCGGAGCGGGTGCAGGAGGAGCTGCAGCGCCGCGTACTGGTCGCCCGACTCCGCTGCGGAGCCCGCGGTGCGCAGCACCCGCACGTCGCGTGCGCGGGCGTAGGCGACGACCTCCTCGACCAGGGTGGTCTTGCCGACCCCGGCGTCCCCGTCGATGACGAGCGCCGACCCGTGGGCGGCGATGCCGTCGACCATCAGACGGAGCCGCGCGAGCTCCGATCCCCGACCGACGACGAGCGCGTCCCGCTTCACGCGTCGAGTATCGCACCCTCGCGCAGACACTCCTCGACCCGGTGGCGGGCCCGGATGAAATCGATCGCGGCGGCCGCGGCGCTGCCGGGGGCGCCGAAGAAGGAGGTCAGGAAGTGGTCGCCTCCGTGCACCTCCAGGGTCTGCCAGCGGAAGGCGATGAAGCCGAAGGGATCGACGCGCACCGGGGACGAGCCCTCGCGGAGCGGATACGCCTCCTGGCTCGCCCAGACGCGGCGGAAGACCCGCGAGCGGCCCCCGAGCAAGGCGACCAGGACCCGCAGACGCGGGTCCGCCGGATCGGAGTGGAAGCGGAGGGCGGCGGTCATCACGGCGATCGTGCGGTCCCAGTCCTCGTGCCGCTCGGCGTCGGTCTCGAGCGCCGCGGCGTCGACGACGGCCTCGATCATGTTGGTCCCCTGCTCGCAGGCCAGGGGGAGGAACAGGCGGCCGAGCTCGTTCACGGCGACGAGGTCCAGGTAGCGGTCGACCACGTAGGCGGGCGTCGTGGTCCAGGACGAGACCATGCTCGTCAGGCTGCCGACCTGCGCCGGGGTCGGCCCGGCCTGCGCCCAGATCGGTGAGCGGCGCGGCGCGGCGTGCCCGCCGAGCCGGAAGAGGTAGTCCCGCCCGTCCGCGTCGAGGCGGAACGCCCGGGCCAGGGCGTCCAGGACCTGCGCCGAGGGGCGGCGGTCCTTGCCCTGCTCGAGCCGCAGGTAGTAGTCCGGGCTGATCCCCGCGAGCACGGCGACCTCCTGGCGGCGCAGCCCGCTGACGCGGCGCCTGCCGTCGGCGCCCAGGCCGACCTCGTCGGGGCGCAGCCGGTCGCGGTGCCCCCGGAGGTAGGCGCCGAGCCGTGCGGTGTCCGTGTCCGTGTCCACGATCCCGCCCTTCTCTCCCTTCGAGGCTAGGGAGGAGGCGGGCCCGACTCCACGCGACGCCGACCTAGATCCGCGGAGGGAGTACCTAGATCGGCGGGGCGTGCTTCCGGGTGGGTGCGGTGCGCGGCGGGGTGCGGAGGTGCGCGGCGGGGTGCGGAGGATCGCACCGGCACTCGGCGCACCCCTCCGCGGTCAGGCGACTCCGCGGTCAGCTCAGCTCCGCCGCGGCGTCGGCGATGACCCGCGCGACCTCCTCCGGGTGCGAGCGCATCACCAGGTGCGGCGCGTCGAGCTCGACGACCGAGCGCACGCCCGCCCGCCGGTAGCCGAACCGCTCGACGTCCGGGTTGATCGTCCGGTCCGCGGCGGCGACGACGCCCCAGCTCGGCCGGGTCCGCCAGGCGGCGACGGGAGCGGCCTCGCCGAAGGCCAGAGCGGCGAGCGGGCGCTGGCCGACCGCGAGCACGGCCGCCTCGGCCGGATCGATCCCGGCCGCGAGCACCTCCGGGAACGCCGACACCGCGACCGACACGTCCGTGCCCGGCTCCGCTCCGTCGATCGGGAACGGGGTGTAGACGAGGTTCGCCGGCAGGTCGGAGTCGGGGAAGGCGCCCTGCAGCTGCCCGAGGCTCTCCCCCTCCTCGAGCGCGTAGGCCGCGAGGTAGACGAGGCCGACCACGTTCCCGGCGGCGCCCGCCACCGTGATCACGGCGCCGCCGTAGGAGTGGCCCGCCAGCAGGACCGGCCCGTCGAGCTGCTCCACGAAGGAGCGGAGGTACTCCGCGTCGCCCAGCAGGCTGCGGTTCGGCACTGCAGGGACGCGCACGGCGTGGCCGGCGTCGAGCAGGATCCGCGTGACCGGGGCGAAGCTCGCGGCGTCGGCGAACGCTCCGTGGACGAGGACGATGGTGGGTGCGGGCATGGGCTGTCCTTCCGGTCGGGCTGCGGTCCGGCAGCCGGCTGCGCAGCCGATCCGGACCCGGGCCGAACCTAGGACGGCGGACGGCGCGCGTCGTGACCCCGCGACTCCCCTGCCCACCGGGCGGCCGCCTGTGGCCCGCCCGAGGACACGCTCCAGCGCTCGTCCCGCCCGCTCACGGCGGGCCCGGCCCGCCACTGCGTCCACGTCCTGGTCCCGGCGGGGTCACCCTTCGACGGCTGGACCGCCCGGGATAGCGGCACCGTCGGCCGGCGGGCTCTCCGGCCGGATCGCCGGCGACAGCGGCGGATCGGCACGCGGCCTCCTGCGGCCCGAGACCCGGGCGGCGGCGCGTCAGCTCGCGAACTCCTCCGGCCAGCCCAGCGCGGCCAGCGACCGGCGCACGCGCTCGATGTCCTCCTCCGAGGGCAGCTCCGAGGTCACTCCGGCGATCGCGGTGCCGACGTCCGCGCGGGAGGCGGGCGCGTCGGCGGCGAGACCGGCGGCCACCTCGGCCACCTCCTCGTCGCTCAGACGGCGGCGGAGGAGCGCCAGCAGCGGCACGAAGTCCTGCTCGGGCAGCCCGGCCGGATAGCCGGCGCGCAACCAGCGGACGATGCGCGCGACCAGGCCCTCGCGGGTGTCCGGCTCGGCCAGCGACTCCGGGCCCGCCAGCGGCCAGCCCGCGCTCGCGAGCCGCGAGGAGACGCGGGCGACGTCCTCGGGCATCGCCGGTCCGAGCAGCAGCTGCTCGATCCGCTCGCGCACCACGGCCCGTGAGACGACCGTCTCGGCCCGCTCCGACTCCGACAGGAGCCGCGCGACGACCTGCTCGACCTCGTCCGTCGTGAGGCTGCGGCGCAGCAGGCCCAGCAGCGGGAGGTAGTCCTGCTCCGGCACGCCCGACGGGTAGCCCGCGCGCAGCCAGCCGACCACGCGGGCGACGATCCCCTCCCGCGCCGCGATCGGATCGGTCGAGGCCATGCTCAGCCCTTGGGCACGAAGGTCGGGATCACGTGCTCGAAGCTCACCGACTGGCCGAGACCCGTCGCGATGATGACGCTCAGGCCGATCACGACGGAGCCGACGACGAGGGCGAAGCAGAGCACGCCGATCCCGCGCAGCACCGGGGCGGGCAGACCGCTCCGGACCGCGGGGGCGTCCGACCCGCCCGAGGCGGGAGCACCGGCGGCGACGGCGAAGGAGCGGACGCCGACGGCGAAGAGCACGGGCAGGCCCGCTCCGAGGAGCACGGCGACGAGGGCCACCTGGCCGGCGGCGGAGAGGAAGAGGGAGAGCACGGTGCGGATCCTTTCGCTCAGACGCCGGCGGTCTCGGGCGCGGGGCGTGCCGCCGCGTCCTGCCACTCGTCGTTGACGTTGTGCGCGCCGATGCTGTCGCGGCGCGAGCGGATGTAGATGAGGGAGGCGACGGCGACGAGGATCGCGGCCATCAGGAGGCCGCCTGCCGCGCCTCCGACGAGGTGGCCGATCCACCACATCACGGCGCCGACGAGGGCGGCGGCCGGGAGGGTGATGACCCAGGCGATCACCATGCGCAGCGCCACGCGCCAGCGCACCTGCGCTCCGGGGCGGCCGACTCCGGAGCCGAGGATCGAACCGGTCGCGACGTGGGTGGTCGAGAGGGCGAAGCCGAGGTGGCTGGAGGCGAGGATGACCGCGGCGGAGGCGCTCTCGGCGGCCATGCCCTGCGGGGTGTCGATCTCGACGAGGCCCTTGCCGACGGTGCGGATGATCCGCCAGCCGCCGATGTAGGTGCCGAGCGAGATGGCCAGCGCGCAGCTGAGCTTGACCCAGAAGGGGACCGACTCGGTGTCGCTCCAGCCGCCGGCCGCGATCAGCGCGAGCGTGATCACTCCCATGGTCTTCTGCGCGTCGTTGGTGCCGTGCGCGAGCGAGACGAGGGAGGCGCTGCCGATCTGACCGAAGCGGAAGCCGCGGTGGAGGCTCTTCTCGGCGAGGTTGCCGATCACCCGGAAGACGAGCCAGGTGCCGATCGCCGCGACCGCTCCGGCGAGCACGGGCGACATCAGCGCCGGGAGGATCACCTTGCCGACGACGCCGTCGAGCTTCGTGCCGTCGCCTGCCCAGTTGACGCCGTTGAGGCCGAGGCCCGCGAGAGCGGAGCCGATCAGGCCGCCGAAGAGGGCGTGCGACGAGCTCGAGGGCAGGCCGAGCAGCCAGGTCAGCAGGTTCCAGACGATGCCGCCGATGAGGCCGGCCAGCACGATCAGCAGCAGAGCCGAACCGCCGTCCTCGAGCAGCGCCGGATCGGGTGCGCCCGAGGAGTCCTGGATCTTCACGACCGCGTTGGTGACGGTCAGCGCCACCTCGATGCTGAGGAACGCACCGACGAGGTTCAGCGACGCCGAGAGGGCGACGGCGGTGCGGGGCTTCAGGGCACCGGTCGCGATGGACGTGGCCATCGCGTTCGCCGTGTCATGGAAGCCGTTGGTGAAGTCGAAGGCGAGGGCCGTGACGACGACGAGCGCGAGCAGGATGAAGGGATCCACGCAGACATGATGCTCCCGCGGCGGGAGGCGTTCCGGCGTGGTCGCGAGGCTTCACCTGCTGTTCACCTCGCGGGGCACGCCCGCCCGAGTACCCTGTGCGGATTCTCAGGCGGGCGGCGCATCGGTGGGTGCGATTCACCTGAGTCCGCACCGGCATGCGGCGCTCAGACGGGTGCGCTCAGGAGGCCGAGCGCGGCATCGGCGGGGTGAGGTCCGGGGTGTGCGCGGGGTCGGAGTCGGGGGCCGGCTCCGGCTGTGCGGCGGACCCGGCCGCGGCACCGGCGTCCTCGGCGGACTCCTGATCCTCGGCGGGCTCCTGCGAGCCGGGAAGCGGCGGGGTGAGGTCGAGGGCGCCGACCGCCGGCTCGGCGGCGTGCTTCGGCGTGGTCGGGCGGTTCTCGGCCGCGGCCGCCTTCTTCGCCGCCTTCTCCTGGGTCCGCTTGAGCTTCTCGGTCTGCTCGGCCAGCTTGCGGGCCTTCTTGCGCAGCTTCTTGCTGGAGTCGCGGACCGCCTCGTGCGCCGCGCGCACCGACTTCTCGGCCTTCTTCAGCGCCTTCTTCGCGCGCTTCTGCGCCGCCTTGTCGCGTGCGTCCTTGTCCTTGCCGGTCCCGGCCATGTCCGCTCCTCCGCTCGTCGACCGCTCCGGCCGACTCCCCCACGCTACCGAGCGGCACCCGCCCCGCGAACCCGCTGGCGAGCGCGCCCGGGCCGCGCTAGGCGCGCGGGCGGCGGCCGTTCTGCGCCCGTGCCGTCCCGCCTCCCCTTCCCCCTGGTCGCCGCCTCTCCTCCTTTCTCCTCGGCTCTCGCTTCAGCCCTGCGGTGCCGTTCGCGGCTGGGAGTCGCGGGCGAGTGACCCCGCGACGGGCGCGGGTTCGGCAGGCTGGGGGCATGGTCTTCCAGCACGATCCCGGCGGCTACCAGGGCCGCGCCGGCCTCCGGCGTCCCGTGCGCGGGCCCAGGCGCGACAAGTGGATGTGGTGGCGCCTGGGCTCCGGAGTCGCGGCGACGGTCGCCGGTGTGATCGCCCTGCTCGTCTTCACCGCCGACCGCTGAGCACGCCCACCGGCGACCCGGCGCGCCCCCGCCGCTCCGGATCGAGAGCCGATCGATGCGCTCAACCGCTTGACTCCGGAGGTTTCTCTCAGGTCGGATCCGGCGGAACGCGGGTAGTTTGGAGGGTCGCATCGGCTCAGCCGTGCGATCAGCCCCACTGCCCCACCCGGCGCTCGCCTCCCCCCTCGAGCGTCGGCAGACCTGGAACCTCCTCTGCATGCACCGTTCGTCACGCGCCTCGACTCCCACCCCCGCAGGAGCCGAGACCGGCAGTCCGTCCGCCCTCCCGACCCGTCGCTCGCTCCGTGAGCAGGAGTCCCGCAGCCGCCGCACCTCCCGCGGCCCGTCGCGCCCCCGCGTCTCCGCCGTCGCCGCGATGACCCTCGTGGCCGGCATCGCGATCACGTCGACGATGCCCGCGTTCGCCGTGGGCGGCACCGCCGACTCCGAGCTGACCCGCGACACGGCCACCGCCGTCGCCGCGGCCCGCCCGCAGAGCTTCGTGGCGGCCGGAGTCGTGCAGCAGAGCGTCACCCGCGACGCCTTCGCCGCCGAGGCCAAGCCCGAGGTCCTCGTGCCCACCGCGTCCCTCGACGCGATCACCGCCACCTCCGGCGAGTCGACCGCGGCCGCCGCCGGAGCGTCCGGAGCGTGGGTCGTCCCGATCTCCGGCCACATCAGCAGCAGCTACGGCCCCCGCCCCGACGCGCCGGTCGCCGGCGTGAACCTGTTCCACAAGGGCACCGATCTCGCCGGCGCCTGCGGCACTCCCGTCCTCGCGGCCTCCAGCGGCACCGTCGAGGAGGCGTCGTACCAGGGCAGCTACGGCAACTGGATCCTGCTCGACAATGGCGGCGGCATCGAGACCGGCTACGCCCACAACAGCGAGCTGATGGTGTCGGTCGGCGAGACCGTCACCGTCGGCCAGGTCATCGCGCTGCGCGGCTCGACCGGCGCCTCGACCGGCTGCCACCTGCACTTCGAGACGCGGGTCGACGGCGAGGCGGTCGACGCCGTGCCGTTCATGGCCGAGCTCGGCGTCCCGATCGGCTGACGCCCCGGGCGACTCGAGAACGCAGACGTCGCGGTGGCCGCTCTCGACCACCGCGACTTCTGTGTTCTCGTGAGCGCGCAGGCCGGCGTCAGGGCCCGGGGACCGTCCGCGCCCCGGTCGAGACGGCGGCCGACCAGTGCGCGTCGTCCGGCACCGTCGTCACCCTGATCTCGGCGTCCTGCTCGACGGCGATCTGCATGGTGCCCGTGTTGCCGCCTCCCGTGCCGGTGCGGGTCGTGCTCGGGCTGTAGACGCACGACGATCCGCTCGTCATCAGGCCGACGACCTCGATCGTCACCTCGGCGTCCGCGGTGTCGCAGGCGACCGAGACGGTGATGTGCAGCGGATCGCCGCTGAGGTTCACGGTCTGCGGATCGACGGGGCCGACCTGGTCGGTCCACCGCACGGCGGCGGTCGCTCCCTCGGGCAGCGTCACGGGCCCGAGCGGAGCGTCGGTGGGCGTCGCGGTCGGAGCGGCCGTCGGAGCAGCGGCGCCCGGGGCGGCGGGTGTCGCCTCCTCCGCCTGGTCGGCGCCGCTCGTGCAGCCGCTCAGAGCGAGCGCGGCGAGCAGTGCCGAGGCGCCCAGCGCGGTCGCGCGCCGTCCCGCCCGGAGCCCCGTCGCCCGGCGCGGAGCGGTCGTTCTCGTGGTGTCCATGGTGGTTCCCCCTGTCCACTGGCGTCCCTCCGGTCTACCCGAGCCCGCGCGGCCGCGGACCGCACTCTGCGGCGGTTGCCAGGGTCGGGAGCCGTGCTGCGGATCGATGGGGAGCTCCTCCGTACCGGCGCGGCGGCCCGTCGATCCGCTCGGGTGCCGCGGATGATCGGCACCGGGCGGATCCGACGCCCGCCGCACCCGGCGCACCCCGCCGAGCCGCCCCTCTGCACCCGGAAGGCACCGCCATGATCGCCTCGAACACCTACCCCTTCGCCGGACGCACCGTCCTGATCACCGGAGCCGGCTCCGGCATCGGCCGCTCCATCGCACGCGCTTTCCTTGAGCAGGGCGCAAGCGTCGCGGTCGCCGGGCGCACCCCCGCCACGCTCGAGGAGACCGTCGCCGGCTTCCCGGCCGAGCGCGTCCTGGTCGTGCCCACCGACGTCTCGGTCCGAGCCGAGGTCGACGCGCTCGTCGAGGGCACCGTCGCGAGGTTCGGCGGGATCGACGTCCTCGTGAACAACGCGGCCGGCCACCTCGGCGGCCCGATCGAGGAGGTGGAGGACGACGCCTGGCGCTCGCTCTTCGCCACGAACGTCGACGCCCTCTTCTACGCGGTGAAGGCGGCGCTCCCCCACCTCAAGGCGAGCCGCGGCAACATCGTCGTCGTCTCCTCCGTCTCGGGCATCCGCGGCGACTGGGGTCAGGCCGCCTACAACGCGACCAAGGGCGCGATCACGACGTTCGTGCAGTCGCTGGCCCTCGACTTCGGCGCGCACGGGGTGCGGGTCAACGCCGTCGCCCCCGCCTTCACGCAGACGCCGCTGACCGAGTCGATGGCCTCGACCCCCGAGGAGCTCGCGCCCTTCATCGACCGCATCGCCCTCGGACGCACCGGGCAGCCGGACGACATCGCCCCGCCGGTGCTGTTCCTCGCCAGCGCGGACGCGGCGTACATCACCGGCGCGATCCTGGCCGTGGACGGCGGAACGAGCGCCTCGACGGGGCAGCCGCACCTGTAGGCGGCCTGACCCCAGTCGCCGCGGATGCCCGAGACGGAGGAGACGACGACGATGTTGCCGCGGCTCGCCTTGAGG
>NZ_PSVA01000038.1:0-19892 GCF_002932155.1 Rathayibacter sp. AY1F9 | reverse complement strand
GGTTAACACGTGAGGGCGTCGCACTGGTCCAGCCATCTTCAGATCGTAGATCGCAGGATCAGCAGTGACGCCTCCTCGGCGCACGCACCGGCCCGGCCGGCCTCGCCATCGCCGCACTCGTCGTCGGCATCGTCGCGTTCCTCGTCGGCCTCGTCCCGGTCTTCGGGGCACTCGTCGGGATCGCCGCCGTCGTCCTGGGCGTCCTCGCCCTGCGCCGCGGCCAGTCCAAGGCGATGTCGATCACCGGCGTCGTCCTCGGCGGTCTCGCCGTGCTCGCCTCGCTTCTGAAGACGACCGGCTTCGGAGCTGTCCATACTCACCACTAGCAACCACTGCGGTGATCCCTGGCGACTCGGACGGGCTGCACCGGGCCGGTGCGTGCGCCGAGGAGGCGTCACTGCTGATCCTGCGATCTACGATCTGAAGATGGCTGGACCAGTGCGACGCCCTCACGTGTTAACCAAGGCGTACCTCGGCGCCTGGGCAGATGACCGAGGGACGCTCGATGTCCTGCGACATGCAGCGACGACATGTCATCCCCTGAGCATCAACAACGCGACGGTCGTCGGAGGCGCCGACGATCCCCTCGTGCTCACTCACGACCTCGAGGGGGAGTACGCGTCGATCGAAAATCGAGGTGTGCCGGCGATCCTCAAGCTCCGGCGTGGGAGCGAGCTGGCTTCTAGCGAGTCGACGGCGGTGATCGTTTTCTGGACATGCATCTGGATCGCGGCAGGTACGCAGACCAAGCCGGGACTTTCATCCCCGCCACGCTACTGAAGACTGACGCATCGATCGAAAACGTCGATTTCAGCGTTGCGGACAGACTCCGACTGTCTCAATCCTTGCCTGAAATACTTCGGCTGGCCCCTCTCTGTCTCGAACAGTGGGACGAAGCTCGCCGCGAACGATGCGAGGAATGCCACGACTTGCGCGATCTGTTCTAGCTCCCCGATTCATCCAACTGGTGGATGTCCTGCAGATGACAGGCTATCCGCGATCACGACGCGAACACGGCCAGCTCGGCATTGGAAACCCACATGAGCAAAGCCAGTGCTCGCCTGATCGCGACCCTCGGCGACGAGACCGACCAGACGAGCTGAACTCTCTCGCGTGAACACGACCTCACTTCCTGTTCTTGCGCTTCGGCTGAGGACGCTGCCCGCTCGCGAACTTTGCGATCGGGAGCAGCCTCTTCACCTCTTCATCCATCTGCGGATCGGGAGTGGGCAGCGTTCCGTCGTACATTACGTCGACGAGGCCACGGGTGACTTCGTCATAGAGGAGGACTGCGCCGCGCCGCAGCTCTAGCTGGTACTTCTTTGCCTTCAAATACTGCTGAAAATCGTTTGTGGTCGCCGCGAGATTAGCGTCCTCAGGCAAGGTCGCCCAGACCAGGAGCCAGGCATCCTCCGGCGTGGTCCCGAACGGCGCGGTCCACGAGCGCGGCTTTCCCGTCGACTCATAGATCAGCTTCTTTGGGAGCCGTGTCCAATCGCTCTGTGTCTTCGTCGATCCCGAGATCAGCGTCGCTCCGAGGCTCAACCATCCGACGCCGCCGCGCCGCTGGAGCTCGTCCGCGAGGGCGTTCATCGGGCTTCCGAGTCTCCGCGGCTTCGGAGCACGCGGCTTCATGGGGTCGATCTGCGCCTCGTGCCATGCATCGAGCGGGTCGGTGAGACTCGTGATGATGAGCGTCTGCTGCCGCGCGCGACGCCGTACGTCTGCTGTTCGTGCTTCACGGACCCGCAGATGGGGTAGCTGCTTTAGCGTCGGGTCGGGTTCGACGTAGAGCCCCTTCTGAAAGAAGTAGAGCAGGAGATCGAGTTCGTCGGCAGCGAGGTACAGGCGAGAGGCCTCTGGGTCACGGCGCCGGCGAAGGTAGAGCAGGAACTCACCTCCTCAGGAGTTTGTGCGGACAGACGTAGCACCAATAGGTGTAGCAGTCGGAGGGCCGCAGGCTGCCTGTGCTGCCGGCGGAAGCCGAGCTGGTTGCACGGCTGCAGTTGGCACCGCTGGCGGATCCTGCGTCGCTGCCGGCACTCCTCTTACCAAAGCGTGCGGGCCGTTAGCAGCGAGTGTTGCTTCCGCCTACTCGTCGGAGAGGGTGGAGTCAGTTGCCGTTACTGACGCTGCTACCGCCACAAAGAAGAATGCAGATTGCAACGGTGATCGAGTTGTAACAACTCGGGGGTGTGAACCCCTCATTGATATTCTGCAGAGAAATGTCACACAAGCTAGGGCTGAGATGGCCGCAGACCCGGCTCTGCGCGACCGCTGGCTGACAGATAATGAACGATCCGCCGAAGCGACGAGGCCTTGGCTTGGACCCGTTAATAATGGTAAAGCAATAGAAAGATATGTTGCTTCCAAGAAGGAGGTCATGCTCTATTTCGAATATATTGGCGGCGCGCACATGCCGGATTTTGTAGCTTATAAGAATATTAAGGGTTACGAAGTTACAACCGATAATGAGAAGACTGTAGCAAGACATCTAAAGCGGTGGTACGTGGGACCGGATAGAATCGCGACGTACAGACAGTGGAGGTATGGCAGTTGATCAAATCGTTAGAAATTGACCGGTTCGTGGCGGAGGCCGGATCCGTGACCGAAAACTTCAGTGTCGACGGTTTGCGGCTTTCCGGGTGCTCAACAGAGCTGACGGAGGATATTGCGCGAAGGCCCTTACTGCGGAACCTACGTCTTAAGAACGTGGTGGGCAAGAGTAGTAGTTTGTCAGGGGCGGTACTACAAAACGTCACTGTCGAAAATTTGCGCGCAGACATTTTTTCGGGATTTATAAATGGGTGCGAATTTGATCGAGTAATTTTGAAGGGGAAGTTCTCACCGCTCGTTATCCAAAAGGGTGTCTCTGCGCCGACCGCTTCCCCCCTCGCGCAGAAGTTTGCTCAGGCGCTAAGGGTCGAGCCAGATGACTCGAGTTGGTCGTTAGATATTTCGGAGGCAATTGGGGACATATCCCTTCGTGGGTATGCGCCCCGACGCATTAGGCGAAATCCAACTCATCAGGCTGTGATGACAAGGGCGCAAGCTGAGGCGGGGCGATGGAGAAAGATCGACCTTTCAAATACGACGTTTGTCGTTCAAATTGAGGAGTTGCTAGCCTGCGATTGGTACGAAGGTGTCGTTTTGGTTGCAAATCCTGCAGGGGCGAGATTCCGCTCTCAAGTCGACGGAATCAATCGGTTACGCGATGCGGGTGCCGCGCTCGAAGATTAGTAGATAGTGACGGTCGAGCGTGAGGCTCTATAGCGGTGTTCTGCTTGGCGGTGTAGCGTGCGATACATGAGCTCGAGGGGGTTAGGCCGGAGCGTCGCGTGGTGGTACCCGAATGGGCCCAGCATGTTCCGCGAGGGGGCCGATCGCGACAGCCCTGGGCTTTCGTCAGCGGACGCGCGTCGTGAAGGGCCCCGAACCTGACGACTGCTGGATCTGGACCGGAGCGACCGGCGACGACGGCTACCGCCGCTTGTGGACGCGCACCGTCGACGGCGGGCAGCAGGTCCTCCGGCCTCAGCGGTACGCATTCGAGAAGATTGCCGGCCGCGCCCTCGAGCGGGACGTGATGAGTCCTGGTGCGTCGTGCCGCTGTGCGTGCACGCGGACGAGGCGATATAGCATCTGCGCGAGGGCGATGGGCGCGCAAATAAGATCGACTGCACCCGGCATGGCCGCTACGGAGGCCCCTCGACGACGCTCGCAGTCCACCGGCGCCGGCCGACTCGAGCGCGGTGCGCGAGCGCGGGCGCTACGGGCCCTCGTGCTCGAGCTTGCGGAAGGTCCTCGTCGGCATCGACGAGGACCTTCCTGTGCTCTTCTAAGCCCGGTCGCGTTCCGGAAGCACCGCACCGGATGCGGCTGTTCCATCTCCCGAATACATCGGGGTGGTAGGAATCGTCAGAGCCGTCTTGATCCACCGCAGCGCGACTTGAGCGGCGCCGAGCGCGAGCACGAGACCCACGGTCGACCATCCGGCTGCTAATCCCGCGCCAATGACCAGTTCGGAGTCAACAGCGACCCCGCCGAACGCGTCGCGGCTGTTCGCCCACACCGCCGCGCCGACGGTCCCGAACGCGCTCCCGACGGGATAGACCACAAACAGCAGGGCTACTGCTCGGAGGAGGAGCGCCCGCATTCCCCAGATGCCCTTCACGCCGTGACCTCCATCTCGCCAGCCGAGTCGTGCTCACGCTCGTGAGCGTCGGAGGCGTCGTCATTGGCGTCCTCCGTGGGGCTTGGGGCCGTGGCTGTCGCTTCGGTGAGGGCTCGTATCGCCGCGCGTACATTCGCCGAGGTGATCCCTAATCGTTCCGCGGTCTCGGCCGGGGAGACGTACGCGTCCATCCCCGCGATCGCCCTCGCGGCGTCGAGGCGAGCGGCCGTCGCCTGCTCCTCCGATGCCGCGCGCAGCCTCCGGATCTCCTCCTCGAGCTTCGCGAGGATCGCGTCCTCACGATCAATGGCCGCGAAGTAGTCGGTCGCAAGGTTCTCGAGCTTCTCCTCGCGCTCCCGGTACACGGCGGCACGATCCCGCGCCCTCTTCCGCGCGTCGATCTGCGCAGCGGTCTTCGTTCGTCGAGCACCCATCAGGCCGGTTCCTTCCACACCAAACACCGAACGCTCACACCCAGACGTGCGCGTGGGAACCCTGACCTGCCCAGCACGGTAGCAGCACTCCAACAGCTCGGCCGGGACTGCCCGTGAACGTCGCGCGCGTGAGAGCCTGGCCGCGTGCAACCAGTGATGACACCGCTCCACCGAGCTCTCGGCCGCGAGCCTTCCCCTCTCACTCGCGAGCTGATCGACGAAGCGATCGAGGTGAACCTGGCCGAGTCCGACAATCTGGACTGGAAGAAGAGTGCCCCCGCCGCCGCCGGCGGCGACAACGCCGCCCGTGAATTCGCGAAGGACATCGCCGCGATGGCCAACGCGTCCGGAGGCATCATCGTCATGGGCGTTGAAGAGAAACGTGGCAGAGGTACCGCGAAGGCCATCAACGACATCGACATCTCGGAGCCCGAGCTGCAACGGCTGCGCCAGTGGGCCGGCGCCCACCTGAAGCCGGTCGTCGCCCCGCTGGATGTCACCCCGATCCCGTCCGCTGACAATGCGGCCGTCGGGCAGATCGCGATCACGATCCCCGCGAGCACCAACGCGCCGCACTTCGTCAGCTCGAGTGACAACACGCTGAGGGCCCCTGTCCGGTACGGAACCGAGACCCGATGGCTCGCTGAGCCGGAACTCGCTCACGCGTACTCCAAGCGATTCCAGACCGCCGCGTCCCTCAGCGCACAGCTGGAGGAGGGTGTCGCGCAGGCGATGCACGGCCTCGACCGGACGAAGAAGACCTGGCTGGTGGGAGTCGCCCGCCCTGAAGTCGGCCCGGGAATCGACTCCACCCCCCTCACGAGCCGCGAGTTCCTCGACGTCCTCAGCGAGGCAGAAGACCGGTCGACCGAACTCGTCGGCGCAGAAACATTCGGATCGCCCCTTCAATGGGCCAGCTACACCGGGAGCACGCAGAGGCTGGGTCTCAGACGGCGGATCTTCGAGGATCGCCGAACGAACGACGTGGCCTCCGTCGGCGAGAGCATTCGAGTCGAGCTTCACGACGACGGCACGATCGCGCTCTGCGTCGATGCGTTCCAGTCGAATCCCGTCAACGACGGCCGCGCTTACGTGCAGGTCGAGGTAGTCGAAGGCTTCGCCCGCGATCTCGTAGGCCTGGTTGAAGCGCGATCGAAGCAGCAAGGACGCTCCGGTCGATACGTCGCGCGCGTCGATATGCTGGCGGCCCAGAAGTTTCCTCCGGGTCTTCGAGCGCACGGACCGGACCGACACGGAGACCATGGACTCCTCGAGGGCTCTCGCGAAGTCCTGGAACCGATCCCGATCCTCACCACGATCGAAGCAGGCGTCCCGACTTCAGAGAGGCTCGTTTCCGCGAGGTCCATCGCGACGGACCTTCTCCACCAGTTCTCCTTCGGAGCGCTGTTCACCTTCCCAAAGGAGTGACGAGGAGCCGCGGCGCCCCGGACCTAACGCCCACAACTTCGGCCCGCGCGATCGGCCAGCGTCTCCGACGGTAGCAGCGCGCACGCGCGCCGCGGCGGAGCTGCCTCCGAAGGCGCCTCTTGCTCGGTCGCACCCTGCGGGTGCTGCTCTCGCGGTGCGGCCTCACTCGCACACACCCGTGGACGGCGTCCGCTGTGCTCCCACCGCCCACCGTCGCGTGCTCGTTCCTGGCCGCACCGTCGACGCCGCGCTCACTTCGTTCGGCTTCTGGCGTCGACTCCGCGCGGAACCCGGTGGGTTCCGGCCTGACCCGTCTTTCTCGTTCCTCGTCAGGTCGTTCCCTCATTCTTCGGTCTCTGGGTCGTCACACCTCTTGCAT
The DNA here is from genome assembly GCF_002932155.1 of Rathayibacter sp. AY1F9. Lineage (NCBI taxonomy): Bacteria > Bacillati > Actinomycetota > Actinomycetes > Micrococcales > Microbacteriaceae > Rathayibacter > Rathayibacter sp. AY1F9. Next base: position 13,477 of record NZ_PSVA01000038.1, on the reverse strand, counting down.
CTTTGACCTTCCGGGTACTCTCAAAAGGTGATGACTCCTCACAAACAGTCCGCGGGGGACGGCTACACCTACTACACGCGTGAGGTGGCGACCGCTGACGTGCGCCGTGGCGGCGAGCGAAAGCTCGGCGATTACTGCACCGCGGACGGCAATCCGGCGGGCGCGTGGATGGGCGCGGGCCTCGCCGGCCTCGGCGAGACCGTCGGCTTGGACGCAGAGAGCCGCCCGGTGTTCGCCGCTGACGCGGCGCGGGAGGTTCGCGGGGAGGTCACGGAGGCGCAGACGAAGGCCCTCTACGGCGAGGGTCTGCACCCGAACGCGGACGCGCTGTTGGACGCCGGCGAGTCAGAGCGGTCGGTGAAGCTCGGGGCGTCGTACTACCGGTACGACGTGAAGGACGAGGGCCTCGGGGCGCAGATCCGTGACGGGTACGAGGCGTTCACGCGCATACACCATCGGGAGCCGGACGCGGACGAGCGGCGCCGGATCCGGGTGCAGGAGGGCGCGATCCCGTTCCGCGATGCGAAGGGTCGCGACCCGGTCGACAAGGAGGAGCTGGGCCGGTTCATCACCGCCGCGCAGCGCCCGCAGCAGCAGGCCGTCGCGGGCTATGACCTGGTGTTCTCGCCCGTGAAGTCCGTGTCGGTGTTGTGGGCGCTAGGTGATGACGAGACCCGCCGGCAGGTCGAGCAGGCGCATCAGGATGCGATCGCCGCGGCCGTCGGGTACCTGGAGGAGAGGGCGATCGCGACGCGCACGGGCCGGGATGGAGTCGCGCAGGAGGATGTGCGTGGGGGGCTGATCGCGTCCAGGTTCCGGCACTACGACTCGCGGACCGGGGATCCTCAGCTGCACGATCACCTGGTCGTGTCGAATAAGGTGCAGGGCATCGACGGGAACTGGTGGGCGACCGACGGGGCGCTGCTGCACAAGCAGCCGGTCGCTGCGTCCGAGTTCTACAACCAGCAGGTCATGGCCGCTCCCCGCGACCGCCTCGGGGTCGCCGTCGAAGCCCGAGTGGTGGCGGACGGGCGGCGTCCGGTGATGGAGATCGCCGGTATCGACACCGAGCTGATGTCCGCGTTCTCCTCCCGTTCCGCCGTGATCCGAGAGACCACGAAGCAGCTCGAAAAGGAGTACCGGCAGCAGAACAGCCACGAACCCGACCCGGCCACGCGGGCGGAGCCGCCGTGAACTCGGCCTCGAGCGACCGCCCGGCGGCCGTGATCGTCGAGTCGTCCCAGCCCACCACCGCTCCCGTCGCGCCGGCCACGGAGGAGGCGGCGGTCGTCGAGACGGCGGAGCCCGCACCCGTCGAGACAGCAGCCCCTGTCGAGACGGCGGCTGCTGCGCAGGTCTCGCCCGAGTTCGCCTCGGCACTCATCAAGGCGCAGAGCTACTCCGAGATGCTCCACATGAGCAAGGCGGGCCTGTACGGCCAGCTCACCTCCGAGTACGGGGAGCAGTTCTCGCCCGAGGCCGCGCAGTACGCGGTGGACACCGTCTCCGCCGACTGGAACGCCAACGCGCTGGCGAAGGCCAAGGACTACCAGGCCCAGATGGCGATGGCGCCGGAGGCCATCCGCGACCAGCTGACCAGCGAGTACGGGGAGCAGTTCACGAGCGACGAGGCCGACTACGCCATCGCGCACCTGAACGACTAGTCCCACTCGGACCGTCGCGGCACTGCGCGGCCACTGAGCAGGTCCTCCCGGAGCGCGCCGCCGTCCGTCGCCCACGACCCGGGCGACGGAGGGCGGCGGACCACCGGAGCCGGTTCAGGCCAGGACGGCGAGGGTGACGGGGAGCGCCTCGCTCCACCTGCCGGTCAGCCGCTCCTCGCCCTCGAGGAACGGCGGCGCGAGGACCCGCGCGAGGACGAGAGTCAGACCGTCGGCCGAGGTCGTGGTGGTCCGTGCGTCGCTGCGGACGAGCACCGTCGACGGCGGCCCGGACGCTCCGGCGCCTGATCCGCTGCCCTGCACCGTCGCGGTCGGCGGGCGGACGATGCGCTGCCCGTCCTCCTCGAAATGCTGCTCGACCTCCCGGGCGCCGGTGCGGATCGCCGTGGCGAAGGCGGCGATCGCGACGGGGTCGCCGGCACCGTCGTAGACCCAGCGACGACCGAGGACGGTGTGCTCGACGGTCGCGAGGAGATGCGCGTCACCGCCGGCGAGAGGCGAGCCGCGGTAGGTCAGCGGCACCTGGAGCGGCGGCTGCCCGGTCGACTGGACGATCAGCGTCTCCACTCCCACCTCGCCATCGGGGTCGTCGAACCGGTAGGCGCCGAGCTGCGTGAATCCGCCGCCCTCGCACCAGGGCTGCGTCGGCGCCCATGCCTCCACGATCTCGAGCTTCCCGGGGGTGATCGTCGCACGGTGCAGAAGGGCCATGCACCGAGAGTAGAGCCGGCAGATCCGTCCGGAGGAGTGCCCGTCAGCGAGCGGCGCCCGCCGTCGCCGACTCGGGCAGGCTGCTCATGGGGAGGGTGTACTCGCCCTTCAGCGCCGAGATCCAGACGGTGGTCGGGGCGACGGCGGCGAAGTTCGAGTTGAGCAGCGCCATCAGCGTGGTGTGCAGGGAGTGCGCGTCGATCGTGCCGGCGTCGTTCGCGATCGCGATCGCGCCCGTCGCGTCGGAGAGGACCTCGGCGCGGAGCCCGTGCGTCTCCGCCTCGGCGGCCGAGGCGAGGATGCAGTTGTTGGTCATGTAGCCGACGAGGGTGATCGTGTCGACGTCGTGCTCGCGGAGCCAGTCGAGCAGGTCGGTCCCCGCGAAGACCGTGCCGAACTGCTTCGTGACGTTCTTCCACGAGTCCGAGCGGCGCTTCTCGATCTCCGGGTGCAGCGCGAAGGACGGACCCGACGGGTCGAAGACCGGCGCTCCCTCGCCCGCGCTGTGCTGGACGACGGCGATCGGGAGGCCCGCGGCGGCGGCGGAGTCGAGGGCGGCGGCGATCCTCGGCAGCGACTGCGCGTGCGGCGGGTACTGGATCTCGAGCGGGCCGCTGAAGTACTCCTGCTGCACGTCGACGAGGATCAGTGCGCGGCGCGGTGTGGTCATGAGGGGCTCCCATCGGTGGCGGACGTCCCCGATCCTCCCGCCCGGGGCTGGGAGCGGCGGTCAGCCACGCGGCCCGCGACCCGGTCGTGGGCGCAGGCCCACACCTCCTCGTGCTCGAGCGGAGTGAGGACGCCGGCGTCGAGCAGCCTGTCGGCCCGCCGCAGCGCGGCAGCGATCGCCGCCTGCTCGGCGACGGCGGGGGAGTCGACGTCCGCGATCACGAGCCGACGGGCGCAGGCCCGGCGGAGGCGGCGGGTCGAGCGGGCCGAGAGGAGCAGGAGCGACGCGGTCGGCAGGGCGAGCGCGGCCAGCAGGAGGAGCGGCAGCCGGTCGAGCGCGAGCGTCCCGACGGCGCCGGCGGCCGTCACGGCCACGACCAGCTGCGGACCGGCCGCGTGCAGGCGGAGGCGCCTGCGCTCCTCGACGGAGGTGCCTGGTGCGAAGACGACGAGCTCGCTCCGGACGACGCCGTACCGGCTCGCGCCGACGGTGTGGCGGCCCCAGCGGGGACCGGCGTCGAGGAGGCGGAGGAGCAGGTGCACGAGCGCCATCGTCTGCCCGCGACGGCGGGTGCAAGGGGATCCTGACGGAACGCGGACGCGCACCGGGCCGATCCGCACGGTCCGCTCGCGCGACGCTCACGACCCCCTCACGACGCGGGATCGCGCGCCGACGTCCCTCCCCAGCCGATTACCCGTGAGGAAAGCGTGAGGATCCGCTCATTCCGGGCGGGCGCGCTCCTCACGGCGAGTAGAAACATCCAGTGACCTCTTCCGTCGTCCGTGGCGACCCCGACGCCCTCGAACCCTCCCCTCTCTCCTCCGCGCGCGCGGGCGGGGTGAAGGCGTGGCTCCTCGAGGGCCTCCGCGACGACTCCGGAGCGCACCCCGGCCCCCACGCGGCCACCGGCAGGACGCACTCGTGGTGGCGCGTCATGTGCCTCACCGGCGTCGACTACTTCTCGACCCTCGGCTACCAGCCGGCCATCGCGGCGCTCGCCGCGGGCCTCGTCTCTCCGCTCGCGACGATCGTCCTGGTGGTGCTGACGCTCCTCGGCGCGCTCCCCGTCTACCGCCGCGTGGCCCGCGAGAGCTTCCGCGGCGAGGGGTCGATCGCGATGCTCGAGCGCCTGCTGCCCTGGTGGGGCGGCAAGCTCTTCGTGCTCGTGCTGCTGGGGTTCGCGGCCACCGACTTCATGATCACGATCACCCTCTCGGCGGCCGACGCGACGGCGCACGCGGTCGAGAACCCGTTCGCCCCCGCCTGGTTCCACGGGGCGGAGGTGCCGCTCACGCTGGGGCTGATCGCCCTGCTGGGGATCGTGTTCCTGCGCGGGTTCCGCGAGGCCATCTCGATCGCGGTCGTGCTCGTGGCCGTGTTCCTCCTGCTCAACGCGATCGTGATCGCCGTGGCGATCGGGCACGTGGCCGAGAACCCCGTCGTCATCGGCGACTGGTGGTCGGCGCTCACGACCCAGCACGGGAATCCGCTGATCATGGTCGGCATCGCGCTCATCGTGTTCCCCAAGCTCGCGCTCGGGCTCTCCGGCTTCGAGACCGGGGTCGCGGTCATGCCGCAGATCCGCGGCGACGCGGGCGACACCGAGGACGCCCCGGTCGGCCGCATCCGCGGGGCGAAGCGGCTGCTCATCACCGCCGCCGTCACGATGTCGGCGTTCCTCATCACCTCGAGCTTCGTCACCACGCTGCTCATCCCGCAGGCGCAGTTCCAGCCGGGCGGCGAGGCCAACGGCCGCGCGCTGGCCTACCTCGCGCACGAGTACCTCGGCGAGGGCTTCGGCACGGTGTACGACATCGCGACGATCTGCATCCTCTGGTTCGCGGGCGCCTCCGCGCTGGCCGGCCTGCTCAACATCGTCCCGCGCTACCTGCCCCGCTACGGCATGGCTCCCCAGTGGGCCGGCGCCGTCCGTCCGCTCGTGCTGGTCTTCACCGTCGTCGCCTTCGTCATCACGATCCTCTTCCGCGCCGACGTCGACGCGCAGGGCGGCGCCTACGCGACCGGCGTGCTGGTGCTGATCACCTCCGCGTCCGTCGCCGTGTTCCTCTCGGCGAAGCGCAGGAAGCAGCGCAAGCGCGCCGTGGGCTTCGCGGTCATCGCGCTGGTCTTCGTCTACACGACGGTCGTGAACGTGGTCGAGCGGCCCGACGGCGTGCGGATCGCGGCGGTCTTCATCGTCGGCATCCTCGCGGTCTCGCTCGTCTCGCGCGTGCACCGCTCGTTCCAGCTGCGCGCCACCTCCGTGGTGTTCGACGCCGCCGCGATCGACTTCCTCACCACGGACGCCGACGACTACGGCGTGATCCGCATCCTCGCGAACGAGCCCGACGACGGCTCCGAGGCCGAGTACCGGGACAAGCTGGCGGAGGAGCAGCGCGACAGCAACCTGCCCATGCGCGGGCCGGTGCTCTTCCTCGAGGTGCACACCACCGACTCCTCCGACTTCGAGGAGGACCTGGTCGTGCAGGGCCGCGTCTGCCACGGCTTCCGCGTGCTCACGGTGACCAGCGGCAACATCCCGAACACCATCGCCACGGTGCTGCTCGAGATCCGCGACCTCACCGGCGTGATCCCGGACGTCTACTTCGAGTGGACCGAGGGCGGCCCCATCTCGAACATGTTCCGCTTCCTCATCACCGGCACCGGCGAGGTCGCCCCCGTCACCCGCGAGGTCCTCCGCCGCGCGGAGTCCCGCCGGGACCGCCGGCCGGGCGTGCACGTGGGCTGACGCCTGCTGCGCGGCGGGGGAGTGGCGGCGCGGAGGTGCCGCTCCTGCTGCGGGATGGCGCCGAGACGCCGCTCCGTCATCGAGACACCGCTGCAGGAGCGGTGCGTCGGCGGAGGAGGCGGTGTCCCGGCGCGCGGCGGCCCCGTAGCGTGGGCGGCGGGCGCCCGTCGGGGCGCCGACACCGACGAACGGACGACGATGACCCTCGAGGACCAGCGCGCGCACATCCTGACCGGCGCCGTGTACGACGACATGACCCCCGAGCTCGTCGCCGCGCGCGAGCGGGCGGTCCTCGCCTCGAACGCGTACAACGCGAGCTTCGGGCGTCCCCCGGTCGAGCGGGAGGCTCTGCTCCGCGAGCTCGTCGCCTCGGTGGGCGCGGACGCGCACCTCGAGCCGACGTTCCGGTGCGAGTTCGGGTTCAACATCACGATCGGCGACCGCTTCTACGCGAACTTCGACTGCATCCTGCTCGACGGCGCCCCCATCACGATCGGCGACGACGTGCTGTTCGGCCCGCGCGTCTCGATCTACACGTCGAACCACGCCCTCGACCCGGCCGAGCGCGCCGCCGGCGCCTGCACCGCGAAGCCGGTCGTCGTCGGCGACGGCGTCTGGATCGGCGGCGGCGTCACGATCAACCAGGGCGTCACCATCGGCGACGGGGCCGTGATCGGCTCGGGCAGCGTCGTCACCCGCGACGTTCCTCCGCTCACCATCGCGGCCGGCGTCCCCGCCCGCGTCCTCCGCTCGATCACCCCCGACGACCGGACCGGCTACCGCCCGGCCCACTGACGGCGGCCCACGCCGGCCCCGAGACGCCGGCTCCGAGACGCCTCGGAACGGCTCCCGGCCTCGCGGCGATCCGCCCTCAGGACTTCACGGTCGACAGGGGCTCGGTGATGCTCTCGAGGCTGCGGCGCTCGGCGTCGACGCCGAAGATCAGGGCGATCACGCCGCCGAGGATCATCACGGCGGCGCCGACGAAGTACCCGATCGTCAGCGGACCGCGGTCGCTGCCGTCGCCGATCAGGGCGCCGTAGAGGGCGGGGGCGACCGCTCCGGCGATCTGGCCGAGGGTGAAGAAGTACGAGATCGCCTGGCTGCGCAGCTCGAGCGGGAAGATCTCGCTCACGGTGAGGTAGGCGCTCGAGGCTCCCGCGGAGGCGAAGAAGAACGACACGCACCAGAGGATCGTCTGCGTCGTCGCGGTCAGGACGTCCATGCTGAAGAGGACCGCCGAGACGGCCAGGACCGCTCCCGAGACGCCGTAGGTGAGGAAGATCATCTTCCGCCGGCCCCACACGTCGAACAGGTGGCCGAGCACCAGCGGCCCGACGAGGTTGCCGATCGCGAACGGGAAGAAGAAGTACGAGATCGCGCTCTGCTCGACTCCGTAGAAGTTCTCGAGCACCAGCGCGTAGGTGAAGAAGATCGCGTTGTAGAGGAACGACTGGGTGATCATCATCGTCCCGCCCACCAGCGTCCGCTTCGGGTACTGCCGCAGCAGCACCCTGGCGATGGTGCGGAACGGGATGCTCTCCGTCGCCTTCACGGTGATCGCCTTCGCGTCGTCGACCGGCTCGAGCACGCCGCCCTCCGCCTCCACTCGGCGCTCGATCTCGTCGACGGTGCGCTCCGCCTCCTCCTCGCGGCCGTGCGTCATCAGCCAGCGGGGGCTCTCGGGGATGTGGCGGCGGAGGTAGATGATCGCCAGGCCGAGGATCGGGCCGAGGAAGAAGCCGAGGCGCCAGCCGACGTTCTCGGCGAAGAGCGCGTCGTTCAGGAAGAACAGGTTGGCCGCGGAGCCCAGAGCCGCGCCGCCCCAGTAGGTGCCGTTGATCGCGATGTCGACGCGGCCGCGGTACTTGGAGGGGATGAGCTCGTCGATCGCGGAGTTGATCGCCGCGTACTCGCCGCCGATCCCCATGCCCGCGAAGAAGCGGAACACGGCGAGGAAGACGTAGTTCGGCGCGAGTCCCGCCAGGCCGCTGGCGACCAGGTAGATGACGAGCGTCAGGATGAACAGCTTGCGCCGCCCGAGCTTGTCGCTCAGTCGCCCGAAGATCAGGGCGCCCGCGATCTGCCCGCACAGGTAGATCGTGCCGAGCAGGCCGACCTCGAAGGCCGAGAGCCCGAACTCCTTCGCGAAGCCGGCGGAGGCGACGATCTGGATCTCGAGTCCGTCCAGCACCCACGAGAAGCCGAGGCCGACGACGATCGACCAGTGGAAGCGGGTCCAGGGGAGCCTGTCGATGCGGGCGGGCACGAGGCTCCGGACCGGGCCGCGCGGACTGGTGGATGTCGACATGGCGAGCGCCTTCCTGTCGCCCCGGCGTCGTTGCGGAGGAACGCTGTCCCGAGCGCGGCGAGACGACACTAGACCCGCGGGCGGCTCCATATCGCCGGGCTATTCACCCCTTGTCACGGACCGCCGAGCGGGTGTATCCCGGGCATCGGTGCCCACCCGGAGGCGGAGCGAGGCGCGGAGCTCATCGGCCCGGATCCGGAGCGAGGCGCGGTGGACGCGAGCCCGGATCCGTCCCGCGGGGCCTGACACCGCCCGCCTCCTCGGCCTAGCGTGGAGGCATGATCGACGCGACGCCCGCGGGCACCCCCACCTACGTCCTCAGCGAGGGGCCCGTCTGGGATCCGGACACCGCCCGCCTCACCTGGGTCGACATCGAGGCCGGCGCGGTCCTGTCCGCCCCCGTCACCGCGGAGGGGATCGGAGCGATCTCGCGCACCGACGTCGGAGAGCAGGTCGGCGCCGCGCTGCCCCTGGGCGACGGGCGGACGCTCGTCGCGCTGACCCGGCGGCTCGCGATCCTGGAGGTCGACGGCTCCCTCACGCGCGGCTCCGAGCTGCTGCCGGAGGGGCACCGCTTCAACGACGGCACGATCGACCCGCAGGGGCGCCTCCTGGTCGGCTCGCTGACCCTCGGCGAGTCGGCGGGCGACGACGTCCTGCTGCGCATCGAGCACGACGGATCCGTCACCGTGCTCGACGACGACCTGCGGCTCTCGAACGGACTCGGCTTCTCGCCGGACGGCTCTGTGCTGTACTCGGCCGACACCGAGTCGGGCGTGATCCACCGCCGCTCCTACGCGGACGCCGAGCACGGCCCGCGCGAGCCCTTCGTCGAGCTCGAGGAGGGCGTGTTCGCCGACGGACTGACCGTGGACGCCGACGGCCGCGTGTGGGTCGCGGTCTGGGGCGGGAGCGGCGTCCGCGTGTTCGAGGCCGACGGCAGCCCGGTCGAGGGCGCGGGCATCAGGATCGACGCCCCGCACTCCTCCAGCATCGCCTTCGCGGGCGAGGACCTGGACATCGCGGTCGTCACCTCCGCATCACGCGACCTCTCGGCGGACGAGCGGGCGCGTCATCCGCACGCCGGCGGACTGTGGATCGCGCAGCCCGGTGCCCGCGGCCGCGCCGCCACGCGCTGGGTGGAGGGCCCTCTGCCCTAGAGGCGGCCGGTCGCCCGTCAGACGGCGGGCGTCGTCGGCGGGCTCGGCTCCGACGCGGGCTGCGGCACGAGGGTCAGCCGCGAGATGCGGTAGCGGTCCGTCTCGGCCACGCGGAGCAGGTGGTCGCCGACGAGCACGGAGTCGCCCACGACGGCCACACGGCCGATCCGGTCGAGGACGAACCCGCCGACCGTCTCGTACGGACCCTCGGGCAGCTCGATGCCCAGCTGCTCCGCCAGGTCCTCGAGGATCATCCCGCCGTCGACGTCGTGCAGCTGCTCGGCCGCCTTCGCGTCGACCGCCTGGCGGGCGCCGTCGTACTCGTCGTAGATCTCGCCGACGAGCTCCTCGAGCAGGTCCTCCAGCGTGATGATGCCGTCGGTTCCCCCGTACTCGTCGATGACGACGGCGATCTGGTGGCCGTCGTGGCGCATGGTGCGCAGGGCCGCGAGCACCTTCGTCGTGCCGGGGACCGCGAGGATCGGGCGGGTGATGTCGGCGACGCTGCTCGCGGTGCCGGCGCGGCCCGCCTCCGGGAACGCGGACATCAGGTCGCGAACGTGGACGAAGCCGAGGACGTCGTCGAAGTCGTCGCCGACCACCGGGTAGCGCGAGTGCGGCTGGTCGAGGACCGCCGCGTAGCCCTCGGCCACGCTGAGCGCGCCGCGGAGGAAGTCGACGTCCGGGCGCGGGCGCATCACCTCGGCGACGCGGCGGTCGTCCGCGCGGAAGATGTCGGTGAGCAGCCGGCGGCTGTCCTCGTGGATCTCGGTGTTGCTGGAGATCATGTCGCGCACCTCGTCGGCCGAGACGCTCTCGCCCTTCTCGCGCGGGTCGGCGCCGAGGAGGCGGACGACGGCGTCGGTCGAGACGGACAGCAGCCAGATCACGGGGCGCATCAGGCGCGCGAGGGCGTTGAGCGGGGGCGCGAGGGCCTTGGTGAACGCGACGGACTTCTGCATCGCCAGGCGCTTGGGGACCAGCTCGCCCAGCACCAGGGAGAGGTACGCGATGACGAGGGTCATCAGGATCAGGGCGACGGTCGAGGCGGCGGAGGCCGAGAGGCCGAGCGACTGCAGCGGCGGCACGAGGTCGGGCGCGATGGTCGAGGCGCCGTACGCCGAGGAGAAGAAGCCGGCGAGCGTGACACCGATCTGTACCGCGGAGAGGAACGTGTTGGGATTGCGGACGAGCTCGGCGATGCGCCGGCCGCGCTCGCTGCCGGCCTCGATCGCGCGGACCTGGCTCTCGCGGAGGCTGACGATGGCCATCTCGGTGCCCGCGAAGACGCCTCCGAGGAGGACGAACAGCACGACGAGGCCGATGTTGAGGAGGGTGTCGAGATCCACGCCGACCAGAGTAGGGATGCCGGCCGTGAGAACGCCTCGTGGACTCTCAGGGAGTGGGTCGGGCGGGGCGACGCCCCGCCCGCCCGCTCAGGACGCGTCGGCCGGGCGCACGCCGATCGTGAGGATGAGGTTCGCGTAGATGCGGCGGTCGCCCGAGGCGATGGTGAGCGCGACGTCGGGCGTGCGCGCCTCGGCGTAGAAGGCGTGCCGCTCGAGCGAGGTGAAGGGGACGCCGTCGAGGGACCGGCGGAAGGCGTCCTGCGCGGGGACGTCGATCCCAGGCGCGGGGGTCATGACCGTCGCCTCCTCGACGACGATCGCCGAGAGAAGGGCGTCGAGGATCTCGTCGACGGTCAGCATGTCGGGCCGGAGGTTCAGGTGCACCAGGGCGGAGTTCGGTCCGAGCGTGGTGCCGACGGGGTAGTTGCCGTCGGCGATGAGGACGCGGGAGCCGTGGCCCGCGCGGGCGAGCGCGTGCAGGATCTCGGGGTGGAGGAGGGTCGTGGTCAGCAAGAGGAGCTCCTAGAGGTCGTGGAGGTGGGCGACGGACGAGCCGGCGAGCAGGCGGCCGGGAAGCCTCCGCTCCTGGGGGCCGGGCTGCTCCGCCCCGGAGTCGAGGCGGAGGCGGACGAGGGCGGCGGCCTCGGCGGCGATCGCCTCCGTCGGCTGGGCGATCGTGGTCAGGTGCGGGCGGACCACGCGGGCCAGCTCGACGTTGTCGAAGCCGACGACGGAGAGGTCCGTCGGCACGCGCAGCCCGGAGTCGCCGAGGGCGATCAGGGCGCCGACCGTCAGCTCGCGGTTGCTCGCGAACAGGGCGGTCGGCCGGGGGCTCAGGGCGAGGATCCGCTCGACGGCGGCGACCCCGCTCTCGACCGTCAGCGGGCCGCGCACCACGGCGTCGACGGCGGGGTGCACGCCGCGCTCGGCCAGGGCGGCGAGGAAGCCGGCGGTCCGCTCCCGGGTGGAGGACACTCCGTCCTCCCCGCCGAGCACCGCGATCGAGCGGTGGCCGTGGTCGAGGAGGTGGCGGGCGGCGGAGGCGCCGGCGCCCGCGTTGTCGAGCGCGACGCGATCGGTGACCAGTGCGTCGTCGATCCAGTCGACGGCCACCACGGGGGTGCCCTGCTCGGAGGCGCGGCGCAGCGCGTCGACGTCGCCCGCGGACGGCACCGCCACGATCCCGTCGACCATCTTCTCGAGCAGCAGGTCGACCGCGGCTCCCGGCTCGGGGCGGCTCACGCCGACCAGCACGCCGATGCCCTCTCCGCGCAGGGCCCGCTCGAGGCCCGCGATGATCGAGAGGTGGAACTCGTTGTCGAGGGCGGGCAGCAGCACTCCGACCGTGCGGGAGCGCCGCGAGCGCAGGCCTCGAGCGAAGCCGTTGACGCGGAAGCCGACTTCGGCGGCCGCCGCCTCGATCGCCGCCCGGTTCTCGGGGCGCACGGGGAGCCCGTTGTAGTGCTTCGAGATGGTCGAGAGCGAGAGGCCGGTCAGCCGCTGCAGGTCCTTGTAGGTGGCCACGTCACAGGGTGGCGCGGGGCGAGCCGTAGCCGCTCCAGCCCGGGATCGTGCCGTCGGCGTCCCACAGGTCGAGCCAGCCGGTGCTGCCGGGCCAGAGGAAGACCTGGCCCTTGATCAGCCGGTTGTTGCGCTCGGCGCCGCGCAGCGCCTCCTGCTCCTCGGCCGTGAGCACCAGGGAGGCGGCGGCCAGGTTCGCCTCGATCTGCTCCGGCTTCACCGCGAACGGGATCGGGATCTGGCCGCGGTTCACCGCCCAGGCGAGGCACACGACGGCCGGATGCACGCCCCGCTCCTCGGCGATCGCCCGCACCGCGGGGTGCTCGATGTCGACGATGTCGCCCTCCACCCGGTCGCGCTCCGGCCGCGACGGCGAGCCCAGCGGCGAGTAGCCGATCGGCTGGATGCGGTGGTCGAGGCAGAAGCGGAACAGCTCCGGCTGCTGGAAGCAGGGGTGCAGCTCCATCTCGTTCAGCTGCGGGGCGATGCGGACGTCGGCGAGGATCCGCTCGAGCTTGGGGATGGTGACGTTGGAGGTGCCGAGGTGCCGGACGAGGCCCCGGTCGACCAGGCTCTCGAGCGCTCGCCAGGTCTCGAGGAACGCCTCGTGGACGTACGGGCGGGCGTGCGGATCGCGCGCGTCGGTCTCGGCGTGCGGCGGGTGGTGGTTCGGGAAGGGCCAGTGCACGAAGACGGCGTCGAGCACGTCGAGGCCGAGGTCGGCGAGCGAGCGCTCGACGGAGGCGACGGCCGCCGCGGGCTCGTGCGCGTCGTTCCAGATCTTCGACATGACGAAGAGCTCGTCGCGGTCGACTCCGGAGTCGGCGATCGCCCGGCCGACGCGCGGCTCGTTGCCGTAGACGGTGGCGCAGTCGAGGAGGCGGAAGCCGGCGCGGAGGGAGTGCTCGACCGCGAGGCCGACGGTCTCGGCGTCGTAGCGGTCGGAGCCGAACGTGCCGGCGCCGATCGCGGGGATGCGGCTGCCGCTCGCGAGGACGCGGTGGCTCGGCGGAGTGGGGGCCATGCGGATCCTCCTGGTGCGGCGGCGGGGGCGAAACGTTGCGCTTCACGGTAGGCGGCGGAGGGCGGTCTCGTCAATGATGCCGTGGACTGGGGTGCGTAACGTTTCGTGCGGTGCCGCTTTCGTCCTCCGTCCCCCGCCCCGCCCCCTCGAAACGCCGATAGTCGTCGCACTCGAGCGCGACTGCGACGACTCCTGGACTGTCGAGAAGAGCCCCGCCCCTCCGCTCAGACCAGCCGGCGCGACTCCTCCGTGACCACGCGGAACCAGCGCGCGCCGTAGCCGTCGAGGGGCACCGACACG
>NZ_PSVA01000037.1:0-21952 GCF_002932155.1 Rathayibacter sp. AY1F9 | reverse complement strand
CCATCGTCGGCTCCCTGCCCGACGGCCGTAGCCGGGCCGACATCGCCGAGCTCGGGAGTCGGTGGTGCCTCGCTCGCCGGCGGTGCCTCGTCTGTCGGTGGTGCCTCTCCTGTCGGTGGTGTTTCTCCTGTCGGCGGTGTCGCTCCCGCCGAGACCGGCGCCTCCCGCGACGACGCCGGCAGCCTCTCCGCCGACCGCGCCGCCCCTCACGACGCCGCCGCCGACCTGCTGGCGACCGTTCTCCACCTCGCCTGCATGCTCCGCGGCGATCCCGCGTGGTGGCAGGAGGCGCTCGCCGTCGGCGAGGAGCACCCCCTCGATCCCGTCCTGCGCCTGGTGGAGGCCTGCGTGCGGCCGGTCCCGGACGAGGAGTGGGAGGGCCGCCTGCGGCTCGCCGAGGACTCCGCGGTCACGGGCGACCCGTGGAAGACGGTCGCGCTGCACCTCGCCTGGTCGCTGCTCGAGGTCTCGGACGAGCGCCGCGACCGCCTCGCCGCGCTCCTCGACGGCGGGGAGGAGGCGGACGGCCTGCCCGGCGCCCTCGCCCTCCTCCGCCGCGGCACCACCGCCCTCGACGGCGGTCGCCTCGACGACGCCTCGGCCGACCTCGACCGCGCCGCCGCCCGCGCCGACGACCTGCCCGCCGTGCGCGCGCTGATCGACGCGACTCGCGCCCGGGTCCACGCCGTGCAGGGCGACCGTGCACGCACCCTCGAGTGCGCCGAGCGCGCGACGGCCTGGGCGCTGCGGCACGGAGCGGCGTCGGTCGCGCGCGCCGCCGATCACGCCCTGTGCTCGCTCGACCTCGGCGGCGGCCGTTTCGAGGAGGCGCACGCCCGCTCCTCCTCCCGCGCCGGCGGCGATCCGCTGGAGCTCCTCGACGCAGCCGAGGCCGCCTCGCGCCTCCGCCTGCCCGAGCACTGCGCCGAGCTGGCGGCGGCCGCGGCGGACCTCGCCGCGCGGCCCCTCGCTCCCCGCGGGCGGATGCTCGCCCTCGCGGCGACCGCGGTCCTCGATCAGACCGGCGGCGCGGGCGCCCTCTTCGAGCGCTCCCTCGACCCGGCCTCCGAGGAGTGGCCGTTCGAGCGGGCGCGCGTCCAGCTCTGCCACGGCGAGTGGCTGCGCCGCCGGATGCGCCCGCTGGAGGCGCGCACCCGGTTCCGCCAGGCCGCCGCGGGATTCGCCGCGGTGGGGGCCGAGCTCTGGCTCGCCCGCGCCCAGCACGAGCTGCGGGCGGCGGGCGGAGCGGGGGAGGCGCCGGTCGCCGCCGACCTCAGCGAGCAGGAGCGGCGCGTGGTCTCCCTGGCCGCCGCGGGCCTGTCGAACAAGCAGATCGCCCAGCAGCTCTTCGTCTCGCCCCGCACCGTCAGCGGGCACCTGTACCGGATCTTCCCCAAGCTCGGGGTGACCTCGCGGGCCGGGCTCCGCGACGCGCTCCTCAGCCTCGAGGACGCCCGGAGCGCGTGACGGAGCCGCAGGATCGAGTCATCCGACCTGGTGCCTGCCGCCGCGGGAGGCGCATGCTGAGCGCATGACGTCGCAGCAGATGATCGACCCCTCCGTCCCGCCGAGCGGCCCCGGCTGCGTCGAGTGCGAGCAGTCCGGCTCGTGGTGGCTGCACCTGCGCCGCTGCGCGCTCTGCGGGCACATCGGCTGCTGCGACGACTCGCTGAACCGCCACGCGACGGCCCACTACCACTCGACCGGCCACGCGGTCATCCGCAGCTTCGAGCCCGGCGAGGACTGGTTCTGGGACTACCGGACCGACGACTACGCCGACGGCCCCGCCCTGGCCGACCCGCAGAGCCACCCGGCGAGCCAGACCATCCCGGGGCCGAAGGACCGCGTGCCGCGCGACTGGCAGTACCTCCTCGCCGAGCGCGCCGAGCGCGGCTGAGCGGCGCGCCTCCGCGAGAGCGCAGGACTTTCGCGAGAGTCCAGGAGTTGTCGCACTCGGCATCGACTGCGACAACTCCTGGACAGTCGCCGGCCGCCGGCTCCCTGCGCACGTCCGCAGGCGGCGTGCAGACAGAAGTCGCCGTGCTCGCGACCGACGACGGCTACTTCTGGATGGTCGCGGCGGCCCGCCCAGGAGCGATCGCCACGAGGGTCCAGGAGTTGTCGCACTGGGCGTCGAGTGCGACAACTCTTGAGCAGTCGCGGCCGTCGGAGCCGCCGACACCCAACGCTCGTCCACAGGCGGCGAGTAGTCAGGAGTCGCCGTACTCGCGACCGACTACGGCGACTTCTGGATGGTCGCGGCGGCCCGCCGAGGAGCGATCGCCACGAGAGTCCAGGAGTTGTCGCACTGGGCGTCGACTGCGACAACTCTTGAGCAGTCGCGGGAGCAGTCGTGGGAGCAGGTCGGAGCCAGCTGACCAGCCGGCGGCCGACGCCACGCCTGATCGGCGTTCGTCACCTCCGGACCCCTCCGGCCGGGCCCCGCCCCGTCACCCCCTCTCGACCCCGTCCAGCGCTTCCGCCTCCGCGATCCGCAGCCGCATCTGCCGGTAGCGGTGGAACTGGTACACCCCGTGCAGCACGGCGAGGACGACCGCGGCCGCCATCCCGCACGCGATCGCGGGGACCTCGTCCGCGCCGCTCTGCGTCAGCGCGAGCGCGACTCCGGCGCCCGCCACGATCGAGTTGACCACCGCGATCGCCGAGGACATCGTGAAGAAGATGCCCCGCCAGCTCTGCCGCCGGCCGATCTCGAGCAGCTCGTTCGGCGCGTGTCGGCCGCGCGGCACCGCGAAGTAGGCGCCCGCGCCCGGCAGCAGGGTCCCGTAGTAGCGACGGATGCGCTGGATGGCCGTCAGCGCGGCGATGTCCTCCATCGAGGTCTGCACCAGCCGCTCGTAGGTGAACACCCCCAGCAGCACGACGACCGGGATGATCACCGCGAGGAACCCCATCGCGTACCGGGTCGGGGCGAGGAAGCCGAAGGCCACGAGCGAGCTGGAGAGCATCGTCAGGTAGAGCGAGGCGCGGCTGCTCGACTCCGTCACGGTGATCCCGCGCGCCGACTCCAGCACGAAGTGCTCGGTCAGCAGGGCGTTGAGGAACGCGGCCGGCCGGTCCGGGAGCGACGCGGCGGAGACGGCGGCCTCGGGCAGCGCGGGCGTGCGGGGAGAGTCCTCCTCGTCGAGGCGGTCGCCCGGCTCCGGATTCACGGCCGCACCTCTCGCGGGGACCGTACCTCTCGCGGGGCCGCCCCGCGGCGTCCGCTCTTCGAGTCATCCGACTCGCGCACCGGCTCCACCCGCGCGCCTACCATCGGACGCGACGCCGAGCACCGCCACCGGGGCGCGTGCGCAGACACCGAAGGGCCGTTCATGACCGACACCCGCCACCTCCACTCGAACCAGCGAGACACCCTCGAGCGGCTGCTCGAGGACTCGCCGAGCCACAACGTCCTCTGGGCGGACGCGCTGACGCTGCTCGAGGCCGTCGGCACCGTCCACGAGAAGCACGACGGCGCCTTCTCGGTGACGGTCGGCTCGACGACCGAGACCCTCCACCGGCCGCACCACAAGGACGTGGACGAGCAGCAGCTCGTCGACCTGCGCCGCCTGCTCCGCGGAGCGGGGTACGGCGCATGAGCGCCAGGACGCCCGCCGACCTCACCGGGTCGGCCGCCGAGCGCCTCCGCCGGCTGGACGCGCTCGACGCGGGTGCGCTGACCGAGGAGTGGCTGCTGCGCCAGCTGCGCCTCGCGCTCGGGGATCTCGCCGTGCTCGAGCCGGCCGCCGAGGCCGAGCAGGAGCGGCGCGAGGACTTCTGACGCGGCGGGCGGCCGTCCCGGGTGCACGCGGCCGGCACCCGGACGGCCGCCGGCCCGCACCCCGCAGCGCCGCCCCGCTCCGCCGCTCATCGCCCGGCCGCCGCGCTGCGGGCGCGCAGCAGCATGCCGGCCGTCGCGGTCGCCGCCAGCACGAGCGCCGCGAACACCGTCAGCACGATCGTCGCGGCGACGAGGTCGAGCGCCGCTCCCGCCGCCAGTGCGGGCACCGCGAGTCCCGTGTACGCGACCAGGAACACCACCGCCAGGGTCTCGCCCCGGCGGGCGGGATCCGCGAGGGCGACCGCTGTGCCGATCGACCCCTTGAAGAGCAGCCCCACCCCGAAGCCCGAGACGACGGCGCCGGCGAGGAACACTCCCAGCTGCGGAGCGATCGCTCCGGCCGCGACCGCCGCGAGCCCGACCGCGCAGCCCGCCACCGCGATCGAGAGCTGCAGGCGCATCCCCACCTTCACGAGCAGCAGCTCGCCGAGGGCCGCGGAGGCGAACACGGCGAAGGACGTCGCTCCGGCCAGCAGGTGGTCGCGCACCTGGAAGGTCTGCACCAGGAACGTCGGTGCGAGCGAGGTGAAGAGGCCGAGGACGGAGAATGCCGAGAAGGCTCCGAACGCCGCGAGCAGGAACGCCCGGCGCGCGTCCGCCGGCACCGAGAGCCGCTGCGGCCGGTAGGCGGGCGCCGTCTCCGGCACGTCGACCGTCTCGGGCACGAGGAGCAGCGCCAGGCCCGCCACGAGCAGCGCGACCAGGAACACCTGGTGCGGCAGGAGGAGCGGATCGGGCAGGAACTCGGCGAAGACCCCTCCGAGCAGCGGGCCCAGCGAGAGTCCGCCGAGGTTCACCGCGCCCGAGATCGACGCGGCGACGATCGTGTTCTCGTCGGGCCGGGCGCGGGCGCGCAGCTCGCCGAGGTGGGTGGTCGCCGTGGCGGTGAGCATCCCGATGCTGACGCCGTTGACGAAGCGGGCGACGATCAGCCCCGGCACCTCCGTCGTCAGCGAGAAGAGCACGGCCGAGATCGCCGAGACGAGCACCGCGATCAGCAGCACCCGGCGGCGGCCGAGCCAGTCGCTGACGTGACCGGCGAGGTACAGGCTCACGATCACTCCGACCGCGTAGGCGGCGAAGACGACGGTGATCACGAACGGCGGGAAGCCGTCGAGCTGCTGGTAGAGCGGGTAGAGCGGAGTCGGCACCGTCGAGTACGCCATCACGAGCAGGAACGTCGCGGCGACGATCCAGAAGCCGACGCCGTGGCGCACCGTCGGCAGCCGGCGACTCACGAGGTCTCCTGCAGGTGGCGGTGGGCGAAGGTGACGGCCATCGCGCCCTCGCCGACGGCGGAGGCGACGCGCTTGACCGAGCTGCGGCGCACGTCCCCCGCGGCGAAGGAGCCGGGGACGCTGGTCTCGAGGTAGAACGGCGCCCGCTCGAGCGGCCAGTCGCGAGCCGCGTGCTCGCCGGCGAGGTCAGGTCCGGTCACGAGGTAGCCGCCGGAGTCGCGGACGATCGCGGTCTCCGCCGCCCACGTCGTGTCCGGCTCGCCCCCGATGCAGACGAAGAGGTGGGAGGTGGCCAGCGCCCCGTGCACACCGGTCGCCGAGTTCTCGACCTCGATCGACTCGAGGGCGTCGGCGCCGTGCAGGCGGGTGACGCGGGAGTCGAGCAGGATCGTCACGTTCGGCTGCCGGACGACGCGCTCCGCGAGGTAGGAGGAGAGGCTGTCGGCCAGATCCGGGCCGCGGACCAGCATGGTCACGTGTCGCGCGTGCGCCGAGAGGTTCATCACGGCCTGCCCGGCCGAGTTGCCGCCTCCGACGACCACGACGTCCTCGCCCTCGCAGAGCGGCGCCTCGCTCGTGCCGGCACCGTAGTAGAGGCCGACGCCGAGCAGCTCGTCCTCGCGCTCGAGGCCGAGCCGGCGCCACTGGATGCCCGTGGCGCAGATGTTGGTGCGGGCGACGACGGTCGTCCCGTCGGCGAGCAGCGCGTGGATCCGGTCGTCGGCGAAGCGCCCGCGGATCCCCTCGCGCATCCGCAGCAGCTCGGCGCCGAACGAGACGGCCTGCTGCCGCGCGCGCTCGGCCAGATCGGCTCCCGCTATCCCGTGCGGGAAGCCGAGGTAGTTCTCGATCAGGCTGCTCGAGCCGGCCTGCCCGCCGATGGCCGAGCGCTCGAGGACCACGACCTTCAGCCCCTCCGAGGCGGCGTACACGGCGGCCGAGAGCCCGGCCGGACCGGCTCCGTAGATGGAGAGGTCGTACTCCGCGAGCTGCGGCGAGCCGACCCAGCCGAGCCGGGCCGCGACCTCGGCGAGCGTCGGATCGGAGGCGCGGCTGCCGTCCGGGAACACCACGAGGGGGAGTGACGCGGTGGCGAGCGGGTGCCCGGCGACGGCGAGGCACTGCTCGTCCGTGTCGATCGGCGTCCACGAGAACGAGACGACGCTGCGCGAGAGGAGGTCGCGGATCTCCCACGCGTCGCGGCTCTCGCGCCGCCCGTAGAGGCGGACCTGCGGGAGGTCTCCGGCCACGGTCACGAGGCCCGCCGCCGCTCGAGCCCGTCGCGGAACTTCATCAGCTTGAGGCAGAGGTGCAGCGTGCTGCGGGCGAGGCCGTCGTCGAGCGCCTCCCGGACCGCCTCGGGCAGGTTGTCGAGGCGGTAGTAGAGCGTGGTGCGGTGGATGTGGAGGAGCCCGCACGCCTCCCGCACGCTGCCGCGCACGTCGAGGTAGGCCTCCACGGTCCGCCGCTGCACCTCGTCGCCCCGCTCGAGCAGCGTCGCCGCGGCCGGCGAGAGCATGGCGAGCTGCGAGCTGTCCGCCCCGATCGAGGCGAGGAGCACCCAGGCCCCGAGCTCGGCGATGTCGGCCCGGCTACGGCCGTCGGGCAGGGAGCCGACGATGGTCGCCGCGAGGGCGGCCCGCTCGGCAGTCGGCAGGAGGTCGTCGTCGCGGACGTTGAAGCGCGCCGAGCCGATCGCGTCGACGGCCGTGCCGCGGCCGCGCGCCTCCGCCCGCAGGACGTCGTCCGCCTCCGCGGCGGCCTCGGGCGCCTCCACGCTCACGAAGAACAGCACACCCTCCTGGTCGCCGAGGAACGTCAGGCCGGAGGCGGCGCTCGCGTCGATCCGCCGCGCCAGCGCCGTCCGCTGCAGGGAGCCGGTCGGGCCGGTCAGCCGCACCGCGCGGACCACGGTCTGGGCGTCCCGGCGCAGCCAGCGGCGCTCGACCGCCTCGGCGAAGGAGGCGCGCCGGGTGCCGCCGTCGCCCGACAGGAGCGCCGCGAGGACGTCCGCGCGCCGGGAGCTGCCGCCCGACCGCGTCGAGGGGCCGAGGAGGCGGCGGATCGCTCCGACGGCCGCGTCGATGAGCGAGTACTCGGCCGGAGTGAGCGGCGCGGGCCGCTCCCGGGGGAGGAGGAGGGTCGCGAGCCGGCCCCGCGGATCCTGGACGGGGAACACGCCGTCGTGAGGCGCCTCCTCGCTCGCGCGCGTCGCGGCCAGCACCCGGCTCGAGGCGTCCTCGATCGTCACCGGGCGGTCGAGAGCCTGGGCGAGCTCGTCGGCGAGGTCCTGCAGAGTCATCGGCGGGGATCCGTGTGGGGGGCCATGCCGTGATCCTCGCGGAGGGAGCCCTCCCGAAGCGTGGCCCTTCCAGGCCCACCTTGCGCGTCGGATCCGCTGCCGGCCGCGATGAGACGCTCAGCCTCCGCTGCCGGGGCGGTCCCCGGGGGTCCCGTCCGCGAGGAGGCGGTCGAGGACGTCCGGCCAGTCGAGCAGGACGCCGATGTGGCCTCGACCGGGCCGGATCGTGAGCTCCGCGGCCGGGTGGAGGCGGCGGATCCGCTCCGCGTGCGCGACCGGGACCACCCTGTCCGCGGCGCCGTGGAGGAGGAGGACCGGCGCCGCCAGGCGCGAGAGGTCGACTCCCCAGGGCATGACGAGAGCGAGGTCGTCGTCGACGCTCCCGCCCTGTTCGAGCTCCGAGGCGCGTCCGGCCTCTGCGCCGAGCGCCGTCAGCGGGCCGTCGAGGGCCGAGTAGTCGTCACCGGTGAACTGCTCCGGATCGAAGCGGGCCGTCTCCTCCCACTCCTCGCGCGCAGCCCGGCCGTCGCGCGCGCTGCGGAGAGCGCCCGGATCCTGCATGCCGTCGAACCACGCTCCGTCGTCGCTGAAGGGCGCCGGGCTGCCGAACGTCGCGACGCCCAGGACGCGATCACCTCCGAGAGCCCCGACGGCCAGCGCGTGCGGGCCGCCGCCGGAGTAGCCCGTCACCAGGAAGCGCTCGATCGCGAGCAGGTCGGCGACGCGGAGCACATCGGCGGCCGCGTCCGCGATGCTCCGTCCGGGAGCCCGCATCGAGCCGCCGAAGCCGGGACGGGCGACGGAGAAGAGCCGGATGCCGCGCGCCGCAGCGGCGTCGACGTGGGGAGCGAGGAGTGCGCCGGTGTGCGGTGTCCCTCCGCACCAGACGACTGCAGCGCTGGGGGCTCGAGTGCCGAGGAAGTCGTGGGCGACGAGCGTGCGCGAGTCGACGCGGAACTCGTGCCGGGACGTAGCGGCGCGTCCGGTCATGGAGGAACGGTAGCCGCATGTCGAGGGCAGTGGGCGTCGCCCGGCCCGACCGGGATGCGACGTCTCGTCGTAGGGTCGACGGGAGGGTCGGTGGGCCCTCGGACGGGAGGGGTCCGCATGTCGATCGACGAGGTGTCCGACGGGATCGAGGCGGCCGCCGCGCTGCCGCACGTGCGCTCCGGCTTCTCCGGCGCGACACCGTACGGGATCGCGCAGCGCTTCGCCGCGGGGGAGCTGACGCGGGAGCAGGCCGTCGACGAGCTCGGCCGCCGGCGCTACCGGCCCGGATCGCCGAGTGACGGCTTCGACTGGACGACCCTCGACCCGGGGGAGTTCGAGGAGGTCCGCCGGGCCCTGTCCGATGGTCTGCTCGACGCCGCGATGTACGACGAGATCCTCGACCGGTACAGCGGGCAGGACTCCTCCGGCGAGAGCGCGGCGTCCGCGGAGGAGAGCGCATGAGCGCCGGCCCCCTGGACCTCGCCTTCACCGCCCCGATCGGTGTCGCCGTGAAGGGCGACCTCTGGTCGTGCGTCGAGGTGCCCGGCTCCGTCGAGCTGCTCGGCACAGGGAGGTCGGTGAAGGTGGTCGCCACCGTCGACGGCGAGCCGGTGACCGCGGGCCTGCTGCCGACCGGCGCCGGCGGCCACATGCTGTCGATCAGCGCGAAACTGCGGAAGACGATCGGCAAGGACCTCGGCGACGTCGTCACCGTCCACCTGACCGAGCGCCTGAGCTGAGCACTGGCGGTTGGCCAGGGCTCGCGTGCGGATGGTTGACTCGACGGATGCGGAATCGAGTCCTGTTCGTCGTCGGGGTCACAGCGATGTTCGTCGCGCTGGTGCTGAGGCTGGTGTGGCCGGCCGGTGAATTCGCCTCCGGCTTCTCGCTCGCCCTGCAGCTGAGCGGCATCCTGCTCCTCCTGGTCTACGGGGTGAAGCACTTCACGGGGCGGCCGCGCCGGAGCTGAGCGGCTCATCCCAATCGGGGGTGTAGGAGTTGGGGTCTGAAGCCGCCGGTCTCGAGCAGGCTTCGGGCGATGCAGTTGGTCAGGTTGCGGAACCCGAGTGCGGAGCCGCGCAGGTGTTCGAGCCGTCCGTTGAGCGCCTCGGTCGGCCCGTTGCTGGTGCCGGGTCGTTCGAAGTAGGCGAGCACGTCAGCGGCTCGCTTCTTCAGGGTCCGGCCCAGGGTGGTGAGCTCGGTGAGCACCTTGGGGACGCCGGCGCTGAGGTCGGTGATCAGCTTCTCCATGAGCTCGCGGCCACGTTGCCGGTCCTCGTGGCGATAGGCGGCGATCATGCGCTGGTAGACACCCCAGGTCGCCTCGACCTCGACGTGAGCGTCATCAACGAACAGCGCGCGTAGCCTGTCGCTCTGCTTGTCGGTGAGCAGGTCCGCGCCGGTGTGCAGACCGAGGCCGTCGAGTCGAGCGAAGGCGGTCAGGTCAGGGCGGCCGAAGCCGGCCGGCGGGGTAGCGTCGGACACGTCGAGGTCTTTCGGATGGATGACGTAGGAACCTCCGTCGTCGGGAGACCTCGACGTCTATCTGCGGACCGACGCGCCCGGCCGACCTGAACCGTCATCTGAGAAGACCCCTGAAACGTCTTCGCCGACGACGGGGCCGGCGAGGAGGAGGGCGCGGTGAGTTAGAAGAATGGAGCTTGCTCGGCTTCGACGCCGCCGCAAGCTCCGGTGAAACGGTCGGTACTGGTCGGTCGTCGTCGGTCACCACCGGATGGCGGCGTCCTCCACGCTCGGCGTTTGCGCAGGTCAGCGGCTCGTTCGCCCAGTGGGCGCATCAAGCGATAGACGCAAAGCATTAGGTCGTCCGTTCGATTCCGACAGGCGGCTCCGGCGAACCGTTCTGGTGGTCGCGCGATGCGCTGGCCTCACGGCTCTGCCCGACACCGACGTCGCTCTCCTCTGCGACGGACCCCTCGCCGGCTGAGCGCTCGCGGCCGGCATCCTGTCCGTGTGCCGAAAGGCCTTGCACCGCTCGGCAACGCAGCGTGGCGTTGCGTCGCGACCTGGCGACGGCTCGGCGGGGCGCGATCGTCTCGTGCGTTGGCGGACTACGGGAGCTTGGACGCGAGGACGTCGGCCGCCAGGATCTCGGGTGCTGCGCCGAGGAGGTGCTGGTTGGCCATCAGGGCTGCGACGATGGCGCCGTTGGCGTGGGCGTCGCGAGCGGCTTCGTCGGGGAATGCATCGAAGATCCAGAAGGTGTCGGCGTGGGTCCTGACCGCGAACCAGACAATCGTTCCTACTTCTTCGTTGGCGAGTGCGACAGCGCCGGCGAGCAGATCGGCGACCGCGTCGTGCTGTCCATCGGCCGCGACGATCTTGGCGACGAAGGCATACGGAAGTGATGCGGGTGTGGACATGAGGGACTCTCCTTGACGTCGGGGTTCTTCGTGGGACGAGTTCAGCCTATGACGAGCGAGGGCCGGTGGGGAGTGGCGTATACGGCAGTATTGCTATTGTTTACGTCATGCGTATCGGACTGATCGCGATCGACGGCTGCTTCGGTTCGGCTATCGCGTCGATCATCGACATCGTGCGGGTGGCCGACGGAGCCCGCGGCGATGTCGACCCGAGGATCGACCCGATCGAACTCGCCATCCTCGGACCGAAACGGCGAGTGACCACGACGGCATCGATGACCCTGTCGGTGGACCACCCGCTGTCGGAGTCCGGAGAGTTCGACGTGGTCGTCGTCCCTGCGCTTGGAACCCTTACGGCCGCCGCTACCAACGACGTCCTCCAGAGCCGAGATGCTCGTTCGGTCATCGCCTCGCTCGGGCGCCTCGACGAGGCGACCACCCGGATCGCCGCGGCGTGCACCGGCGTGTTCGCTGTCGCCGAGACCGGACGGATGCATCATCGGAGGGCGACGACCAGCTGGTTCCTGGGGCCGGAGTTCCTGAAGCGCTATCCGACCGTCGCCCTCGATCTCGACACCATGGTCGTGGTCGACGGGAACCTCGTCACCGCCGGCGCCGCGTTCGCCCACATCGACCTCGCGCTCTCACTCGTGCGATCGATCAGCCCCGACCTGGCCCAACATGTCGCCAAGCTCCTCATCATCGACGAGCGTCCGTCTCAGGCGGCCTTCGTCGCCTACGAACATCTCCGGCACGAGGACCCGATCGTCGTCGAGTTCGAACGCTTCGTGCGCGCCCGCCTGGACGAACCGTTCAACGTCGCCTTCGTCGCGCAGTCGCTCGGCACCAGCCGGCGCACCCTCGAACGACGAGTCCGTGCGGCGCTCAACCTCACTCCGCTCGGCTTCGTCCAACGGCTTCGCATCGAACGAGCTCGGCACCTCTCAGCAACCACGGACTTCACCTCCGCCGAGATCGCGCTACGGGTCGGCTACGCGAATGCCGAGACTCTGCGCTCCCTCCTGCGCAGGGAGCGACGCCGTTCCTGACCTATCGCCATGCCTGTAGCCGGTGTCCTAGCGCTCGACTGGAACCACCTCTCAGCACGTCGCGTCGACACTCCTGCGTCGCCCCTGGACGACCCACTCGACACGCCCGCAGCACAGGTCATGTGACGTGTCCCGGCTTCCCGGACGGTCGGGGTTGGGTGGCTGTGATGTCGCTGCGTTCTCGTCGAGGGGGTCAGCAGACTCGATCAGGGTCGACTGGGATGAGACGAGAAGGCGGTCAGGTCAGGGCGGCCGAAGCCGGCCGGCGGGGTAGCGTCGGTCACGTCGAGGTCTTTCGGACGGATGGCGTAGGAACCTCCGTCGTCGGGAGACCTCGACGTCTATCTGCGGACCGACGCTCCCGGCCGACCTACACCCTCATCTGGGAAGAGCCAGCTGAGCTCCGGAATCGGAGGAAGACCCGTGAGCGGAGCGGAGGAGCCGGCCCGGGCGAATCCGGAGCCGGAGGTCCACCGGGCGCTCGCGCGGTGGGCGGCGGAGTGCGCGGAGCGCGCCCTCCCCGCGTTCGAGGAGTGGGACCCGGACAATGCCCGCCCCCGGCGCGCGCTCGACGTCCTCCTCGCCTGGGGGCGGGGCGAGGCTCCGATGACCGAGTGCCGCACGGCGGCCTTCACGGCGCACGCCGCAGCCCGCGCCGCGACGCAGGCGGGCGAGCGGGCCGCCACCGCTGCCGCGCGGGCGGCCGGGCAGGCCGCAGCCGTCGCGCACATGGTCGATCACTGCTCGCACGCCGCCGTGGAGAGCAGCGCGCAGCCTCGGGCCTTCACGCGAAGGAGCGCGCAACGGATCGTCGCTCTCACTGAATCCGCCCGCTGCGCGGATGCTCTCCCAGCGATCTTCTCGCGTCGTTGAACGTCCGCGACTGCTGTGTCGTGTCCTCGGTGGGACCACCTCGGCCCCCGCACTACAGGAGGCATCATGCTCAAGCGAATCGCGACCACTGTGACGACTGCGGCGTTCGCCGCCGTCCTTCTCGCCGGATGCTCGACGGCCGCTGGCTCGGCCGCCTCGTCGGAAGCGCCGGCCGACAGCCCCTCCGCCACCGCGATGGCCTCCGCCACCGCGACCGCCTCCGCTGAGACGGCGGCTCTCACGACGGCGTCCTCGCCGCTGGGCGAGATCATCACGGACGAGGCCGGCTACACCGTCTACACGTTCATGAAGGACACGCAGAACTCGGGCAGCAGCAGCTGCTACGACGAGTGCGCCACGACCTGGCCGGCCGTGACGGCGTCCAGCACGACCGCCGCGGACGGGATCACCGGAGAGGTCGGCTCGATCACGCGCACCGACGGGACGACCCAGCTGACCGTCGACGGATGGCCGGTCTACCGGTTCGCGAAGGACACCGCGCCGGGCCAGGTCAACGGGCAGGGTGTGAAGGACGCCTGGTACGTCCTCCTCCCTGACGGCACGATGAACAAGGAAGCCGCGGCCATGAGCACCGCCACCCCGGCGTCCTGATGCGACGGCGACCCGTCCCCGCGCAGCGAAGCGCATCGTCGGGCCGGGTCGCCGGTTCTCGACAGGCATGGACGGAAGGGATGACCGGCAGTGATCGCAGCAACCGTGATGAGGGAGCGCACCGTGGCGCTTCGAGGCGGTGAGCGTTGTGCCCCGCCCCGTCGATGAGCTCCTGGCGGCGCTGTACGAGAGTCACGGCCCGGCCTTGCGGCGCTTCGTGCAGAACCTCACTCGGAACGCGGCGCTGACGGAGGACGTCGTGCAGGAGACGATGGTCCGGGCCTGGCAGCGCCCGCAGGTCCTCGAACGCGACGCCGACGCCGCTCGCGCGTGGCTGTTCACCGTCGCCCGCAATCTCGTCATCGACGACGCCCGATCCGCTCGGAGCCGACGCGAGGTGCCGGCGAAGGACGAGGACGGCGGCGGCGCCGTCCCCGATCGCACCGACGCGGTCCTGGACAGCATCCTGGTCGCCGACGCTCTCGCATCGCTGTCGGTGGAGCATCGTCAGATCGTGGTGGACGCGTACTTCCTCGGACACACCGTCCCCGAGATCGCCCGCCGGCACTCCATCCCCGAGGGAACAGCGAAATCTCGATTGCACTACGGACTGCGCGGACTGCGACTGGCTCTGCAGGAAAGGGGCGTCACCCGATGAACGACCACCACGGAAGCTCTGCGACGGAGGACGAGTACCGCGACTGGGACGCGTCCTACGTCCTCGGCGCTCTCCCCGCAGATCAGCGACTCGAGTACGAGCAGCACCTCAGCGGCTGCGCGGCCTGCCGCGCGGCCGTGGCAGAGCTGGCAGGACTGCCCGGCATCGTCGGCCGCCTCTCCGTCGAGGACGCTCTCGCCATCAGCGCATCGGACGACGGCGAGGAGGCGCCGCCGTCGATGGTGACGCTGCCCGCCATCGCCCACCGTGTCCGGACGCGCCGACGTCGGCGCCGGCTGGTGACGTCCCTCGCCGTCGCGGCCGCCGTCACCGCCTCCGTCTTCGGAGGTGTCGCTCTCGGCACGGGCATCGCGGGCGCTCCCGTGGCGAGCGAGGCGACCCTCGAACCGATGGACCCGATCGCGGCCGATCCCGCTCTCGCTGCGGACATCCAGGTCGAGGGGAAGCCGTGGGGCACCCGGCTGGAGTGGAGCTGCACCTACAGTGGTGATGCGCCCGCCGACGCGGAGTACGAACTCGTGATCACCCGCACAGACGGCAGCACGATCACCGTCGCCACCTGGACGGCGGCCGGGCGGCGCGCCGTCGACCTGGCGGCGTCCACGGGCGTCGCCCGGTCGGAGATCACCGGCGTCGACATCAGGGTCCGCGGCACGAACTCCCCCCTCGTCCGCACCGACACCTGAGACACCGCCCACCCGCAGGAGACACCGACACTGCCCGCGGTGCCGCGGGCACCGGACAGGAGCAGACCATGAGCACCGAGACCACGCCGCTGCACATCACCCGCGAGGGCCCGAGAAGCTTCATCGGCCGCAACGCGCGAGGAGCCGAGGTCCGCATCGGCGGGTCGGACGCCGACGGCGTGTTCTCGCCCGGCGAGCTGCTGCACCTCGCCCTCGCCGCCTGCGGCATGCTCTCCTCGGACCACATCCTCGCCAGCCGGCTCGGAGCCGACTTCGAAGCGACCACCGACATCACCGCGACCAAGCCCGAGGGCGAGGACCGCTACGACTCGATCGCCGCCGTGATCCGCGCCGACCTGTCGGCGCTCGATCCCGAGCGGATCGCCTCACTGTCCGAGCGCACCCACCGGGCGGTCGACCGCCAGTGCACCGTCGGCCACACGCTCGAGCACGGCGCGGCGTACACCGTCGACGTCGTGGACGACCAGGCCGTTCCCGTCAGCGGTTCGAGGACGGGGGCCGTCTGAGATCAACACCTCATCGGTCACGGCGACCGGTGACGACCGAGACGCGGACGTCTCCCTTCCGTGCCGTCAGTCTGCGACTCGCCGACCGGATCCGAGACGATTCGCGAGGCGGAGCGCGTTCACGGAGCGGAGGTGCTGGTCGGCGCGGTGACGCCCGTTGGCCGGTGAGGGGTGCGGTGCCGCGAGGACGGGGACGACACGGGGATCATCGTGCAGGGTCAGATAGCGCATGACCCCGTCGAGCGCCACGGTCCCGTAGGTGACGACGGCGTCGAGCGCGGGCAGCAGCTCCAGCAGCTCACCGAGCGCGAGCCGGCCCTGCTCGATGTCCGCGGGGCGGACGCGGCCAGGGATCTCCCACGGGATGAGGTTCCACCGGACGTAGTGGTCGCGGGAGAGTCCGGACTCGATGCGGGCCGCCCGGAACGCGGCGGCGGTGGGCCCGAGGTTGTCTTCGCTGCAGACGGCAGCGGATCCCGCGGCGATCGTCCGAGGGCCGGGTGACTGCATCAGCACCAGGACGCGACTGGCGGTGCCGCCGGAGCGGGGATCGAAGCCCGGAACGAAGCGTCCGGTCGCGTCCGCGGTACTCCGCCAGGTCTCGGCGAGGGCGTTCAGGGTTCGGACATCCACGATGCTCCTCGATCCCGGTCAGGCCGGCCGCGGTGGTGCGAGCAGGGTGCCGCGGATCACGGAACCGTGGAACGTGCGGGCGGCGACGATGATCCACGCGGCGACCAGGCCGACGTAGTAGAGCACGGCGAGGCCGGCGACGACCGTGAGACCGGAGTGCAGGGCGAGGCCGTTCAGTCCGGTGACGCAGGTGCCGACGGGGAACGTGAACGACCACCACGTCAGACTGAACGGCAGGTGCTCCTTCGCGGTGCGGAGGGTGATCGCGAGGGCGATGACGGTCCAGAGCAGCGCGAAGCCGAGCATCGCGAAGCCGTACACCAGAGCCACGACCAGCAGCGCACGCGCCATGCCGGCGTCCACGACGGTGGGCGCGTTCGAGGCGAGCAGATTCACAGCGGTGATCGACTGTCCGACCGGACCGAGGACGATCCACAGCGTCGGCACCATCCCCGCCGCTCCGACCTTGTGCTGCGCGAGCCGGTTCCAGATCAGGGTGATCACCACCAGCGACGCGACCAGGCTGAGGCCGAAGAAGCCGTAGCAGGACCACAGGAGCGTCTCCCGCGCTTGCCCGGCGGGCGCGTACGGCAGCAGCACTGCGCCGGTGGAAGCGGACACCATCGGCGGAACGATCGGCATCAGCCAGCCGCCGAACGCCGAATCGGGCTTGTTCTCATGCCGGGTGAACGCGAGGTAGGGCACCAGGACCGCCGTCGCCAGCCCGCCGAGAGTCCCCGCACCCCAGAGCACCCAGTCGATGGCGACAGCGGCCGGCAGGCCGATCCAGTCCTTGCCGAGGAGGAGGGTTCCCGCGCCGACGGTGAGAAACGCCATCGGCGGCGCGCCGTAGAAGTGCGAGAGGACCGGATTTAGGTGGTGCCTCGCCGCTGTACCGCGGTAGCGGACCCAGTGCAGCCCGGTCGCGACGGTCAGCGCGACGAGCAGCAGCGCGGCGATCGCCCAGATGACGGTGGCCCCGGTACGGAGTCCGGGGAACTGGAGTGGCAGGGACGCGGCGGCGACCGCGACGATGCCGGTGCCCATGATCGACGCGAACCAGTTCGGCGTCAGGTTCGACACGATCAGTCCCGGATGCTCCAGCTCCCGGAACAAGCGCCTCGACCGCGGAGGATGCCCGATCGAGGAAGATGCGCGGGCGGGGGAGAAAGTTGTCATGACTCCAGCCTGAGCATCGCCGTCACCAGCCGATACAGCGATCGTGTTGGCGGGGCACAATGAGTGCTTGTGGCGACGCGGCGATTGACGGACCGGATCCTGGATCTCGACACGCTGGAGGTGCTCGAACGCATCGCCGAGGCGGGCTCGCTCTCCCGCGCTGCCGAAGCCCTCGGCGTCACCCAGCAGGCCGTCTCGGCGCGTCTGCGGGTAGCGGAGCGCGCCATCGGGCAGC
Source organism: Rathayibacter sp. AY1F9 (assembly GCF_002932155.1). Lineage (NCBI taxonomy): Bacteria > Bacillati > Actinomycetota > Actinomycetes > Micrococcales > Microbacteriaceae > Rathayibacter > Rathayibacter sp. AY1F9. The sequence goes on along the minus strand of NZ_PSVA01000037.1, from coordinate 4,721 downwards.
CGCTCGTGCGCCGCTCTCCGATCGGGTCCCTGATGACCGACGCGGGCCGGCTCGTGCTCGAGCTGGCCGGCCCGGTCCTCGAGGCGTCCCGCCGCCTCGAGGCGGGCGCGGCGGCACTGCGACAGCCGACCGGCTCACTGGTTCTCGCGGCGTCGCAGACCATCGCCGAACTGCTGCTCCCACGCTGGCTCCTCGAATTCCGACAGCGCACACCCGAGGTGAGTGTGCAGCTGATCGCCGGCAATTCAGCCACGGTCACAGAGCTCGTGCGATCCGGTGCCGCGCAGCTCGGATTCGTCGAGACACCGGCGTCCACGGCCACGCTCTCCTCTGACGTGGTCGCGGAGGACGAACTCGCTGTCGTCGTGGCACCGGACCACCCCTGGGCACGCGCGGCGAGTATCGGCGCCGAGGAGTTGGCCGGGACCGCACTGCTGACACGAGAGGAAGGCTCCGGCACCCGGACGACCCTCGAAGCATGGCTCCACGACGCCGGGCTCGCACTCACGACTCCCGCCGCGATCCTGGAGACGACGGCGATCATCCGAGCGAACGCCCGCGCCGGCATCGCGCCCGCAGTCATGAGCATCCTCACCGTCGAAACAGATCTCGCCGCGCGCTCACTGATACGAGTGCCCCTCCGCGGACCAGCACTCGTGCGACCCCTCCGCGCCATCTGGTCCGATCGCATCGGGTCGTCCGCGGCGGCGTTCCTGGAGATCGCACACGAGTTGCGCTGACCGGTGCACGGCTCGTCGCTACGCCGATCACGCCAGCGGCCGTGTCTGCTCGAGCTACAGCGATCTGGTCGATCTGCCCACGGCGGCGCGGACGTCATGTCGCGGTGATGGCGAAGAGTCCCGCGATGCCGACGGTGTAGAGCGCGAGCACGATCAACGAGTCGATTCCCATGCCGGCGATGCGGCGGGTGGGTCGGAAGATCAGTCCGACGATGTAGACGAGGGTGAGCAGGGCGGCGAGAGCGGTGAGGTAGATGTCGGACGAGTTCGCCTGCGGGAGGACTGCGGTGCCGGAGAGGACGGTGGCGACGAGGAACAGGACGGGGAGGAAGGCGTTGCCGCCGAAGATGTCGCTGATGGCGAGGTTGTCGTCGCCCTGCTTGATGGCTTGCAGCCCGGTCGAGATCTCGGGGAGGGAGGTGGCGAGAGCGAGCACGGTGGCTCCGAACAGCACCCCGGAGAGACCGAGCTGCGAGGATGCTGCGTCACCGGCGCGCTCGAGCACGACACCGGCGAGGAGGGTCGCCGCGGCGGAGATCGTGAACACGATGGTCGCCTTGCGTGTGCTCATCGGGTGCGTCTTCTTCTTCGAGGGGGATGCTGTCGCGTCGGGGGCCCGCCCGTCCTCGTGCCAGGGGAGGTGCTTGCCGGAGCGTTGCACGATCAGCAGCCCGACGACCCAGAGGCCGGCGATGAGGACGACGTCCGGGGTCAGGCGCAGCACTTCAAGTCCGGAGGGCAGCTGGCTGCCGGCGATGACGACGGCGAGCACCGCGACGACCACGAGCCCCTCGAGCACGAGTGTGAGGGACGCGGCACGGTAGGTGAGCGGCTTCGCACCCTTTCCGGGCTTGCCGAACAGGTCGAGGACGACGAGGACCACGGTCTGCAGCGCGATGCCGCCGAGGATGTTGCCGACCGCGACGTCCAGGTTCCCGGAGAGCGCGGCGGACACGGTGATCGCGATCTCCGGCAGGTTCGTCGCGACGGCGAGAACGATCAGACCGCCCAGCGCACTCCCCAGGTGCAGACGCGCATCCAGAACGTCCGTGGCCTTCGACAACTGGATGCCGGCGACCCACACCACTGCGGCGGCGGCGAGAAAGATGACGACGAGAACAACGAAGGGCAGACCATCCATGCAGTGAGTGAACCGCGCCGACGACGATTCGCGACCCCCTTGCGCCTGAGCTGCTTCTCACCGCCTCGCGCGCGGTGGTCTCCGTGGTGATCGGTTCGACCGCGTGCCATCCTCGACGACACCCCGATCGTCGGGTCGAGCGTGATCCCACCGTTCGTTCCCGAGGCGCGCTTCGTCAGTAGCAGCCGATCCGGGTACGCCGCAGCGTCCGCGCGCGTACGCGCGGGCAGCTGGCGGGGACCAGACCCGGGAGGAAGGCACCGGTGTCGCCCGCAGTGCATCCGCGACACTCCGCTGGCTCCAGATCCTGCGATCCTCGAGCGGCTTGACCGGATCGTCGGTGACCGTGTCCCGTGGCAGACGCATCAGATGGCCGGTGACGTTGCACACGCTCTGGCGACGCTCGCGGACCGTGTCGATGCGGTCATGATCATTGTCGGCACGAAGGAGCCGTCTCTGCGTCGCACCGTGCAGGAGGTCTTCTCCGGTGCCGTCGGCGCCCGTCTCGCTCACCGTCAGCACCGGCCGGCCCTCATGATCCCCCTCGCCCCGGTCGATGATTCGGAGCCGCTGCCCTGGTCCTGACCGAGGTGCGGGCGTAGGCTGACGGCAGTGGTGATGGATCCCGCCCGAGCGTGAGCTCGAACTGCCGCCGAGGCTGATGGTTCCTACCTTCTCGATCAGAGACCAGGTAGGTGACCCATGCCCGCGCATCCCCCGCTCGTCCTCGTGCGCCACGGTGAGAGCACCGGCAACGCCGACGGTCTCTTCTGCGGCGTCCTCGACGTCCCCCTCACCGACCTCGGACGTGACGAAGCGCGACAGGCCGCGACGCTACTGAGGGACGCATCGATCGACCCCGATCTGATCCTCACGTCGACCCTGCAGCGCTCCACCGAATCGGCCCGGATCATCGCCGGCGCCCTTCCAGGGCGGCCGCGGATCGTCGCGGCCCAGTGGCGGCTGAACGAGCGCAACTACGGAGCGCTCACCGGCCTGTCCACAAGCGCCGTCGGAGCCCGGTACGGGGCCGACGCCTTCCTGGAGTGGCGCCGGTCGATGGACGTCCGCCCGCCTGCTCTGTCCGCCGCCGCCTTCGTGCAGCTGCACAGGTCCGCGGCGTTCCGTGGGCAGCCGGCCGAGGCGATGACGGAGACGGAGTCGTTGCGCGACGTCGTCCACCGACTGCAGCCGCTCCTCGAGGAGCGCATCCTGCCCGCCCTCCAGGAGGGCGAGACGGTGCTCATCGTCGGGCACGGCAACTCCCTGCGCGCGCTGCGGGCCCTTCTCGAGGACCTCGGCGATGCCGCGGTCCGCGATCTGAACATCCCGACGGGTCAGCCGTACCTGTACGACACCGGGCCGTCCGGGACACCGATCTCGAGGAGCGGACGCTACCTCGACCCCGCAAGAGCCGACCGGGCGGCGATCACGCCCGCCCACGAAGGAGGAACCTGATGAACGCCTACATCAGCCACACCCGCACCAGCATCCACGGGACGGGCGAGTACGTCACCCACCCCGCCGGACACCCGCTGGTCATCACCGACGTCGCCGCACGGCAGATCCTCGACTCCCGCGGCTTCCCGACCGTCGCTGTCACCCTGCGTCTGGACGACGACACCGTCCTGGACGCCTCCGCCCCCGCGGGCGCCTCGACGGGCGCGTTCGAAGCGGTCGAGCTGCGCGACGGCGGCCCCGCGTTCGGCGGACGCGGAGTCCGCTCCGCTGTCGCGGCCGTCGACGGCGAGATCCGCGCCCTCCTGCTCGATCACTCCTGGACTTCGCTTCGCGAGATCGACGAAGCGCTGCGAGCACTGGATGGAACCGCGAACCTCGCCCGCCTCGGAGCGAACTCCGTCGTCGCCGTCTCCATCGCGGCCGCCCGCGCCTTCGCCGCGCGCACCGGCCTGCCCCTGCACCGGTGGATCGCCGATCACACCGGGGCGACCGCCTCCCTGCCCGTCCCGCACTTCAACGTCATCAACGGTGGCGCGCACGCCGCGAACGGCCTCGACTTCCAAGAGTTCATGATCGCCCCCGTCTCCGCCGGCACCGAGGAGGAGGCCGTGCAGGTCGGCGCCGAGATCTATCACGCCCTCGCCGCCCGCGTCCGCACCGCCTACGGCACCTCCGGGCTCGGCGACGAGGGCGGCTTCGCGCCCCCCATCGACCGGCCCGAAGACGCCCTGGACCTCCTCGTCGCAGCGATCACCGACGCCGGATACCAGCCCGGCACCGGTGACATCGCGATCGCGATGGATCCCGCCGCGAACGGCTTCTTCCACGGCGACGGCCACTACACCGTCGCCGGCACCGATCTCGACCGCGACGCACTCGCCCGCTACTACGAGAAGCTGATCGCCGACTACCCGATCCGCAGCATCGAGGACGGCTTCGCCGAGGACGACCACGAGGGCTGGGCCCTCCTCGCCCACGCCATCAGCGACCGGGTGCAGCTCGTGGGAGACGACCTCTACGTCACCGACGCCGACCGCATCCGCGACGGAGCCCGCAACGGCTACTCCAACGCCGCACTCATCAAGCCCAATCAGATCGGCACCATCACCGGCACCCTCGACGCGATCGCGGCCGCGCACGACGCAGGCATGCGCTGCATGGTCTCCCACCGCTCCGGCGAGACCCTCGACACCTTCATCGCCGACCTCTCGGTGGGAACCGGAGTCGGGCAGATCAAATCCGGCGCCCCCGCGCGCGGCGAGAGGGTCGCGAAGTACAACCGCCTCGTCGACATCGAACACCTCGACCCCACGCTGCACTACGGTCTCACCCACTGACCCGCCCCCTCCCGAAAGGTCCCACTCCCCGTGACTGATGAC
>NZ_PSVA01000036.1:0-23771 GCF_002932155.1 Rathayibacter sp. AY1F9 | reverse complement strand
CCGCTCCGAGCGCACGCTGGAGCCATGACCGCCTGGAGTCCTCTCGAGACCGTCGGCGCCGTGGTGCTCGCCCTCGCGCTGATCGGGCTCGCCGCCGCGCCCGCCCCTAGGCTCGATGGCGTGACCGCCTCCGTCCCCGCCCCCCAGCCCCGGCCCCGCGACGTCGTCGGCATCGTCGGCCTCGTCCTCGCGATCGTCCTCGTCCTCGCGCAGATCGGGCGGACCGCGCTCACCACGGCCATCCCGGTCCTCGCGTTCCAGGGCGGCTTCGACACCACGCAGATCGGGGCGCTCTTCGCCGCCCTCGGGGTCACGATGCTCGTGCTCGCGACGGCGACCGCGATCGTCGGCGTCATCGGCGTCGCGCGGAAGGACCGCGCCCGGCTGCTCTCGGCCGTCACGCTCGGCGTCGGCGCGAGCGTCGCGATCGTCGAGCTGGGCGCGCTCGTCGTCCCGCCCCTGGTCGGCCTCTCCCTCCAGTACTGACGAGGCCCGCCGGAGCGGATCCCTCCGCCCGCCCTCGCAGGATCCGCACGGCGCCGCGTCCGTTCCTCGCGCTCCGCTGCGCCGCGACGGCCCTGCCGGCTTCCCGGCGATGCGCCAGGATGGGGGCATGACGACACGCGTGGACGGCCTCTTCGTCTACCCGTTGAAGGGCCTGACCCCGCAGCCGCTCCCCCGCGTCGAGCTCACCGCCGGCCGCGGCGTCCCCTTCGACCGCACGATCGCCCTCGCCCGCCCCGGCGGCGCCTACCGGCCCGGCATGCGGCACGGCATCTCCAAGCGCGAGTACTTCGTGCTCGTCGCCGAGGCGCGCCTCGCCGGCCTGACCACGCACCTCGACCCCGACAGCGGAGTGCTCACCGTCGACGTCCGCGGCCACCGGGTCCTCTCCGCCGACCTCGGCGCGGAGGACGGCCGGGCCGCACTGCGCTCCTTCGCCGCCCGCGTGCTCGACCTGCCGCCCGGCGTCGAGCCCGTGATCGCCCAGGACGCGGGGCGCCGCTACACCGACACGGCCCACAACTCCGACATCGAGATGGAGTACGTCTCGCTGATCAACCTGGCGAGCGTCCGCGACCTCGCCGAGCGCACCGGCCGGAGCGTCGATCCGCTGCGGTTCCGCGGGAACATCCACCTCGAGGGGCTGCCCGCGTGGAGCGAGCTCGAGCTGCTCGGCCGCGAGCTCACCGCGGGCGGGCTGCGGCTGCGGATCACGAAGGCCACCGAGCGGTGCGCCGCGACCGAGGTCGAGCCGGGCACCGGTCGGCGCGACCTGCCGGTCCCTCGCCTGCTGCACGAGACCTACGGCCACGAGCTCCTCGGCGTCTACGCGGAGGTCCTCGACGGCGGCACGCTCGGCGTGGGCGACGAGCTGGTGCTCCGTGGCTGAGCTGCGGCTCGTGGTGGCCGAGCGCGAGGCGCTCACCCCGGCCGTCACCCGCTTCGTGCTGCGGAGCGAGGACGGCGCCCCGCTGCCCGGCTACTCCGCCGGCGCGCACCTCACGCTCACGACCCCCTCCGGCGAGCGCCGCAGCTACAGCCTCGTCGAGCCGGGATCCGCGGAGCCGTCGCACTACGCGATCGCGGTGCGCCGGGAGCCCGGGGGTCGGGGCGGATCGCGGAGCCTCCACGACGACGTCCGCGTCGGCGATGTCCTCTCCTCCGCGCCGCCCGCGAACACCTTCGCCCTCCGGCCCGCCGCCCGCTACCTCCTGATCGCCGGCGGGATCGGGGTCACCCCGATCCGCGCGATGGCCGCCGAGCTCCGGGCGCAGGGATCGGCCGTGCAGGTCGTCTACCTCAGCCGCACCCCCGAGGACACCGCGTGGCTCGACGAGTTCTCCGCCGACGGCTCCCTCGTGCACCACAGTGCGATCCACGGCCGGCTCGACCTCTGGCCGCTCGTCGCCGAGCCCGACGACGACACCCGGATCTACTGCTGCGGTCCGTCCGCGCTGATCGACGAGGTCCTCGCCCTCACGATGCACTGGCGCCCGAGCCGGATCCACGTCGAGGACTTCGCGGGCGTCGACGCCGTCGGCGACCGGGCCGTCCCCTTCGCCGCCGTCTGGGAGCCGACCGGAGCCGTCGTGGAGGTCCCGGCCGACCGCTCGCTCCTCACCGCGCTCCGCTCCTCCGGGATCGACGTCGACTCCTCCTGCGAGTCGGGCACGTGCGGCACCTGCCGCCTGCGCCTCGTCGGCGGGAGGGCGGAGCACCGCGACCTGGTGCTGACCCCCGAGGAGCAGGACCGCTGGATCATGCCGTGCGTCTCGCGCTGCGCCGGCGGCGAGCTGGTCGTCGCCCCGGAGTGACGGAGCGACGGGGCCGGTCCCACGCACGCCGGCCGACACGCGTCGGCCGTCGTGTGACGCCGCGTGACGGGCGCCCGGCGCCCGGTCCCCCGCATGCCTAGGCTCCCGGACGGGGGACCACGACCGTCACGACCGAAGGACTTCCGATGACCAGCACCTCCGTCCGCACCCAGCTCGACCAGTTCACCGTCGGCTTCGACGAGACGGTCGGCCCCGAGCTCGCCGCCGTCTTCTCCGGCGAGCGCGACGACCTCGTCGCCGCCGGCGCCCCGAGCGGAGCCGTCACCGCCGGCGACGCGCTTCCCGCCGCCTCCGTCGTGACCGTCGACGGCGACACCGTCGACCTCGCGGACGTCCTCGGCGCGGGCCCGGCCGTCCTCGTCTTCTACCGCGGAGCCTGGTGCCCGTACTGCAACATCACGCTCAAGCACTACAACGAGACCCTCGCCCCCGAGCTCGCGTCGCGCGGAGTCGCCCTCGTCGCGATCAGCCCGCAGACCCCCGACGGGTCGCGCGCGGCTGTCGCGAACGGCGACCTGGGCTTCACCGTCGTCTCCGACCCCGGCAACACGCTCGCGAGCGCTCTCGGCATCGTCACCGCCCCCAGCGGCGACGCGCAGGAGGCGCACACCGCGCTCGGCTTCGCCGTGAAGGACAGCAACGCCGACGACACCCCGGCCGTCCCGTACCCGACCGTCCTGATCGTCGACGCCGACCGGATCGTCCGCACGGCGGACGTGCACGTCGACTACACGACGCGCACGGAGACCGAGGAGATCCTCGCCGCCGTCGACGCGCTCTGACACCTCCGCTCGCACCCTGAGCACGCGCGGCGGTCGAGCGCACCCCCTCGCCCGCCGCGCCGCCGCTCCCTAGGCTCGACCCGTGACAGCGGAGACGGACGTGCTCGTGGTCGGCGGCGGTCCGGTCGGACTCCTGCTCGGCGCGCTCCTGGCGCGGGCCGGAGTGGACGTGCAGGTGTGGGAGCGGCGCTCCTCGGTGCCGCGCGGCTCGCGGGCGATCGGCATCCATCCGCCGTCGCTCGACGCGTTCGCCGCGATCGGCGCCGATGCTCCCGTGCTGGCCGAGGCCACCCGGGTCCGCGAGGGCGTCGCGCGCAGCCGGGGCCGCACCCTCGGCACGCTCTCGTTCGCGCGCGCCTCCGCGACGCACCCCTACGTCGTCACCCTCGACCAGCACCGCACCGAGGCGATCCTCCGCGAGCGCCTCGAGGCGGCGGCCCCGGACGCGCTGCGCCCCGGGGTCGCGCTGACCGGCCTGCTCCGCCGCGGCTCCACCGTCGAGGCGACCGGCACCGGACCGGGCGGCGAGCCGGTCTCCGTCCGCGCCGCCTTCGTGGTGGGAGCCGACGGCGCCCGCAGCACCGTCCGCGACCTGCTCGGGATCCGCACCACCGGCCGCGACTACCCGGACCGCTACGTGATGGGCGACTTCGCCGACCCCGAGCCCGGCGGTCTCACCGGCACCGCGCTGGTCGACGTCGGCCCGGCCGGAGTGGTGGAGTCCTTCCCGCTCCCGGGCGGTCGGCGCCGGTACGTCGCCCTGAGCGGCCCCGACCGCTCCCTCGGCGCCCCCGCCTGGCGGCCCGAGGAGGCACCCGACCAGGAGGCCGCGCGCGCCCTGGCCGCCGCTGTCCGCGACCGGACGGGCGCCGACGCCGACCCGGACACCTGCACGATGCTCAGCGGATTCCAGGTGCGGCGCCGCGAGGCCGAGCTGATGGGCGTCGGCCGCGTCGTGCTCATCGGCGACGCCGCGCACGAGATCAGTCCGATCGGCGGGCAGGGCATGAACCTCGGCTGGCTCGACGCCGCCGAGCTCGCCCCGCTCCTGGCCGGTGCCGTGCGCCGCGGCGAGGCCGGCCCCTGGCCCGGCTTCGCCCGGCGGCGCACCACCGCGGCCCGGCGCGCGGCGCGGCAGGCGGAGGCGAACATGGCGCTCGGACGCCCGCTCGGCACGCTCGCGCACCGCGGCCGCGAGGCGTTCCTCCGCACCGCCCTCGCCCTGCCGACCTCGGACCTGCTCGCCCGCGTCTACGCGATGCGCTGGTCCTGAGGGCGGCCGGTCAGCCGACCAGCCGCGCGCCCGCCAGCCCGAGCTCGACCACCAGCACGAGCGAGGCCGCGATCACCAGCCGGAACAGGGTGCGCGTCGGCGGACCGGTCAGCACCAGGCGGATGCCCGCCGCGGCGAGCACGACCACCGCGAGGGTCCCGATCACCGCGAGCACCACGCCTGTCCCGCGCACCGGCTGGTCGCCGACGAGCTGTCCGACGAGCACGAGCAGCGCGGCCACCACCAGCGACCCGAAGGCGACGACTCCGGAGAGCCGCAGGCCGAGGTGGTGCGGGAAGCCGCGGACCCCGGTGGCCTCGTCGTCGACCAGGTCGGGGAGCACGTTCGTGCAGTGGATCGCGATGCCGAACACGGCGCCGGTCGCGATCGCCCACCAGGCGGGGAGCCGGCCGTCGCCCGCCGCGACCGCCACCACCGGCAGCAGCCCGAAGGCGACCACGAAGGGAGCGACCGACCAGACCGTGCGCTTGAGCCCCGCGTCGTAGGCCCAGCCCGCGGCGACCAGCACCAGGTGCGCGACCGCGGCGACCGGTCCGAGCAGCAGCGAGAGCACCACGGCGGCCGCCGCCGTCCCCAGTGCGGCGGCGCGGACGGCGCCCACGCCGATCAGCCCCTGCGCGACCGGCTTGTCGGTGCGCCCCACCGCGCGGTCGCGGTCGGCGTCGATCCAGTCGTTCGCGAGCCCGATCGAGAGCTGCCCGAGCAGCACGGCGAGCGCCACCAGCACGACCTGCCCGAGCGGATGCCCGGACGCCGCCGCGATCACGGTCGCCAGCACGGTGACCGTCACGGTCGGCCCGGGGTGCGACGAGGCCAGCAGGAGTCGCACCCGGGACGTCATCCCGCCAGCCTACGGTCGCGGCGGCACAGCGGGGCGCCGGTCGCGCTCCCCGCCCCGGAGCGGGATCCAGCGTGGTTCGAGCGCGGCGCCCTCATCAGCCCGCGACGGGAATGGCCCGGGATGGGGCAGGGTTGCACCACCCGGCATCCCGACTCAGGAAGAAGGCCTCGTGGACCTCGTGCACTGGCTGTTCGACGCGCAGATCGTCATCGGCGAGCAGACCGTCCTCTGGCGGGAGGTCATCGGCAACGTCTTCGGGCTCCTCAGCGCCCTCGGCGGGATGCGGCGGAAGGTCTGGGCCTGGCCCGTCGGCCTCATCGGCAACGTGCTGCTGTTCACGGTCTTCATGGGCGCCCTGTTCGGCACTCCCAACCCCGTCAACCTGCTCGGCCAGGCCGGGCGGCAGGTGATGTTCATCCTGGTCAGCGTCTACGGCTGGTACCGGTGGACCCACCGCCCCGACGACTCGACCACCTTGATCGAGCCGCGCTGGGCGTCGTGGCGCACCCGCGGCCTGCTGGTGCTCGGGATGGTCGGCGGCACCGCGGTGCTGACCCCGGTGTTCCGCGCGCTCGGCTCCTACGAGCCGGTCTGGAGCGACGCGTGGATCTTCGTCGGCTCCGTCCTCGCCACCTACGGCATGGCGAAGGGCTGGACCGAGTTCTGGCTCATCTGGGTGGCCGTCGACCTGGTCGGCGTGCCGCTGCTGTTCTCGGCCGGCTACTACGCGTCGGGGCTGATGTACGTCTTCTACGGCGCGTTCACCCTGGTCGGCTTCTTCGTCTGGATGCGGCAGGGCACCCGTCCGTCCGCCGCTCCGATCACGGTCGGCTAGCTCTAGCAGCCTGCCGCCGCCGGCGGAAGTGGCCGTGCGGGAGGCGCTGTCGGTGGTCCACTGGGAGCGGAGGCGCCCGCCTCCCCCACCCGGAACGGACGCCATGCTCTCCCTCGTCTACTCCAGCCGCACCTCCGCCGGCTTCACGGACGCCGACCTCCCCGCGCTGCTCGCCCAATGCCGCGCGAACAACGAGCGCCTCGGCCTGACCGGCATGCTCCTGCACCGCGACGGCCGATTCCTCCAGGTGCTCGAGGGGCCGGACGCGGTCCTGCGCGAGCGGATGGCCGTCATCGCCGCCGACGAGCGCCACGCGCAGCTGCGCACCCTCCTCGAGGAGCCGATCCGGGAGCGGCTGTTCCCGGAGTGGTCGATGGCGTTCGAGTCCGCCGCCGACGCCGACGCCGCCGGGCTCCGCACCTCCTTCGACGACCTCGACGACGCCGAGGCCGAGAGCGCGACGCTCCCGGCCCTGCGCGAGCTCATCCGCTTCTTCCGCGAGCGGAGCTAGGCGGAGCTAGGCGGAGCTAGGCGGAGCTGGGCGGAGCGATACGGGACGCCGGGATCGCGGCCGGTCCGCCGCCGGAACCCGACGCCCGTCAGTCCTCCGCCGAGGGAGGAGCGAGCCGGTCGAGCCGCGCCAGGAGCGGGGCGAAGCCGTCGCCGAGCAGGGCGCTCAGCGGCTCGCCGAACCAGAACCGCCAGACGGCGTCGAGCTCCTCGCCGGTGATCCGTCCTCGGCGCAGGAGGATGCTCGCGATCGGGGCCGCCTCAGACGCGTACTCGTCGCGGGGAGCGCCGTCCTCGCGACCCGGCTCGAGTCCGTACGGATCGACCCCGTCGAGCTCCCGCAGGACGGCCGCCACCGTCGCGTCACCGCGTTCCGCGGTCGCGCCGTCCTGATCCGTCGGTGCTCGGCGCTTCATCGCGAGAAGGTACCGAGCCCACTCCTCGTCGTCCATTCGTCGTCTCCGATCTCTCCGGATGCCGCGCCTTCTCGAGGCCTTTCTCTTCCTTCGGCGCCGGCTTGTCGAGGCACGGGGGAACCGCCTCTCCGACGGCTTGTCATCCCCCCGCGAGAAAGGCGCGGACGCCTTCCCGCGTCAGCCCCGAGGCGACGGCGAGCCGGTGCTCTCCGGCCCCGAGTCGGGCGGCTCCGCGGAGGGCCGCGGCCCTTTCTCCGCCCTCGCCGGAAGTCCCGCTCCGGAATGCCGCGAATTCCGCGGACACCTTATCGATAGCGTCGACGACATCGCCGGACACGCTCTCCGGCGGCTCGCCGAGATCGATGCGCCAGCCTCTCCCGGACTTCTCGTCGCTGTCGTTCACACGCGGGAAAGTACCCCGGACCGCAGGGCAGCGCCTGTGATCGCCCGACGCCGTCGCGCCCCAGGGATCCGTCGTCGACTTCCGAGCGCACACGCCTCCCGGTCCGGAGAGGACGGCCTTCGAGGACTGTCCCGTGGACCTCGTCGCCGTGCTCCGCTCCGATGCGGCCTTCGCCTCGGCCGAGGTCTTCGACGGCTGACCCGACCGCGGCGACCACCCGCTGCGACGACCGCGGGGCGGATGCGCGGATCGCGTCGTTCCGGCGCGCCCGCACCAGCGGTGCCGGAACGTCCGGCCGATCCGGGAGCGGCACCCGTCCGAGCCGTCGAGGTTCCGTCGGTGTGCAGGCCCCCGCGCCGAGGGACGTAAAGTGTGCTCACACGCGCCCGCGGACGGGCGAGCCGCCCGTGAGGGCGCCCCGGTCCTGCGTCGGAGGCGCCGATCACAGAGAGCCGCGGTGCCCGATGCCGGAAGACAAGCCCGCGTCGCGGGCGCCGAGCATCTACGACGTCGCCCGCGCGGCCGGCGTCTCGCACCAGACCGTCTCCCGCGTCCTGAACGACCACCCGAGCCTCCGCGCCGAGACGAAGAAGCGCGTACTCGAGGTCATGGCCCAGCTCGACTACCGCCCCAACCTCGCCGCACGGGCACTGGTCACCAGCCGCACCCGCACCGTCGGCGTGCTGTCCTCGCAGAGCCTGCAGTACGGTCCGGCCTCCAGCATCCAGGCCATCGAGGTGGCGGCGCGCGACGCGGGCTACCTCGTCGTCACGGCCAACGTCGACGGCACCGACGGCGCGTCGATCCAGGCCGGGATCCGGCATCTGCTCAACCAGGCGGTCGAGGGCCTCGTTGTCGTCGCCCCGCAGATCCGCGTCTTCGACATCCTCTCCGGAGTCGCGCTGCGCATCCCGCACGTGACGCTGCAGACGAGCGAGGACGACCGCGACGACGCGCTCTACGTCGACCAGATGGCCGGCGCCCGCATCGCCACCGGGCACCTGATCGACCTCGGGCACACCGAGATCGTGCACCTCGCCGGCCCGCAGGACTGGATCGAGGCCGAGGCGCGGATGCGCGGCTACCTCGCCGAGCTCGACCACCGCTCGATCCCGCTGCGCCCGCCGCTGCTCGGCGACTGGAGCGCCGAGCGCGGCCACCGCGTGGGCCTCGAGCTCTCGCGCTTCCTCGACTTCACCGCGGTGTTCGCGGGGAACGACCAGATGGCACTCGGACTGATGAGCGCGTTCCACGAGCGCGGGGTCCGCGTGCCGGAGGACGTCAGCGTCATCGGCTTCGACGACATCCCCGAGGCGGCGTTCTACTGGCCGCCGCTGACCAGCGTCCGCCAGGACTTCGTGGAGCTCGGACGCCGGTGCGTGGCCGCGCTGCTCAGCCTGATCGAGGGCGACCGGCCGGAGAAGGCGGCGCCGATCGCTCCGCAGCTGGTCGTCCGCGGATCCACGGCCGTCCCCCGGAGCGCGAGCGTCACCGCCTCGCGCTGACCGGCGGCCGCGACGCCCTCGCGCCGCGACCGCCCGGGATCACTCGCCGTGAGCAGCGATCGACACGTCGTTCCAGCGCTTCCAGGTCTCGAGGCGCGACTCGTAGTCCGCCGTCGCGATGCCCAGCGGCGCGCGCCCGAAGAAGATCCGCAGCGGCGGCTCGTCCGCGTCCACGACCGCGAGGATCCCGAGGCGCGAGGCCCGCGGGTCGCCCTGCTGAGCGGCGGAGGGGCGTCGGCTCGCTGCCTCCCGGACCTCGTCGTACGCGTCGATCGGCTCGCTGCGCGACGCGGAGGGACCGGACCAGTCGGTCGAGTACCCGCCGGGCTCGACGAGGGTCACGTGGATCCCGAAGCCGGCGACCTCGGCGGCCAGCGACTGGGTGAAGCCCTCGAGCGCCCACTTCGACGCGTGGTACGCGCCGATCGAGGGGAACGCGCTGATGCCGCCGATGCTCGACACCTGGACGATGTGGCCCGAGCCCTGCTCGCGGAGGATCGGCAGCGCGGCCTGGGTGACCCAGAGGGCGCCGAAGACGTTGGTCTCGAGCTGCGCGCGGACCTCCTCCTCGGTGAGCTCCTCGATCATGCCGAAGTGCCCGTAGCCGGCGTTGTTGATCACGACGTCCAGCCGGCCGAACCGCTCGGCCGCGGCCTGCACAGCGGCGAAGCCGGCCTCGCGGTCGGTCACGTCGAGGGTCAGCGGGAGGAACGTGTCCGGATACTCCTCGACGAGGGCGTCGAGGGTCTCGATCCGGCGGGCGGTGCCGGCGACCGAGTCGCCGCGCTCGAGCGCCGCCTCGGCCCACTCGCGGCCGAAGCCCTTCGAGGCGCCGGTGATGAACCAGGTCTTCGTCATGGTGTGCGTCCTTTCGACAGTGCTGGACGCAACGCCGACGGCTCCGGCTCCCTTCCGGGGCCGGGGACCCTTGACACGAGCGGTCGGGGAGCGGACGACGCGGTATGCGAGGCCGCCAGTGTCCCGTTACCGAGTCGAGACGTACGCGTTGACACGAATGGCGCCGTCGGGTCTAGCATGACGCAATGTGATCGCTCACATGGCATCACATCTCCGCCCCGATCCCGAGGGCGGCCCTGCATCCACTGCATTCAATGACGAAGGAATCACAGTGACCACAATGAAGCGCGCTCTCATCGCCGGCATCGCCGGCGGAGCGATGATCCTCTCCCTCGCCGCCTGCTCCTCCGGAACCGGTGGCGGCTCGGGCTCGGGATCCGGCGACGGCGGCCTCGTCGGCGTCGCGATGCCGACCAAGTCGTCCGAGCGCTGGATCGCTGACGGCAACAACGTCAAGTCGCAGCTCGAGGAGGCCGGCTACCAGGTCGACCTGCAGTACGCCGAGGACGACATCCCCACCCAGGTCTCGCAGCTCGAGAACATGATCACCAAGGGCGCCAAGGCCCTGATCGTCGCCTCGATCGACGGCACCACCCTCACGAGCGTGCTCGAGGAGGCCAAGGCCAACGACATCCCCGTCATCGCCTACGACCGCCTCATCCGCGACTCCGAGAACGTGGACTACTACGCCACGTTCGACAACTACAAGGTGGGCGTCCAGCAGGCCACCTCGCTGCTCGCGGGCCTCGGTCTCACCGACCTCACCGGCGCGAAGGCCGCCGACGCCCCCGCCGGCCCCTTCAACGTCGAGCTGTTCGCCGGCAGCCCCGACGACAACAACGCCACGTTCTTCTTCAACGGCGCGATGGACACCCTCCAGCCGTACATCGACGACAAGACGCTCGTCGTGAAGTCCGGCGAGACCGACTTCAACACCGTCGCCACGCTCCGCTGGGACGGCGAGGTCGCCCAGAGCCGCATGGAGGACATCCTCACCAAGACGTACTCCGACGGCTCCAAGGTCCAGGGCGTCCTCTCGCCCTACGACGGCCTCAGCCGCGGCATCATCTCGGCTCTGACCGACGCCGGCTACACCGTCGGCTCCGACTTCCCGATCATCACCGGTCAGGACGCCGAGCTCGACTCCGTCAAGGCGATCATCGCCGGCGAGCAGTACGCGACCATCTACAAGGACACCCGCGAGCTCGCCAAGGAGGCCGTGAAGATGGCCCAGGCCGTGCTCGAGGGCACCGAGCCCGAGGTCAACGACACCGACACCTACGACAACGGCAAGAAGGTCGTCCCGTCCTTCCTGCTCGAGCCGGTCATCGTCACCAAGGACCAGATCCAGTCCGTCCTCGTCGACGGCGGCTACTACACCGACGCGGAAGTGAACGGCTAGTCCTCTCTCCTCACCCGAGAAGGAACACCCCGGGAGGGCGCCCACTGGGCGCCCTCCCCCACTACGAAGGAAGGGAGGCGGCGTGACCTCGAACATCCTCGAGATGCGCGGCATCACCAAGACGTTCCCGGGCGTGAAGGCGCTCCAGGACGTCACGCTCAACGCACAGCGCGGCGAAGTCCACGCGATCTGCGGGGAGAACGGCGCCGGCAAGTCGACGCTGATGAAGGTCCTGTCGGGCGTCTACCCGCACGGCACCTACGAGGGCGACATCGTCTTCGAGGACGAGGTGATGCAGTTCTCCAGCATCCGCGACTCGGAGGCGAAGGGCATCGTCATCATCCACCAGGAGCTGGCCCTCAGCCCCTACCTCTCCATCGCGGAGAACATCTTCCTCGGCAACGAGGTGCGCGGCTTCGGCGGCCTGATTGACTGGAACAAGACCAACCAGGAGGCCGCGGCGCTGCTGGCCCGCGTGGGTCTGCGCGAGAACCCGACCACCAAGATCATGGAGATCGGAGTCGGCAAGCAGCAGCTCGTCGAGATCGCGAAGGCGCTCTCCAAGCGGGTCAAGCTGCTCATCCTCGACGAGCCCACCGCGGCCCTGAACGACGAGGACTCGGACCACCTGCTCGACCTGATCCTGCACCTCAAGGAGCAGGGCATCACGTCGATCATCATCAGCCACAAGCTGAACGAGATCAAGAAGATCGCGGACACCGTCACGGTCATCCGCGACGGCAAGACCATCGAGACGATCGCTCACGACGACGTCACCGAGGACCGCATCATCAAGGACATGGTCGGCCGCGACCTCGACCACCGCTACCCGGACCACACGCCGCACATCGGCGAGGAGATCCTGCGCGTGGTCGACTGGACGGCCCACCACCCCCAGGACCCGACCCGCGTCATGGTGGACAAGGTCAACCTGTCGGTGCACCGCGGCGAGATCGTCGGCATCGCCGGACTCATGGGCGCCGGGCGCACCGAGTTCGCGATGAGCCTCTTCGGCCGCTCCTACGGCAGCCGAATCTCCGGCCAGGTCTTCAAGGCCGGAAAGGAGATCAAGATCCGCAACGTCTCGGAGGCGATCGCCCACGGGCTCGCCTACGCGACCGAGGACCGCAAGCACTACGGCCTCAACCTCATCGACGACATCAAGCGGAACATCTCGCTCGCGTCGCTCGACAAGGTCGCCCGCGGCGGACTCGTCGACGACAACCGCGAGTTCGAGGTCGCCAACGAGTACCGCGGCAGCATGAACATCAAGTCGCCGACCGTGCTCGCCAAGACCGGGAAGCTCTCCGGCGGAAACCAGCAGAAGGTCGTCCTGTCGAAGTGGATCTACTCCGACCCGGACGTCCTCATCCTCGACGAGCCCACCCGCGGCATCGACGTGGGTGCGAAGTACGAGATCTACACCATCATCAACCGGCTCGCGGCGCAGGGTAAGGGGATCATCGTCATCTCCTCCGAGCTGCCGGAGCTGCTCGGCATCTGCGACCGCGTCTACGCGCTGTCGGAGGGCCGGATCACGGGCGAGCTGCCCATCGCCGAGGCGACGCCCGAGGCGGTCCTCACCCTCATGACCCAGGAGAAGCAACGATGACCGATCTGCAGAACGAACCGTCCACCGCGGCCGGTGCGCAGGTGAAGCCCACCGAGAACGCCTTCACGAAGCGCCTCAGCCACGTGCTGGGCGACCTCGGCAAGAACGGCATCTTCATCGCCCTCATCGTGGTGGTGCTGCTGTTCGAGGTGATGACCGGCGGAATCCTCCTCCGCCCCCAGAACATCTCGAACCTGATCGTCCAGAACGGCTACATCCTGATCCTCGCCATCGGCATGGTGATGGTCATCGTGGCCGGGCACATCGACCTCTCGGTCGGCTCGGTCGCGGCGTTCGTCGGAGCGATCTCGGGCGTCTTCGCGGTCAACATGGGTCTCCCGTGGTGGCTGTCGATCATCCTCTCCCTCCTCATCGGCGCCCTGGTCGGAGCGTGGCAGGGCTTCTGGATCGCCTACGTCGGAATCCCGGCGTTCATCGTGACCCTGGCGGGCATGCTGATCTTCCGCGGCCTGGCGCTCGTCGTCCTCGGCAACGCGAACATCGGCTCCTTCCCGACCGAGTACCGCGCGCTGGGCAACGGCTTCCTCACCGACCTGTTCGGCGAGACCGACCTCGACCCGCTGTCGCTCGTCATCGGCGCGCTCGCGATCGTCGCCTTCGCCGTGCAGTCCGTGCGCACCCGCCGCGGCCGCCAGAAGTACGCGCAGAGCGTCGAGCCGGGCGCCTGGTTCGTCACCAAGCTCGTCCTCGTCTCCGTCGTGATCGCGGCCTTCTCCTTCGCGCTGGCCACCTTCAAGGGCATCCCGGTCACCCTGATCGTGCTCGCCGTGCTCGTCCTGATCTACGGCGTGGTCATGAACCGCTCCGTCTTCGGCCGCCACGTCTACGCGATCGGCGGCAACCTGCACGCCGCGGAGCTGTCCGGCATCAAGACCCGCAACGTCACCTTCTGGCTGTTCGTCAACATGGGCGTCCTCGCGGCGCTGGCCGGCCTCGTCTTCACCGCGCGACTCAACCTCGCCGGCCCGAAGGCGGGCGACGGCTTCGAGCTCGAGGCCATCTCGGCCGCGTTCATCGGCGGCGCGGCGGTCCAGGGCGGCGTCGGCACCATCGGCGGCGCGATCATCGGTGGCCTCATCATCGGCGTCCTGAACAACGGAATGTCGATCATGGGCATCGGCATCGAGTGGCAGCAGGCGGTCAAGGGCCTCGTGCTCCTGCTCGCGGTCGCCTTCGACGTCTACAACAAGCGCCGCTCGGGCGGACGCTAGGCCCTGCGGTCGTGCCCGACTGGTCGCGGTTCCTGCCGCTGAGCACCGGGCCCTCGGTCGACGAGACGGGCGTCAGCAACGACTGGCGCCCCCTCGTCGCCGAGAGGCTCGACCGCCTCGCCGTCCTGGCCGCCTCGCCCTCCACCACGGAGGGCGAGGCGGCCAGTGCCGTCTCCCGGGACGCCCTGCTCGGAGAGCTCGTCGTGCGGCTCTCGAGCAGCACCGGCCAGCGCCTCGCGACGCGGATGGGCGCCCGCGAGGCCTCCTCCCCTCCCCCTGCCGCCGAGATCGCCCCGGCCCTGGCCGCTCTCGCCTCCGCTCGCCGCGCCGGCGCCGGTCCCCGCTCGGTCGCCGAGCTGGTCGAGGTCGTCCGCGTCGAGCTCGCCCTCTCCCCCGAGCCGCTCGCCCTCTCCTCCCGCATCACCGGCGGGGTGGCCCTGGACCGCCTGCAGCGCGCGCCGCTCGCGATCCGCGCCGCCGTCCGCGGTCGCACCCTCGCTCCGACCGACGCGGAGTGGGAGCTCGGCTCCGGCCCCGCCCTGCGCGTGCCGGCCGACGCGATCCTCCGCTTCCTGCTCGGCCTCGGGCCCTTCCCCGCCGAGCCGACCGCCTAGGCGGCGCCGCCACCTGCCCGGGCGGAGGCGGCGCCGCGCCGGTCGTAGCATCGGAGGATGACGCGCTCACTGCCGAGAAGCACCCCGTCCGCCCGCTCCGTCGACGCCGAGGGAGTGCTGGCCTTCGTCGAAGGGGTCGAGGCCGCTCCCGGCGTCGAGCTGCACGGCCTGATGGTCGTGCAGGGCGGCGACGTCGTCGCCGAGGGCTGGTGGGCGCCGTACTCGGCCGAGCGGCTGCACCTCTTCTACTCGCTGAGCAAGAGCTTCACCGCGACCGCCGTCGGCCTCGCGGTCGCCGAGGGCCTGGTCGACCTGGACGCCACCGTCCTCTCGTACTTCCCCGAGCTCGACGACGAGATCACCGACCCGCGCTCGCGTGCGATCCGCGTCCGCCACGTCCTCGCGATGGCGAGCGGCCACTCCGCCGAGACGATCGACCGCGCCGAGGAGACGGACCCGGCCGACCTGGTGCGCGGCTTCCTCCTCCTCCCGCCGGAGCAGGAGCCGGGCAGCGTCTTCGCCTACAACCAGCCCTGCACCTTCGCCGCCGCCGCGATCGTTCAACGCGTGAGCGGGCAGTCGCTGACCGACTACCTGCGCCCGCGCCTGCTCGATCCGCTCGGCATCGGCGAGGTCGCCTGGCATCGCGACGACTCGGGGCGCGAGCTCGGCTACAGCGGGCTGCACGCCACCACCGAGGCGGCAGCTGCGCTCGGACTGCTGTACCTGCAGGAGGGGCGCTGGGGCGACCGGCGGATCCTCTCGCCGGAATGGGTCGCCGAGGCGTCCCGCGCGCACGTCCCGACCCACGAGGACGGCGGACCGGACTGGCAGCAGGGCTACGGCTTCCAGTTCTGGCGGTCGCTGCACGGCTACCGCGCGGACGGCGCGTACGGGCAGTTCAGCCTGATCGTGCCCGAGCACGAGCTCGTGATCGCGCTGACCGGCCAGACCTCGGACACGCAGACGCTGCTCGCGCTCGCCTGGGAGCACCTGCTCCCCGCCGTCGGCCGAGGGTCCACGGCGGAGGCCGACGCCCGGCTGGCCGACCGGCTGTCGGAGCTCGCCCTGCCCCCGCTCGAGGGCGCCTCCCCCGCGACCGGGAGCTACACGCCGGTCGGATCGTGGCCCGACGCCGTCGAGGTGACGGCCGACGAGGGCGGCTGGACGCTCGCGCTGACCGAGGGCGACGAGCGCTTCACGGTGACGCCCGGCGCGGGAGCCTGGACCGTCGACGGGCCGTTCGCGGCGAGCGCCGGACCCTCGGGCGACGGAGTCCTGGTCGACGTCGTGTTCCTCGAGACCCCGCACCGCCTGCACGTCGAGCTCGGTCCCGACCGCACCGCCCGCGTCCGCTGGGAGACGGAGCCGCTGCACGACGGCCCGCTCGCCGGGCTGCGCGCCCCGCGCTGACGGCAGGGCCCGCTCCGCTCATCCGTCGCGAGCGGCCCATCCGCCCCTCGGCGACGGGCCGTTCGCGACGGATCGAGAGGGGTCGCGCTCGGCCGTGCGGACCGCGCGCATCGGGCGGTGCTCACCGGGGGTCGACGAGTCGAGGAGCGGAGTGGTCACGAGGGTCCTTCCTGGGGGCGGCGCTCTGGCACAATCGTCGGAGCGCTGCTCCGGAACATTGCGGAGCACTGCTCCGGAATGTGGTGGAGTTGCGCTCGGAGACATTACGGAGCGCAGCTCCGAAAAGCAAGGAGAACAGATGAGCGACCGTGTGCCCCGCACGCCCGGCCGACCGCGGACGAGTCGCGACGCACTGCTCGCCGCCGCGGCGACGGTGTTCGTGGCCTCCGGCGTGGACGCGCCGGTCCGCGAGATCGCGGCGGAGGCCGGCGTCGGCGTGGGGACGATCTACCGGCACTTCCCGACCCGCTCGGAGCTCGTGGTCGCCGTCTACCGCCACCAGGTCGAGGCCTGCGCGGAGGCGGGCCCACGGCTGCTCGCGGACAGCGCGACTCCGGAGGCCGCCCTCCGGGCCTGGGTCGCCCACTTCGTCGACCTCCTGGTGACCAAGCACGGCCTCGCCGGTGCGCTCCAGGGCGACAGCGCCGGATCCGACGCCCTGCACGCCTACTTCGTGGAGCGGCTCGTCCCCGTCTGCGGCGACCTGCTCGAGGCGGCACGACCCGCCCGGATCCCGGCGTCGAGCCTCAGCGGCTACATGCTCCTCAAGGGCATCGGCAACCTCTGCATCGGCGCCGCCCACGATCCGGACTACGACGCCGACACCCTCGTGCAGGCCCTCGTCACCGGAGCGCTACGGGCGGATCAGCCCTGATCGCCTCCACGGTCCGCTCGACCGCGTCCTCGACCGCCGCCCTGCGGCTCGCGTCGTCCTCGCGCTCGGACTCGTGGACGAAGACGGCCCCGCCGCGCCGGGCTCCGCAGTAGTCGATGATCCCGTGCTGGATCTGCGTCAGCAGCGCCTGCTCGTAGCCGTGCCGCTCGTAGGCCCCGGCGGAGTCCCCCGCGACGAGGACGAGGTGGACGGTCAGAGCGCCGAGCCTGCGCTGCGTGCCGTGGACGGGGTCGATGTCGAAGGCCCAGCCCGCGAGGAAGACGCGGTCGATCCAGCCCTTCAGCAGCGCGGGCATCGACCACCAGTAGACGGGGAAGACGAGCACGAGGTGGTCCACGCCGTCGAGCCGGCGCTGCTCGCGGAGGACGTCGTCGGGAACCGGGCCGACACCGCGGTAGCGGTCCCGGTCGGCCGCGCCGAACCGCGGGTCGAAGCCCTCGGCGTCGAGGTCGGCCGTCTCCACTCCGTCGGGGCCGAGCTCCTCCCGCAGCCGCCGGGCGAGGGCGGCGGTGAGGGAGTCGCGGTCGGGGTGCGCGGTGACGAGGAGGGTGCTCACCGCTCCAGTGAACCGCACCCGCCCTGCGGCACCCCTGGCAGGATGACCCGGTGACTCCGCACCGCTCCCCCAGCCGCCCTGACGTCGTCTCCGTCGAGCTCGTCGGTGGACCGGAGCCGCTCGAGCTCGCCCTGCACGAGCACGACCCCGAGTGGTCCGCCCTGTTCGAGGAGCACCGGCGGCGCATCCTCGGGGCCGTCCCGGGCGTGCGTGTCGAGCACATCGGCTCGACCTCCGTCCCGGGCCTGCCCGCGAAGCCGATCGTCGACGTGCTGGTCGTCGTGCCCGACGTCACGGCGGAGGAGGACCACGTCGCGCCGCTGCTCGCGGCCGGCTACGTCCTGCGCACCCGCGAGCCCGGGCACCGGCTCGTCCGCACGCCCGGACGGGACGCCCACGTCCACATCTACGAGGAGGGTCATCCCGCGATCGACGCGTACCTCCTCCTGCGCGACCGGCTGCGCACCGACCCGGCCGACCGCGAGCTCTACCGCAGCACGAAGGCGTCTCTCCTCCTCCGGCGCTGGGAGGACGGGAACGACTACGCCGAGGCGAAGTCCGCCGTGATCGCGGCCATCCTCGAGCGCGCGAGATCCTCGCAGCCCTGAGATCGATATCCGGAAGAACTGAGCGGGCTCGATAGCGCTCGCCAGGCGGTCGGCGGCTAGGCCGCACCGCACGTTCGATCGCCTCGAGCCCTCCGGCTCGGGGGCGATCGCGGTTTGGGCGTCGGAGCTTCCGAATGTCCATATGTGAATACCTAGGGGTATTAGGATCAACGCGTGCCCCGTCGCTCCCTCACCCGCTCCGCCGTCATCGATCGCGCCGCCGCGATCGCCGACGCCGATGGTCTCGCCGCCGTGACCCTGGCCGCCGTCGCCCGCTCGCTCGAGGTGCAGACGCCGAGCCTCTACACGCACGTCCGCGATCTCGCCGCACTCCGCGACGGCGTCACGGTCCTGGCCCTCGACGAGCTGTCCGACCGCATCGCCGTCGCCATCGCCGGACGCTCCGCCCGGGAGGCGCTGGACGGCTTCGCCGACGCCCACCGCTCCTTCGCGCGCGAGCGGCCGGGCCTGTGGGAGTCGCTGCAGCGCACTGCGGGGCCGGACGCGGTCGCCGCCCCGGCCGCCCGCCGCGTCGTGCAGCTCACAGATGCGGTCCTCCTCGGCTACGCGATCCCCGCCGAGGACCGGGTGCACGCCGTCCGAGTGACGGGCGCCGCTCTGAACGGCTTCCTCACCCTCGAACGGCTCGGGAGCTTCGCGCACAGCAGCCCGACCCCCGCGCAGTCGTGGAGCGAGCTCCTCGCCTGCCTGCACTTTCTTTTCAGCCACTGGACCCGCCGGAAGGACATCCCCGCATGATCAGCACACCCCTCACCGAACGGCTCGTCGACGGCACGATCGAGATGGAGGAGGTGCCCCGCGGAGTCCGGCCGCACCGCCTCCCCCGCGCGGTCCGCGAGCGCGATGCGGATGCGCAGCTCCTGCTGATGGAGGCGCAGCCCTCGGGTGTCCGGATCTCCTTCGTCACCGAGGCGCGACGGATCGAGCTCGACGTGCACGCGACACGGGTCGCCTATCGGGGGCTGCCCCGGCCGCGCGGCGCAGTCGACGCGGTCGTCGACGGCGAGATGACCGCCTCCCACGCGCTCACCGGAGGCGACGCGATCGAATTCGACCTCGCGACCGGTGACCGGGCCCTCCTCCCCGGACCTCTCGACACGGTCGGGCTCGACCTCCCGGCCGGGCCGTCTCGCGTGGAGCTGCTCCTCCCGCACAACGAGGCGGTGGACCTCGTGGCCCTGCGCTCCGACGCACCGCTCGAACCCGCGCCGCTCTCCGGCCCCGTCTGGCTGCACCACGGCAGTTCGATCAGCCAGGGCTCGAACGCGGCGCGCCCCTCGGGCATCTGGCCGGCCGTGGCCGCCCGGGCGAGCGGCGCCCGCCTGGTGAACCTCGGCTTCGGCGGGAGCGCACTCGTCGACCCCTTCACCGCTCGCGTGATGCGGGACACTCCTGCCGACCTGATCAGTGTCGCGCTCGGCATCAACCTCGTGAACCTCGACGGCATGCGCCGCCGCACCTTCGTGCCGGCGGTGCACGGCTTCCTCGACACGATCCGCGAGGGCCATCCCGCGACGCCGCTGCTCCTCGTCACTCCGCTCTTCTGCGGGATCCACGAGGACACGCCGGGGCCGGGCGACGTCGATCCCGCGTCCTTCACGACCGGGGCGCCGCGCTTCGTCGCGACCGGCGACCCGGGCGACACCGCGAACGGACGGCTGACCCTGCGGATCGTCCGCGAGGCGCTGGCCGAGGTCGTCGCCGCGCGCTCCGACGACCCGGACCTGCGACTGCTCGACGGGCTCGCGCTCTACGGGCCGGACGACGCCCAGCGGCTCCCGCTCCCGGACGGCCTGCACCCGGATCCGGAAGCGCACGAGCTCATCGGCCGCCGGTTCGCGGAGCTCGCCTTCGGCCCGGGCGGGGCGTTCGCGCCGGAGCGCTGAGCGGCCAAGACGGAGCCCGGGCGGCCGTCCGACGCCCGGCCGTCGGTCGATCAGGATGTTGACGTCATCAGAGCCTCGTGGAAGCCTGATGTTTGCGTGAACATGCGCGAAGTCCCCGGTGCAAAGGAGCACAGCATGACGTCTCGACCACGAGCGGCCGCCGCGGCGGTGACCGCGCTGCTCGTCGCAGCACTCCTGGGAACAGGAGCGCAGTCGGCCTCGGCCGCCGTGGCCACGGATCCCGACGACGGAGTGCCGCGCACCTCGACGCCCGTGACCTACACCGACTACCCGGCGGTCCAGGACCCGGGCAGCACCGCGGCCGGCTACTTCCAGCCCTACTGGTACGACACCGACGGCCGCCACATCCAGGCGCACGGCGGCCAGATCGTCACCGTCGAGGAGGGCGGTCAGCAGGTCCAGTACTGGTACGGCGAGGACCGCACGAAGGGCTACTGGAACAGCCCCGGAGTCGCGGTCTACCGCTCCACCGACGGCCACAACTGGGAGAACAAGGGCACCGCGCTGCGCAGCGTCTCGGCTCCGGCCGACCTCGAGGCCCCTTACTTCGACGCGCTCTACGACACCGTCGACGACTCCGGAGCCCCTCGCGCCGACCGCATCGCGGAGCTCGACTACCACCTCGACACGACGCAGGCCTCGCCGAACACCGCCATCTTCGAGCGCCCCAAAGTCCTCTTCAACGAGAAGACCGGCAAGTGGGTCATGTGGTGGCACTCCGACGGCCGGACCACCCCGGGCGGCAGCACCTACGCGCGCTCGATGGCGGGAGTCGCCGTCTCGGACAGCCCGACCGGGCCCTTCACGCTCCAGGGCGTCTACCGCCTCTACAACCGCACGGACTACAAGGCCTGCACCACCTCCGCCGTTCCCGGGCAGGCGCGGGACATGACCGTCTTCCAGGACGAGGACGGCACCGCGTACATCTCCTACTCCTCCGAGGAGAACTACTCGCTCTACGTGGCGAAGCTGGACGCCGACTACACCAACGTCGAGCGGACCACCACGACCGACACCCTCGACGCGAACCAGTACTCGGCCGACGGGACGTACCCGTACGTCTTCGCCGACGGTGCGGCCGGAGCACCGGTGCGCGGCACCGACTTCCAGATCGTGAAGGAGTGCGGACACCTCGAGGCGCCCGCGATCTTCGCCAACGGCGGCAAGTACTACACGATCGCCTCCGGAGCGACCGGCTGGGCGCCGAACCCGCAGACCTACTACACCGCCGACTCGATCCTCGGCGCGTGGACCCGCGGAGTCGAGAAGGGCGACGCCGACGAGAACGTCGCCTACAACGCGATCCCGGAGGGCGGCGACGGCCTGCTCTCGATCGGCGACTCCCGCAAGACCACCTTCGGCTCGCAGTCGACGAACGTCCTCACCCTCGCTCCCGGGAAGTACGTCTACATGGGCGACCGCTGGAACGAGGGCAAGTCGGACTCGACCTACGTCTGGCTCCCGATGACGGTCGGTGAGAACGGCCGCCTCGAGATGCGGAATCCGGCTCAGGAGGACCCGGCGCGCTGGGGATCCGGCTGGAACCTCTCCTACTGGGACGACAAGGGGGTCGGCGAGGGCGTCTGGTCGGTCGTGGACGCCCGTCTGCCGAAGCAGGTCCGCCGCGGCGCCGACATCGCCGCCGCGCTCCCCTCGACGGTCTCGGTCGCGAGCAACGGCTCGACCCGCGACGTCGCCGTGACCTGGGCGGCCCCCGGCCCCGCCGAGCTCGGCACGGTGCAGGTGACGGGCACGCTCGCCGCCGACGCCGGATTCTCCTCCGGCCGCCGCTTCACCCGCACGATCGAGGTGGCGGAGCCGGGCATCGCGAACCTCGCTCCCGGAGCGTCCGTCGCGGTCTCGAGCCGCACGGACCTCGCCGGCAAGCTCATCGACGGCGACGTCAAGGGCAAGGGCTGGGACGACTGGTCCTCGGCCGGCTACCCGCGCGACAGCCGCCTCTCCTTCTCCTGGGGCGCGGCGCAGAACCTCGACTCGGTGACGGTCAGCACCTACAAGGACGGTGCGACCGCCACCTGGCCCTCGAGGATCGAGGTCGAGTACCAGGTGAACGGCGCATGGACGACCTCCTCGGTCGCCACCACCCTCAGCCAGGCCGCGACCGGATCCGCCCCGACGGCGATCCTCGACCTGTCCTCCCTGCCCGACACCACGGGCCTCCGCCTGCACCTCACCAGCGCGGCGAACACGTGGCAGTCGGTCTCGGAGGTGCAGATCTGGGGCACCGCGCCGCCGACGAACGTCTGCCGCGTTCCCGGAGCCGCGGTCTCGGCGTCGTTCAGCCAGACGAAGTACGCGACCCTCCCCGCGAAGAACGCCTGCGACGGCAACGTGAGCACCCCCTGGTCGACCTGGACCGACGGAACCTTCGCCGGCAGCGCCGAGTTCACGCTGACGAACACCGAGGCGCACCGCGTCGCCGGGCTCACCTTCACCAACACCGAGGGCACCTTGGCGTCGGTGAGCGTGGCCTACCGCGCCGAGGACGGCACCTGGAAGCCGACCACCGCGCAGAACGTCGCTCCGGCGGCGAACGGCACGCTGACCACGATCCCGTTCGCGGCGGTCTCGGCCACCGGCCTGAAGCTGACCTTCTCCACGCCGGGCTCGTTCCTCAAGATCGGCGAGATCGTCGTCCCCGAGGCGGCCGCCCCGGCGCTGACGGTGCCGGTGACCGTGACGTCGCGCTGCGTCGCCGGGAAGGCGGTGCTGACGGTCCTCGCCAAGAACGGCGGCACCGCTCCGATCGACGTCGCGATGGCCTCGGCCTACGGCTCGAAGACGGTCACCGCGGTGGCCGCGGGTGCGAGCGGATCGGCCGCGTTCACCACCCGCCTCGCGAGCATGCCGGGCAGCCAGGTGACGGTGACCGCCACGGCGGGCTCCGAGACCCTCGCGCAGACGGTGGCCTACCCGGCCCGCGTCTGCTGAGCGCACGGCGGCCGGTCGACCGGCCGTGACGGAGGAGGGGGTGCCCGCGGGCGCTCCCTCCTCTGCGTGTGCGGCGCATCATCCGACGCGCAGGGCGAGTGCGGGCTCGATGTGCGCGGCTCAGGGCACCAGATGCCGAAGGACGTGCCGGGCCTGGGCGGGAGCGCCGTCACGTCGATCTCCGCGGGCGAGAAGGAACGGCCGCTCCCCCGCAGGCGCTCCCCGAGAAGGAGATCGGTCGTCTGATCGATCCGGCTCAGCGCCGCCTCGTCGAGGAGGTGGGCGCACGAGCATGGCCGAGCCCGCTGGCGCGCTCCGCGGCACTCCACCCGGAAGCGGGGGTGCAGAGCTCTTCACGCTCCTGGTAGTAATCACAGGCGGGCGCATCGCAAAGCCCGCAGAACTGGACCGTCCGTGACCCGCACCACCCGCGCTCTCGCCGCGTTCGTCCCGACGACGACCCTCGTGCTCTCCGTGGTGTTCGCCTCCGCCGCACTCGCGCCCGAGGCGATGACCGCCCCGGAAGCGGTGTCGACGCCGACCGCCGCCTCGCCCGCGGAGGATGCGGCGGCGACTGCGGACTCCTCCGCTCCCGGTGCGGGATCCGGCGCCTCCGACCGCCGCTCCTCGAGCCCCTCCTCCGCGGACCCCGTCGACCCCGCGCAGCCGACGACCGGCTCCTCCCCCGCGGACCGGCCCGCCACAGACCCGCCCGCCACCGGATGCTGCGCCTGCTCACCCTCGCCGAGCGCCTGCGCTACGAGGCGACGAGTCGG
>NZ_PSVA01000035.1:0-25088 GCF_002932155.1 Rathayibacter sp. AY1F9 | reverse complement strand
CGGCGCAGCTCGCCCCCGACGCCGAGACCTACGCCTCCGTCGCCCCCGCCGACGCGGCCCGGCCCCGTCGTCCTGCCCCGTGAGGCGCGACCCGCCCCGCCACGGCTTCGACCACGCAGCGGGCCGTCGAGCCCTCCACGTCTGAGGAGCGGTCGCGCACATCCGTCGAGGCCGAGAGGACGTCCCGCCCTCGAGGCGAACGCGGGAAACGCGTGTCAGCTTTTCCCGCTAACCGGTCGCGACCCGCTCTCCGAATCGAAACAACGGGTGAAGCCGACCGCGGCGAGGAGAACGCAAGCGTTCTCCTCGCAATTCAGAACAGATCCGGCGACGGCGTCGACGCGTAGCGGATGGCGACGTCGGCGTGGCGGTCGAAGCGGTAGCCGACTCCGCGGACGGTGCGCACGATCTCCTCGTAGCGGCCGAGCTTGGCGCGGAGGCGGCGGACGTGGACGTCGATGGTGCGCTCGTTCGGCGCGTCGTCGTCCGCGGCGCCCCAGAGCGAGGCGATGAGCTCGGCGCGCTCGATGGTGCGGCCCTCGCGGAGCACGAGGTACTGGAGGAGCTCGAACTCCTTGTAGGTGAGGGGGGTGGTCTCCTCGTCGAGGATGACGCGCTTGCGGGAGATGTCGATGACGACGCCGCCGGGTGCACGGTCGGGGTCGGGCTCGGCGTCGGAGCGGCGCTTGGCG
Organism: Rathayibacter sp. AY1F9; assembly: GCF_002932155.1. Classification (NCBI taxonomy): domain Bacteria; kingdom Bacillati; phylum Actinomycetota; class Actinomycetes; order Micrococcales; family Microbacteriaceae; genus Rathayibacter; species Rathayibacter sp. AY1F9. The sequence continues at coordinate 24,396 of NZ_PSVA01000035.1, read as the reverse complement.
ACGGCGGCCGGGTCCTGCAGCGCGAGGCGGACCACGTCCACGTCGCGGCCGCCGGCGCCCTGAGGGGCGAGGGCGACGGAGGCGTAGGTCTCGGCGTCGGGGGCGAGCTGCGCCGTGACGCGCTTGAGCTCCTCGACCAGGCGGCCGAGGTCGACTCCGGCGGCACGGGCCTTGGCCTCGTCGATGCCGACGTAGAGGGCGAAGCCGCGGGCCTCGGTGCCCTGGGGGACGGCGCGGAGGCGGGGTGCTGCGGGCGCGGCGTCGGCGACCGGCTGGAGGCGGGGCGCCTCGGTGGAGGTGGCGGCGGTGACGGTGCGGGTGTGGAGGAGGGTCATGACGAGTCCTTGGCTGGTCGGATCCGGGACGAGTGTCCGAGGGTGCGGATCCGGGTGTGCGCGATCGAGCCGGCCCGCGGTGCGCGGTGGCGGCAGAGACGGATGCGGGGCATCCAGGGGATCGTCCGCGCCTCGGACGCTCAGCCGATCGTGACGATCAGCGGGCGGAGGCGGTGCGGGGATCCGGCGAGGTCAGTTCCTCATGCACACATTCGACAGCACATGACGGGGCCACCGGCCATCATCATGCCGGCATTCCCGATGGCCTCGAGGGAGGTCAGGGCGTGCAGGGTGTCAGTCATGTCCGTCAGTAAAGCGGAGGCCGGTGCACGGCGTCAACACTTCCGTGGGGATGGACGGCGCGTCGGGGGTGGTTCCGGTGCTCGGGAGGAGGCGCGAGTCGTGACGGGGGATCGCGATGCGGCCGCTGCGCGGGCTGCTCGATCAGCAGGACGGGCGGTGCCGGACGGTCTCGCTGAGGGGGTGTCGAGACCCTCGCTGCGCCGGCCGACCGGCACGGCTCAGCGGGGCTCCCTGTTCCGAGGCGCGACGCGAGGCCCGCTCGTCCGGGGGCCGGTGGGCTCAGCCCGCGAGGCCGTAGAGGCGGTCGCCCGCGTCGCCGAGGCCGGGGACGATGTAGCCGAGCTCGTTGAGCTTCTCGTCGAGGGAGCCGAGGACGATGGTCACGTCGCGGTCGCCGAAGGCCTTCTCGACGGCGGCCAGGCCCTCGGGGGCGGCGAGCAGGCAGACGGCGGTGACGTCGACCGCTCCCCGGTCGAAGAGGAACTGGATGGCCGCGACGAGCGAGCCGCCGGTCGCGAGCATAGGGTCGAGGACGAAGCACTGGCGGTTCGACAGGTCGTCGGGCAGGCGCTCCGCGTACGTGGTCGGCTCGAGCGTCTCCTCGTTGCGTGCCATGCCCAGGAAGCCGACCTCGGCGGTCGGGATGAGCTTGACCATGCCCTCGAGCATCCCGAGGCCGGCCCGGAGGATCGGGACGACCAGCGGCTGCGGGTCGCTGAGCGCGAGGCCGGTGGTCTGCGTCACGGGGGTCTCGATGGTGACGGTGCGGGTGCGGACGCCGCGGGTGGCCTCGTAGGCGAGGAGCGTCATCAGCTCCTCGGCGAGCTGCCGGAAGGTGGGGGAGGGGGTGCGCTTGTCACGCAGCACGGTGAGCTTGTGGGTGATCAGCGGGTGGTCGGCTACGTGGACGCGCATAAGCTCAATCTACTGGCCGGAGCGGCGCCCCACCGGCCGCAGCGGGCTGCCGCAGGAGGGGGAGCGATGCGCGACAGCGATCTCCGCGTCCCCCACCGCTCCGAGGAGTGGATGGGCCTGGCGCTCGACGAGGCGCGGCGGGCCGCGGGCTGGGGCGACGTCCCCGTGGGCGCGGTGATCCTCGACTCGGAGGGTGCGGTGCTCGGGCTCGGGCGCAACGAGCGCGAGCTGCGGCGGGATCCGACGGCGCACGCCGAGGTGGTCGCGATCCGCGCGGCGGCCGAGGCCCGCGGCGACTGGCATCTCGAGGGCTGCACGCTGGTGGTCACGCTCGAGCCGTGCGTGCTCTGCGCCGGAGCGATCCTGGCGGCGCGGATCGACCGCGTCGTCTTCGGCGCGTGGGACGAGAAGGCGGGCGCTTCCGGATCCGTGCACGACCTCCTCCGCGACCGCCGGCACAACCACGTGGTCGAGGTGTACCCCGGGGTCCGCGCCGCGGAGAGCTCGCGGCTCCTGCTCGACTTCTTCGCCGACCGCCGCTGACGCCGAGCGCCGCCGAACCCCTCAGCTCGGAGCGCCCAGCCACTCCGTCAGCGCGAGCCGCGTCGCCGCGTGCATCCGCTCGAAGCGCTCCGCCGCGACGTCGTCGGCGAGCGCGGCGGCGTCGTAGCCCGCCGCTCCTGCCCACTCCCCGTCGCCCTCGAGCCACTGCGCGGCCATCGTGCCGGTCAGCTCGGGGTGGAACTGCACGCCGAGGAGCCAGTCCTCCACGGCGAACGCCTGCACCTCGCCCGCCGGCGACGACGCCAGCAGCGCCGCTCCGCTCGGCAGCGCGAAGGTGTCGCCGTGCCACTGCATCACGTCGACGCCGGAGAGGTGCCGGAGCGGGGAGCCGGCGCCCTCCTCCGTGAGCACGACCGGGCGGAAGCCGACCTCGCGGGCCGATCCGGGATGGACGGACTCGCCCAGGGCGGTCGCGATCAGCTGCGCTCCGAAGCAGACGCCGAGCGTGGGACGGCGGTGGTGCATCCGGTCCTGCAGGAGCGCGATCTCGGGGCTGATGAAGGGGTGCCGCGAGGTCTCGTAGACGCCGGCGCTGGAGCCGAGCGTGACGACGAGGTCGGGGGCGAGGATGTCGATCGCGTCGAGGTCCGTCCCTGCGACGGCGTCGACGGCGAACCCCCGCTCGGTCAGCATCGGCTCGAGCGCGCCGAGCCCGGCACCGCGCTCGTTGACGATCGCCAGGGCCCGGCGCATCTCAGGCGCTCCCGTGCGGCGCGGCCGGCGGGGAGGCGGCGGGCGGAGCGGCGGCAGCGGCCGCCTCCGTCGCGGCCGGACGGGCCGCCGCCGATCCTGCGCGTCCACGGTCGACGTCGGGCTCGAGGTAGATCGTGGTGGCGGCGGGAACGGCCTCGCGGATCCGCCTCTCCGCCGCGTCGATCCCGGCGGCCACGTGCTCGAGGGTCTCGGCGGCCGGGAAGGCGAGCTTCGCGGCCACGAGGATCTCGTCCGGCCCGAGGTAGAGGGTGCGCATGTGGATGACGCGCTCGACGTCGCGCCCGGCCTCGAGCGCGGCGCGGATCGAGGCGGCGTCGGCGGGAGTCGCCCCCTCGCCGACCAGCAGGCTCTTCGTCTCGACGCCCAGCACGATCGCCACCACGATCAGCAGGGTGCCGATCATGATCGTTCCGATCGCGTCGTAGACCGAGTCGCCGGTGATCACGGTCAGCCCGACTCCGAGCAGCGCGAACGTCAGGCCGGTGAGCGCGGCGACGTCCTCGAGGAGCACGACCGGCAGCTCCGGCGCCTTCGCCCGGCGGATGAACTGGAACCAGGACTGCGAGCCGCGGACCCGGTTCGACTCCTTCACTCCCGTGCGCAGCGAGTAGCCCTCGAGGCAGATCGAGATCACGAGGACCAGGATCGGCAGCCAGGCGTTCTCGAGCTCGTGCGGCTCGGCGATCTTCTCGATGCCCTCGTAGAGCGAGAAGACGCCGCCGACCGAGAACAGGATGATCGACACCACGAAGGCGTAGACGTAGCGCTCGCGCCCGTAGCCGAACGGGTGCTCCTCGTCGGCGGCCTTCCGCGACTTGCGGCCGCCGAGCAGCAGGAGCAGCTGATTGCCGGAGTCGGCGAGCGAGTGCACGCCCTCGGCGAGCATGGAGGCGGATCCGGAGAAGAACCAGGCGACGAACTTCGTCAGGGCGATGCCGAGGTTGGCCGCGAGCGCCGCGATGATCGCGGTGCCGCCTCCGGATGCGCTCACGTGGTCTCCTCGGGCTCGCCGCTGGATGGTCGGGCCATCCTACGAGGCCCCGGACCGCCCCTGGACCCCCTTGCCGCGGGCTCTTCGTAGGATGAGCGGCGTGACCGATGCGCCCGTCCTGCTCCCGTCCATCGCCGTCCTCGGCCTCGGCTCGATGGGGGGTGCGATCCTCCAGGGCCTGCTGGCTCCCGGCGTGCGCGTCGAGGGGGGCGTGCGGGTGACCAACCGCGACTCCGCGAAGGCCGCTGCGTGGGACGGCCACCCGGTGGTCACCGCCTTCGCCACCGCGGACGACCCGGAGGCCAACCGGCGTGCGGTCGAGGGCGCGGCGATCGTGCTCGTGGCCGTCAAGCCGCACATGGTGCCGGACCTGCTCGACGAGATCGCCGACGCGCTCGCCCCGGGCGCGGTCGTCGTCTCCGTCGCCGCCGGCGTGACCGCGGCCACGTTCGAGCGGCACCTGCCCGCGTCCGTCGCCGTGCTCCGCTCGATGCCGAACACTCCCGCGGTCGTGGGCCGCGCCGTCACCGGCCTCAGCGCGGGCACGCGGTCCGGCGACGAGGACCTGGCGCTCGTGCGCCGCCTGTTCGAGACGGTCGGCGAGGTGGTCGAGGTGCCGGAGTCGCAGCTCGACGCGCTCTCGACGATCTCCGGCTCGGGGCCCGCCTACGTGTTCCTGCTGATCGAGGAGCTCATCGCGGCCGCTGTCGCGAAGGGCTTCACCCCGGAGCAGGCGTCGACGATGGTGGTCGGCACGTTCCGCGGCGCGGCCGAGCTGCTCGCGGACTCCGGCGAGGAGCCGGCGGAGCTGCGCCGGCGGGTCACGAGCCCGAAGGGCACCACCGAGCGGGCCGTCGCGGTCCTGCAGGAGGCCGACCTCGCCGCCCTCTTCACGCGGGCGACCGACGCCGCGCTGGCCCGCGCCCGCGAGCTCGCCGCCTCCTGACTCCGCACTCCTCTCCGCGAGACGCCGCTCGGGTACGCGACACGCCGGAGCGGGCGTACCGGAGCGGCATCCCGCAGAGGAGGAGGAGGGAGGGGGCGCGGGTCAGGAGCCGAGGGCCGCGAAGCGCTCGATGTCGCTGGGGGTGCCGCTGACCACGATGAGGTCGTGGTTCGAGACGACGGTCTGCTCGGTCGCGTAGGTGAAGGGCTTGCCCGGGCTCTTGACGCCGACGACGGTCACGCGGTGCTTGCGGCGCACGCCCGACTCCGTGAGCGTCAGCCCCCGGATCGGCTTGGGCGGGTACATCTTCGCGAGCACGAAGTCGTCGTCGAACTCGATGAAGTCGAGCATGCGGCCCGAGACCAGGTGCGCGACGCGCTCGCCCGCCTCCGCCTCCGGGTAGATCACGTGGTTCGCGCCGATCCGCTCGAGGATCTTGCCGTGCGAGCGCGAGATCGCCTTCGCCCAGATCTGCGGGATCTTGAGGTCGACGAGGTTCGCGGTGATCAGCACGGACGCCTCGATGGAGGAGCCGACCGCGACGACGGCGACCTGGAAGTCCTGCGCGCCGATCTGCGCGAGGGCGTCGAGCGAGCGGGCGTCGGCCTGTACCGCGTGGGTGACCCGCTCCGACCACTTCTGCACGAGACCGGCGTCGGCGTCGATGGCGAGGACCTCGCGGTCGAGGCGGTCGAGCTGGCCGGCCGTGGCGGCTCCGAAGCGCCCGAGGCCGATCACCAGCACCGGGGCGTCGTACCTGATGCGGTCAACCAACGATGGGCCTCTCTTCCGGTCGTCTGAACAACTGCCTCCGCTGGCTCGCGGCGAGCGCGGCGGCGAGAGTCACGGTACCAACGCGGCCCATGAACATCGTCAGCGCCAGGATGTAGACCCCGGACGGCGGCAGCTCCGCGGTGAGCCCCGTCGAGAGCCCGGAGGTCGCGAAGGCCGAGATCACGTCGAAGAGCACGTGGTCGAGCGAGGCCTTGGTGATGTGCAGGATCAGGACGCTCGACACGGCGACCGTCGTCGCGCCCCACAGCACGACCGAGACGGCCAGGCGCAGGACGTCGTTCGGGATCCGGCGGCCGAACGCCTCCATGTCGTTGTTGCCTCGGGCCTCGGCGAAGGCGGCCAGGAACAGGATCGCGAGGGTCGTGACCTTGATCCCGCCGGCCGTGGAGGCCGATCCTCCGCCGATGAACATCAGCATGTCCGTCACGAGCAGGCTCGAGCCGTTGAGGTCGGGGACCGAGATCGTCGAGAAGCCGCCCGACCGCGTCATCGTCGAGAGGAAGAAGGACTGGAAGACGGTGTCTCCCGCATCGAGGCTGCCGAAGGTCCTCGGATTGTCGAACTCGAGCACGATGTAGAGGACGGCCCCGGCGACGAGCAGGATCACGGAGGTGACCAGCGTCAGCTTCACGTGCACCGACCACTTGCGCGGGCGCCGCCAGCCGCGGGAGAAGGCGTAGATGACGGGGAAGCCGATCGAGCCGAGGAAGACGCCGAGCATCAGGATGCCGAGGAACCAGTAGTCGTCCTCGAACGGGGTGAGTCCCGCGGCGTTCGGGGCGAAGCCGGTGTTCGTGAACGCCATCGCGGAGTAGTAGAAGGAGTGCCAGACGGCCTCGCCGATCGGGATCCCGTCGATCAGCATCCGCGGGAACAGCAGGAGCGCGACGATGATCTCGATCGCGGCGGCGCTGATCGCGACGGTGGCGAGCAGCCCGCCGATCTCGCCCAGGCGCACGGCCTGGCCCTCGGCGACGGGGCCGGAGTGGATCCGCAGAGGGTTCGAGTCGCTGGCGACCATGAGCTTCGCCCGGAGCCCGAGGCGGCGCGAGATCGCCAGGCCCATGATCGAGGCGAGCGTCAGCACTCCCAGAGCGCCGATGTTCACGCCGACGAAGATGATCGAGTGGCCGAACGCCGACCAGTGCGTCGCCATGTCGACCGTCGCGAGGCCGGTCACGCAGATCACCGACATCGCGGTGAAGAAGGCGTCGTGCAGCGGAGTGACGGTGCCCGTGGTGCTCGACACCGGCAGCGAGAACAGCAGGGTGAACACGAGCACGAGCGCCGAGAAGATGAGGATCGCGAAGCGGGACGGCGAGCGTCCGGCGAAGTCGTCGATGAGGTCGCGGGCCCGCTCGAAACCCGACCAGGGGGAGACGGGCGAGACGCCCACGGGGCTGCGGAACTGCTGCCGAACCACCACGGCGGATCCTCCACTCGATCGCGGCCATGCTACCCGCTCGGTGCCGGGCTCCCGGGGCGCTGACTAGCCTGGGCGCATGGCTGACATCTTCGGGGTGATCGCGGACGGGACCCGCCGGGACATCCTCGCCCTGCTGCTCGAGCAGCGGCGGGACGGCTCGGCCGAGGGCATGAGCGTGTCGCGGATCGTGGCGCGCCTCGAGCTGAGCCAGCCGACCGTCTCGAAGCACCTCAAGGTGCTGCGCGAGACCGGCCTCGTCACGGTGCGCGAGAGCGGACAGCACCGCTTCTACGCGCTCGAGTACGCGCCGCTGGCGGAGGTCGAGGACTGGCTGCTGCCCTTCCTCGCCGAGGACGAGGCGGCCGGCGCCCTGCTCGACGCTCCGACCGCGGCCCGGGCGGAGTCGCTGGGTCGGGCGCTCGCCGAGCGCACCCACCAGGTCAGCACCGTGGTGCAGGACATCCAGCGGGGCGTCAGCGAGGGAGCGACGAAGGTGGCGGAGGCGCTGCGCATCCGCAAGTGAGGGGCGCCGAGGAGCCGGAAACGGTGGAGCCCCGGGTCGTGTAAGCTCGCGGGAGCCAGTTTTTCGTAAGCGGCCGCCCGTCGGGCGGTCGACCCCCTGAACGTTGTGAGGTCTTCGTGGGTTCTGTCATCAAGAAGCGTCGCAAGCGTATGGCGAAGAAGAAGCACCGCAAGCTGCTTCGCAAGACTCGCCACCAGCGTCGCAACAAGAAGTAGGCTCGCGCCTCTTCCCACTCGAGCGTCCGCCCTTCCGGGGTCGGGCGCTCGTCTGCGTTCACGGATCATCCCGGCGGCGCTCGCCGTCTCGGCGCCCGTCGCCGGGGCCGCCGTACACTGACCGCATGGTGGACGTGGAGCTGACGCTCGTGGGCAAGCCGGGCTGTCATCTCTGCGACGACGCGCGGACCGTGGTCGAGCAGGTGGTCGCCGACCTGGGCGCCGAGGCGTCGGTCGCCGTCTCGGAGGTGTCGATCCTCGACGATCCCGAGCTGCACGAGCGCTTCGTCGAGGAGATCCCGGTGGTGCTGATCGACGGGCGCGTGCACACCTTCTGGCGGGTCGATCCCGCGCGGCTCCGGCGGGCCCTCCTCGATCGCGGGTGAGCTTCGACCGGGCCGTCCGGACGGAAGCACGACCGCGACGTCCCTCTGACGGGGGACGGGACGGCTCGCGAAAGCTCGCCTCTCGCCCTTACCCTCGTGAGGGGGGAGTGCGCTCCTCCGTGCGCGGACGCAGATCGTCGCCCGTGGAGGAAGGAACCGCCATGCCGTCATCCCGCCGACTCGCCCTGCCCGCCGCCGCTCTCGCGGCGCTCGTGCTCGGCCTGGCCCTCCCCGGAGCGGCCGTCGCGGCACCCTCCGCCTCGACGGTCTCGACCACGGTCGAGCAGCCGGCCGCGACGACCATCCCCGGCGTGCCGGAGGATCCCGAGCAGCCGGGCGACGGCGGCTCCGACCCCGTTCCCGGCGTCCCCGAGGAGCCGTCCGTTCCCGGAGTGCCCGAGGAGCCGGCAGAACCCGAGCAGCCCGCTCCCGTCGACCCCGCGCCCGTCGACCCCGCGCCCGTGGACCCCGCGCCGGTCGATCCGGCACCGGTCGACCCCGCGCCCCAGCAGCCGAGCCAGCCCTCCACCGGCGGCGGATCCACTGGCGGCGGCTCGACCGGCGGCGGCCAGCAGGGCGGCTCCGGCGGCGGTCAGCCCTCCACCGGCGGCGGATCGTCCTCCGGCGGCTCCGGCTCCGGCGGCGGCACCACCGGCGGAGCGACGTCCGGCGGCACCTCCGGCGGCGGCACCACAACCGGCACCACCACGTCCGGCAGCGCCGGCTCCTCCGGTGCGGGCGCCGTCACTCCGGCGGCGTCGGCCCCCGGACGCACCGAGCTCGGCACCTCGACCGAGGGCGCGAAGCCGGCGGCCGGTGCCGCGACCGCGGACGTCTTCCTCACCCGCGAGCTCGCCGTGCAGCCGGAGGCGCTCACCGTCGAGCTCGCCCGCTTCTACGGCGTCGGCTTCTCGTACACCGGCTTCGCCAGCGGCGAGGCCGTCTCCGCGGTCCTCCGCGACCCGAACGGCACCAAGACCCCGCTGACCCTCGAGGCGGGGAGCGGCACAGCGACCGTGCCGACCGCGCTGATCACCAAGTCGGGCGCCTTCACGGTCGACCTCACGGGCGACCAGGGCTCCGCCGCCAAGGTCGTCTTCCGGCTCGCGCCCTCCACCGGCAACGGCCTCCTGCTCGAGCCGCGCGAGCTCGGCGACGGCAGCACCGAGGCGCCCCGCGGCGCCGTCTGGGGCTTCGACGCCGACGAGGAGGTCGCCGTGGGCGCCTTCGAGACCTCCGGGTCCCGCGCCGACCTGGCCGCCGGCGACGTCGCCGTGCAGTCCGACTCCATCGGCTGGGCCGAGCTGGCGCTGGGCGACGCGGTCATCGCCGACCCCGACCCCTCCGTCTACTGCGTCGTCGCCTTCGGCCGCGAGTCGCACCGCACGGCAGCTGTGACCGTCTCCTACCGTGACAGCGACACCACGGCCGCACCGTGGGAGGCGCAGCAGGTCTGCGGCACCGCGATCAGCGCCGCGCGCACCGCCTTCCTCAGCACGGCCGCCTCGGCGGGACCGGCCGGCATCACGCCGACCACCGCGCTGATGATCGGCGGCGGCGCGGTCGCCGCGTCGCTCGTCGCCTGCGCGGCCGTCCTGGTCGTGATGCGCCGCCGGCGCATGAACACGGACCTCTTCATCGGCGGACCGCTGCCGCGCACGCAGAGCGACTGACGCGTCCGGAGGACGAGGGAAGGCCCGCGGGACGCGATCCCGCGGGCCTTCCCTCGTCCTCTCCCGGCGCTCAGCCGGCCGCGGTGAAGCGGAGGAGGATCGTCCGCGCCTCCGGCCGCAGCTGGAAGTCGGGCCACACGTCCGGACCGCACGCGCGGGAGCCCAGGCCGTGCTGGGCGGCGTCGATCACGAGGACCGCGCGCTCCGACTCCGGCAGCTCGTGCGGGTGCGCGGCTGCCGTGATCTCCTGCGGCGTGTGCCGCGCCAGGGTGAAGCCGGGGAGGCGCCCGTGCAGGTCGCGCGCGGCTTCGATGCGGAGCCGGGGCGAGCCCGCCTCCGTCAGCGTCAGCTCGCGCACGCTGCTGCGGTGACCGCTCTCCTGCGGGCGGGCGTACGGAGTCGTCAGCCGGTCCATGTCCGCCGTGAAGCGCCCCACCCGCGCGGCCCGGAGGCTGTCGGGGTAGGACTCGAGCGGGCCGGTGCCGAACCACTCCGCGCCGTCGATCGACGCGGGCATGTCGATCCGGATGCCCAGCCGCGGCCAGACGGAGTCCCAGCCCCGGGTCGGCACGAGGTCGACGCGGAGGACCGTGCTCTCCCCGTCGACGCTCCAGCGCTCCTCCATCAGGAGTCCCGCATCGAGGTCCGCGGCCGAGAAGCGGGTCACGCGGCGGAGCCCGGCGGAGGCGTCCACCTCCTGCACGCGGCCGACCAGGCGGTCGAGTCCGGCCTCGCGCCAGCGGGCGGCGGAGGAGGGGGCCGGCATCCCGCGGCCGTCGCCGTCGTACGGGTCGCCGGTGACGTAGCCGGGGAAGCCCGCGCCCTCGTCGTTGTCGGTCGGGGCGCGCCAGAGCTCGGCGCGCGGTCCGTCGACGGGCAGGCCGGCGAGGGAGGCGAGCCGGCCGTCGCGGAACCGCGCGACTCCGAGCGCGCCGCCCTCGAGGGGCGGAGCGGCGCGGACGGCGCGGGTCCACGCGGGCACCGCCGACGGCACGGCGAGGAGGTGCTGACCGGTGGAGAGCACGTGGCCCTCCTCCGCCCAGGCGGTCGAGGCGTCGAGGACCGCGTCGACGGTGAGCCAGGTCTCGCCGCCGGGACGCACCTCGAGCGGGGGGAGCTCGACGTGCACGGCGTCGCCGGCCGCGATGACCGGGGCGTCGAGCACTCCCTCCGCGGTGACCCGCCCGTCCCGCTCGACCCGCCACGCGAAGCGCAGATCGGCGGTGGAGGCGTCGTGTCGGCGGTTCTCGATGACGACGCCGTCGCCGCGGACCGTGAGGCGCACCGGAGCGACGATCTGCTTCCACTCGAACAGGCCCGGGCTGGGCGTGCCGTCGGAGAGCACCATGCCGTCCATCACGAAGTTGCCGTCGTGCACCACCTCGCCGAAGTCGCCGCCGTACGCGTAGTACTCGACGCCCTCCGGCGTGCGCGCCCGCAGGCCGTGGTCGCGCCACTCCCAGACGAAGCCGCCGTGCAGCCGCGGGAAGCGGTCGACGAGGTCCTCGTACTGGTCGATCGCTCCCGGGCCGTTGCCCATCGCGTGCACGTACTCGCAGAGCAGGAAGGGCTTGGAGCGCTGCCGAGCGGACTCGCCGGGGGAGCAGCCGAGCAGCGGAGTGAGCGAGCCGTCGGTGCCGATCCGCTCGGTCTCGGGGATCGAGGAGTACATCCGCGAGTACACGTCGGTGTACGCGCCGGTGTAGTCGCCCTCGTAGTGGACGGGGCGCTCGGGGTCGCGGCCGTGCACCCAGGCGGACATCGCGGCGAGGTTCGCGCCGGTGCCCGCCTCGTTGCCGAGGGACCAGAGCACGATGCTCGGGTGGTTCTTGTCGCGCTCGACGGTCCGCTCGATGCGGTCGAGGTAGGCCTCGCGCCAGGCGGGGTCGTCGCTGGGGTTGCCCGCCCAGCCGACCCGCTCGAAGCCGTGGGTCTCGAGATCGCACTCGAGGACCACCCAGAAGCCGAGCTCGTCGGCGAGGTCGAGCAGACGGGGATGCGGCGGGTAGTGGCTGGTGCGGATGGCGTTCACGTTGAAGCGCTTCATCATCGCGAGGTCCTCGCGGGCGGAGTCCTCGTCGAACGCTCGACCGCGGTCGGGGTGCGTCTCGTGGCGGTTGACTCCGTGGAAGACGACGCGCTCGCCGTTGACCAGGAAGCGGTCGCCGCGGATCTCGACCGTGCGGAAGCCGAGCCGCAGCGAGACCGTCTCGCCGGCTGAGGCGAGCGTCGCGTCGTAGAGGCGCGGAGCCTCCGCCGACCACGGCTCGACCTCGGGCACCTCGATCGCGGCGATCTCCTCCGCCGAGGCCCAGACCGTCTCGATCCCGAGCCCGGGCACGCGCAGCGTCAGCGGAAACGCGTCGGCCGCGGCGGTCACCTCCGCCTCGATGCGGCCCGCGCCGCCGGCGAAGGAGGAGCGCAGCCACACGTCCTCGATCCCGCCGACGGGGCGCGCGAGCAGGTGCACCGAGCGGAAGATCCCCGGCAGCCACCACTGGTCCTGGTCCTCCACGTAGCTCGAGGCCGACCACTGGTGCACGCGGACCACGACGAGGTTCTCGCCCGGGCGGACGACGCCGGTGACGTCGAACTCCTGCGCGAGCCGGCTGCCGGAGCCGATCCCGATCTCGACGCCGTTGACCCAGACGCGGTAGCGGGACTCGACCCCGTCGAAGCGCAGGACGACCGCCTCGGCGGAGTCCCACTCCTCCGGAACCACGACAGTGCGGCGGTAGTCGCCCGTCGGGTTCGCGTCCGGCACGAACGGCGGCTCGGTCGGGAACGGGAACTGCACGTTCGTGTAGGCCGGCAGTCCGTAGCGCCCGTCGCCCTGCAGCACCCAGTGCGAGGGCACCGGCATCAGATCCCAGCCGGAGTCGTCGAACGACTCGTCCCCGACGGCGTCCACGCCCTCGCCCTCCGGCAGCACGCCGGCGCCGCCCGGGGTCCCCGGAGCGGCGGGGAGCAGGCGGAAGCGCCACTCCCCGTCCAGCGGGAGCGCCGGGGCGTCGGTGTGCAGCCACGAGCGGGGGGCCCGGCGGCGGCCGGAGCCCGGCCCGGTGTCCGTCAGGTAGTGGGAGGTCGTCGGGGGAGTCGTCACTTCACGGAGCCTTCCGTCAGGCCGCCGCGCCAGAAGCGCTGCAGCACGATCATGGCGATGGCGAGCGGGATGATCGACAGCAGGACGCCGCCGGTCGTCAGCTCGTAGAACTCGGGCAGGCGGTCGACCTGTCCGAGCCAGTTGTTCAGTCCCAGTGTGATCGGGAACAGGTTCGTGTCCGAGAGCATCACCAGGGGCAGGAAGTAGTTGTTCCAGATCCCGACCAGCTGGAAGAGGAACACGGTGACCAGCGCGGGAGTCAGGATGCGCAGCCCGAGCGTGTGGAAGATCCGCAGCTCCCCGGCGCCGTCGATGCGCGCCGCCTCGATGATCGCGGTGTCCACGGTCGCCTGAGCGTAGATCCGGCAGAGGAACAGCCCGAACGGCGAGACGAGCGAGGGGATCAGCACGCTCCAGTAGGTGTTCGCGATGCCCATCTGGCTGAAGAGCAGGAACAGCGGCAGAGCGGTCGCGGTGCCCGGCACCAGGACGCCCGCGAGGATCGTCCCGAACACGAGCCTGCTGCCGCGGAACTCGTACTTGGCCAGCGCGTAGCCGCCCGCCGCGGCGAGGTAGGTCGCGAGCAGGGCGCCCACTCCGGCGTAGAGGACGGAGTTGAGGAACCAGCGGACGAAGATGCCGTCGCCGTAGGTCAGCACCTGCGTCAGGTTGTCCCAGAGCGCGAACGTCGGGGCGAACCAGAAGCCGTAGGTGGCGAAGAGGTCCTCGGTCGTCTTGGTCGCCGCGACGACGACCCAGTAGACGGGGATGAGGAAGTAGACCGCCACGACGACGAGGATCGCGGTGACGATGATGGTCGAGGCGCGGTTGCGGCCGGCCGAGCGGTCGGGCCCGCGTCCGGCCTTCACGGGGCGGTCGGCGGTGACGACTCCGGTGGTCGTGGTCGGCGGGGTCTCGGTGCGGCTCATGACGACCTCCTGTTCGAGATCGAGAGGAACGTGAAGGAGAGCAGGAACGCGACCAGCGCGATCAGGACGGCCTGGGCGGCGGCGACGTTGTAGTCGTTGTAGGCGAAGGCCGTGGTGTACGCGCTGAGGTTCGGCGTGTACTGGCTGTCGATCGCCGGAGCGACCGTCTTCAGCACCTGCGCCTCGGCGAACAGCTGGAGCGTTCCGATGATCGAGAAGATCGTCGTCAGCACCAGCGCGGGGCGGATGAGCGGCAGCTGGATGCTGCGGGCGACGCGCCAGGTGGAGGCGCCGTCGACCTTCGCCGCCTCGTAGAGCTCGACCGGGATCGCCTTGAGCTGGGCGACGATGATCAGCATGTTGTAGCCGGTGTAGCTCCAGAGCGAGATGTTCGCGATCGACCAGAGCACCGTGTCCGCACCGAGGAAGTCGGGCTGGAGCCCGACCACGTTCGCCGCGTCGATGAGCGGGCTGAGGCCGGGCACGTAGAGGAACGACCACAGGATCGTCGCGATCACTCCGGGCACTCCGTAGGGGAGGAAGTAGGCCGCCCGGAAGAAGCCGGGGAACTTCGCCGACGCCGACTCGAGCATCAGCGCGAGGACGGTGCAGAGGGCGATCATCACCGGCACCTGGACGATGCCGAAGAGGAACATCCGCCCGATGGAGGCGATGAAGTTGCCGTCGGCGAGGGCCTGCGCGTAGTTGTCGAAGCCCGCGAACCCGCTGGTGACCCCGGCCTCGCCGAAGAGGCCGGAGCGCGTCACCTTCGTGAAGCTGGAGCCGACGGCGACGACGATCGGGACGATGAACGTGAGGACGAACAGGGCCAGGAAGGGTCCGAGGAGGATCCACGGGGCGCGGGCGACCGCGCGGCTGCGCCGGGGCGCGCCCGGCGTCCGCGTGGTGGCCGCGACCGCGGCGGCGGCGGGGGAAGTCGTGGTGGTCATGCGGAGGCCCTCCTGATGCTCAGGCCCTTGTTCTCGAAGACCGTGATGATCTGCTGCTCCGCCTCGGCGACCGCGTCCACGAGCGAGAGCCCGGACGCCTTCTTCCGGAAGCCGTCGCTGAGGATGTTGAAGGACTGCTGCGTGACGGGCCACCAGGACCAGTCCGGGTTCTGCTCCTTCGATGCGGGCACGAGGACGTCCTCGTTGTAGTTCTGCCCGCTGAAGAAGTCGCTCGGACCTTTGCGGGCCGTGCCGATCTCGCCGACCGCGGGAGACCAGCCGATGCCGCTGTTGGCGATCATCGCGTCGATGCCCTCCTGCGTGGTGGTCATCCAGACGGCGAACTCGATCGCCTCCTCCGGGTGCTTGCTGCTCGAGAACACCGCGGCGGTCGATCCGCCGAGGAAGCTCGAGCCGAAGCCGGTGTCGCCCCAGACGGGCATGGGAGCCGCGCGCCACTTGCCCGCGCCTCCGCTGACCCCCTCGATCAGGGCGTCGCCCCAGCTGCCGGTGGCGCAGGAGGCGATGCCGCCCTTCGCCGCGGCCGCGAACCACGCGGGGGAGTAGGCGCCGTAGCCGGTCTGCACCAGGTCCTGGTCGATGGCCGTGTCGAAGAAGGAGGCGACGCGCGTCGTGGCGTCGTCGGTCATGTCGATGACCCAGCCGTCCTCCTCCGGGCGCAGCCACTGCGCACCGGCCTGCGTCGCGAACGCGGCGAAGACCGAGGCGTCGGCGAGGGGGAAGCAGTCGATGTAGGAGCCGGCTCCGCGCAGCTCCGTCGCCACCGCTGCCCAGTCGTCCCAGGTCGTCGGCGGCTCCGCACCCACCTTCCCGAACACCTCGGGCTGGTAGAAGAGCGCCATCGGGCCGCTGTCCTGCGGGATGCCGTAGACGCCGCCGGTGTAGCTGACCTGGCCCCAGAGCGTGGGGTCGTACAGGTCGCGGTACTGCTCGACGCCGTACCGGGTGAGGTCGACGAGGCCGTTGACGAGCATGAACTCGGGGACGGAGCGGATCTCGACCTGGCCGAGGTCGGGCCCGCCGCCCGCGGCGAGGGCCGAGTAGAGCTTCTGGTACCCGCCCGCGTTGCCGCCGGGGATCCAGACGGCCTCGACCTGGATCTCGGGGTGCGAGGCGTTCCAGACGTCGCAGACCTTCTGCAGGTCCTTCAGCCAGCCCCAGTACTGCAGGCGGACCGGGCCGGTGGCCGGGGCGATCGTCGGCGCCGTGTTGACCGAGACGGTGCCCGGTGTCGCGCAGGCCGTCAGGCTCCCGAGTGCCGCGGTGCCGAGACCGGCGGCGATGAGCTGTCTCCGGGTGAACGGATGCATCTTCCCTCACTTCGTCGTGGTGGAGAGCCGGGGAGTCTCACCCGGCGATGATCGGGACGCTACCACGAATTCGAGTAGCTACTCGAAATTGGCGGCACTGCTCCTCCGCCGCCGCTACGCTGGCCGTTCGAGGGGCACGGCGAGGCGCCTCCAGTGCGGAGGAGGGGTCGATGGCGGAGGCGACGAGGCGACGCGGCCCGTACGCGAAGTCGGCCGAGCGCCGCCGCGCCATCATCGAGGCCGCCCACCAGGTCTTCGCCGCGCGGGGCTACGCCCGCGGCTCCCTCCAGGAGGTCGCCGACCGCGTCGGGCTCAGCCAGACGAGCCTCCTGCACTACTTCCCGTCGAAGACCGACCTGCTCTTCGCGGTCCTCGAGCACCGCGACCTGATCACGGGCGACGGTTCCTCGCCGCCGGACCCGGAGGAGGGGCTGGTCGCCGGCATCCTGCGGCAGACCCGCTACAACGAGACGGCGCCCGGAGTGATCGAGCTGTACGCCGTGCTCTGCGGCGAGTCGACGACGCAGGAGCACCCGGGGCGCGACTTCTTCGCCGCGCGGTTCCGCCGGCTCCGCAGCGAGTACACGGCCGAGCTGCGCGAGCTCCAGGCCGCCGGGCGCCTCCGCGAGGGGTCCGATCCGGAGCGGGTGGCGGCGTCGATCATCGCGCTCTGGGACGGCGTGCAGCTGCAGTGGCTGCTCGAGCGCGACGCGGTGGACATGGTGGCGTGCCTGGCCGACTACCTCGACCTCGTGGTGCTGCCGGCTCCCTAGCCGCTGGCGCGAGGGAACCCCGGCCCGTCGAGGGGACCCGCCGTCCGCGGCGGTCTCGATGGTCCGGGGTTCCCTCGACCGTGGTGCGCGCCTAGGGCAGCAGGCGGGTCGGGCCGCGGAACAGGTAGGTGACCTCGCGGAGGTTCGCCTGGTTCAGCATCAGCATGATCACGCGCGAGAGGCCCATGCCGAAGCCGCCGTGCGGCGGGACGCCGTAGCGGAAGAAGTCGAGGTAGAACTCGAGCTCCTCCGGGTCCAGGCCCTTCTCGCGGGCCTGCTCGACGAGGACGTCGACGCGGTGCTCGCGCTGCGCTCCGGTCGAGATCTCGACGCCGTTGTAGATGAGGTCGTAGCTGTTGGTGATCGTCCCGTCGCCCTCGCGGCGCATGTGGTAGAACGGCCGGATGCTCGACGCGTAGTCGGTGAGGAACACGAAGTCGTGCCCGAACTCCTCCTGCACGTAGGCCGCGATGCGGCGCTCGCCCTCGGGGTCCATGTCGTCGTCGGCGCGGGGCACCTCGTAGCCGCGCTCGGCGACGATGCGCTTGGCCTCGGCGAGCGGGATGCGCGGGAACGGCGTGGTCGGGACGGTCAGGTCGATGTCGAAGAGCGCCTTGACCTCGGCGCCGTGCTTCTCGACGACGGCGGTGAGGCCGGCGACCATCAGCTGCTCGTGCAGCTCCATGACGTCCTCGTGCGAGTCGATCCAGGAGACCTCGGCGTCGACGCTCGTGAACTCGGTCGCGTGACGCGAGGTGAAGCTCGGGTCGGCGCGGAAGGCGGGGCCGACCTCGAAGACCTTGCCGAAGCCGGCGGGCTGCGCCATCTGCTTGAAGAACTGGGGGCTCTGCGCCAGATAGGCCTTCGTCTCGAAGTACTCGACCTCGAAGAGCTCGGCCCGCGACTCCGAGGCGCTCGCCATGAGCTTCGGGGTGTGGATCTCGATGAAGTCGTGCTCGATCCAGTACGTGCGCAGCGCGTGCTCGAACGTGGTCTGCACGCGGGCGATGAGGTTCTGCTCGGGACGGCGCAGGTCGAGGAAGCGCCAGTCCATCCGCTTGTCGATGCCGGAGTCGGGCGCGATCGGCGCCTCCGGGATCGACGCGGCGACGACCTCGAGCGTCTCGAGCTTGACCTCGATGCCGCCCAGCTTCACGCGCTCGTCGTGCTTGAGCGCGCCGGTGACGGTGATGAAGGAGCCCTGGGCGAGGCCGGAGATCTCCTCGGTGATCGCGAGGCGCGCAGCCGACGCGTCGTCGCCCTCGACGGCCTCGCGCACGGTCGGGTTCACCAGCTGCACGGCACCGGACTCGTCGCGCAGGACGACGAACTGCACCTTCTTCTGGTCGCGCACGGTCTCGACCCAGCCGGACACGCGGACGGGTCCGTCCTCGAGCGCGGCGAGCTTCTTGACAGTGGTTCGGGGGAGGCGGGTCTCGTCGGTCACGGTAGGGGAGTCTACTCGGGGGCCGCCGGGCGGCGACGGGTAGCGTCGGAGCATGAGCACCGCACTGATCACCGGCGCGTCCTCCGGCATCGGCCTCGCCTTCGCCCGGGCGTTCGCGCGCCGCGGCTGGAGCCTCGTCCTCGTCGCCCGCAGCGAGCAGCGCCTCCAGGAGGCGGCGGCCGGACTGCGCGGCCTCGGCGCCGCGGCGGTCGAGGTCCTGCCCGCGGACCTCGGCGACCGCGAGCAGGTCGAGCGCGTGCGCGCGCGGCTCGTCGATCCGGCCCGTCCGGTCCGCGTCCTCGTCAACAACGCCGGCTTCGGGATCGACGGGACCTTCGCCGAGCCGGACGTCGCCGCCCAGGACCGCGCCTTCGAGGTGATGGTGCGCTCGGTCGCCGTGCTCTCGGGCGCGGCGGCCGAGGCGATGACCACCCGCGGCCGCGGCGCGATCCTCACGGTCTCGAGCGTCGCGGGCTTCGTGCACCTCGGTCCCTACTCCGCGGTGAAGGCGTGGGCGACCGCCTTCGCGCAGTCGCTGGCCGTCGAGCTGCGCGGCACCGGCGTCCGCTCGGCCGCGCTCTGCCCGGGCTGGGTGCGCACCGAGTTCCACGAGCGGGCGGCGATGGACACCTCCTCCATCCCCTCCTTCCTCTGGCTCGATGCGGACGCGGTGGTGGAGGAGTTCCTCCGCGACGTCGCGCGCGGCTCCGTCGTCTCGGTGCCGTCGGTGCGCTTCGGGGTCCCGATGGCCGTGGTACGGCACCTGCCCGGACCGCTCGTGCGGCGGCTGTCGGCGGCGGTCTCGGCGCGGCGCTGAGGCTCCGCTCAGGTCCGGCTCAGGCGACCCTTTTCCCGGCGTTCCCCCACGCCGCGTTCCGTACACTTGACGCTCGTGGTTGCCGATCAGATCCATCTCGTGCGGCACGGCGAGGTGTTCAACCCCGACCGGGTCCTCTACGGACGACTCCCGAACTTCCGGCTCTCGGATCTGGGCCACCGCATGGCCCGCTCCGCCGCCGACGACCTGCTCGAGCGCCGGCGCCACCTCACGGCGCTGATCGCGTCGCCGCTCCAGCGCACGCAGGAGTCCGCGCAGCCCATCTCGCAGGCGTTCGAGCTCGAGATCCGCACCGATGAGCGGGTGATCGAGCCGAGCAACCGCTTCGAGGGGAAGTCCCTCGCCGCGCGCAGCTCCGCCCTGCGGAACCCCAAGCACTGGCCCTGGCTCCGCAACCCCTTCGAGCCCAGCTGGGGCGAGCCGTACCTCTCCATCTCGGCGCGGATGTACGCGGCGATCGAGTCGGCGTGGCAGAGCACCGAGGAGGGCGACGCCGCGATCGTCAGCCACCAGCTCCCCATCTGGACGGTCCACCGCGCCCTCGCCGGAGAGCGCCTCTTCCACGATCCGCGCAAGCGCCGCTGCGCCCTCTCGAGCATCACGACCCTCGAGCGGCGCGGGGACGGCTTCGTCGAGGTCGGCTACTCCGACCCGGCCGCCGGCCTGCAGGGCCTGGCCACCGACGTGGGAGCGGTCTGATGCGCCGGACGGGGCGGCTCCGCGCAGCGGGCGTCCTCGCGCTGGCCGCCGCGCTCGCGCTGACGGGCTGCTCCGAGGATCCGCTCGCCGACCAGTACCGCAACGGCAGCAACAAGGGCTACATCTCGGGGGACGGCACCGTCACCGAGATCGCCGCCGCCGACCGGGACGACCCCATCGTCTTCTCCGGCACCGACGAGACCGGCGCCACCATCGACTCCGCCGACCTCGCCGGGCAGGTCGTCGTCGTCAACTTCTGGTACGCCAGCTGCGCCCCGTGCCGCGCCGAGGCCGCTGACCTCGAGACGGTGAACACGGAGTTCGCCGACAAGGGCGTGTCGTTCGTCGGCGTCAACGTGCGCGATCAGGCCCCCACCGCGGCCGCCTTCGCCGAGACGTTCGGGCTCGGCTACCCCTCCATCGTCGACACCGACTCGTCGGTGCAGCTCGCCTTCACCGGCACCGTCCCGCCGAACGCCGTGCCCACGACGCTCGTCCTCGACAGGGAGGGGCGCGTCGCGTCGCGCATCCTCGGCCAGCTCCAGGAGGCGTCGATCCTCTCGACCCTCGTGGGCGACACGCTCGCCGAGGAGGAGTAGCGGCGTGGGCGACATCGTCGTCAGCGGTCAGCTCCTGCTGGCCGTGCCGATCGCGCTCCTGGCCGGGCTCGTGTCCTTCGCGTCGCCCTGCGTGCTCCCGCTGGTGCCCGGCTACCTCGCCTACGTCGGCGGATTCACCGACGCCGACGAGCGGGCGGCCCGCGGACGCCGCCGGGTCGTGCTGGGGGTCCTCCTCTTCGTGCTCGGATTCTCGCTGGTGTTCGTCCTCTACGGGGCGGCGGCGGGCACGGTCGGCTTCTGGCTGCGCCAGTACACCGACCTGATCACCCGCGTCCTCGGGCTCGTCGTGATCGCGATGGGGCTCGTCTTCATCGGGCAGTTCTCGATCCTCCAGCGCACGCTCCGGCCCGGGATCCGTCCCGCCACCGGGCTGATCGGAGCGCCGCTGCTCGGCATCGTCTTCGGCGTCGGCTGGACGCCCTGCCTCGGCCCGACGCTGAGCTCGATCCTCGCCCTCAGCTACGGCGTGGGCTCGCCCTGGCGCGGCGCCCTCCTCGCCCTGGTCTACTGCCTCGGACTCGGCATCCCCTTCCTCCTCGTCGCCTTCGGCTTCAGCTGGGTGACCAGCACGCTCGCCTTCGTGAAGCGCCACATCCGCGTGGTCAACATCCTCGGCGGCGCCGCCCTCGTCCTGATCGGAGTCCTGATGGTCACGGGCATCTGGAACACCCTCGTCTACGGATCCCTCTCGGCGGTGATCGATGGCTTCCAGCCGGCGATCTGAGCCCGAGGAGAGCACGCGCCGCCCCGACGAGGCCGCGCAGCGGAGGACGGACGCCTCCTTCCGCCCCGCCGACCACTACGACTCCGACGGCACCGTCACGCAGCCGGCGCTCGGGTTCACCGGCTGGCTCCGGTGGATGTGGCGCCAGCTCACCAGCATGCGCACGGCGCTGTTCCTTCTGCTGCTGCTGGCGATCGCGGCGGTCCCCGGATCGCTCGTGCCGCAGCGCTCCTCCGACCCCAACGGCGTGACCCAGTACTTCGTCGACAACCCCGACCTCGCGCCCCTGCTCGACAGGGTGCAGGCGTTCGACACCTACACCTCCGCCTGGTTCTCGAGCATCTACCTGCTGCTGTTCATCTCCCTGATCGGCTGCATCGTCCCGCGCACGCGCCACCACTTCCAGGCGATGCAGTCGCGGCCGCCGCGCACCCCCGCGCGCCTGCAGCGCCTCGCCGGCTACACCGTCCGCGAGGTCGAGGGCGCGACGGAGGAGGAGGCCGTCGCCTCCGCCCACTCCGTCCTGCGCCGGGCGGGCTACCGCGTCGAGCGCTACGACGACCCGCGCGGCCGCTGGTCGAGCGTCTCGGCCGAGCGCGGCTACCTCCGCGAGACCGGCAACCTGGTCTTCCACTCCGCCCTGGTCGGCATCCTCGTCGCCGTCGGAGTGGGCGGCGGGTTCGGCTACAGCGGGCAGCGCGTGCTGGTCGAGGGCTCCCAGGGGTTCGCGAACAACCTCGCGGCCTACGACTCCTTCAACCCCGGCCGCTTCTTCGACAGCAGCCAGCTCGACCCGTACCAGCTGACCCTCGACAGCCTCGACGTGAAGTACGAGGAGCAGAACCAGTCGGCGCTCGGCCAGCCCGTCGACTTCACCGCGAACGTCACGACCTCCGAGCGCGGCGGGGGCACCGAGGACCGCACGATCAAGGTCAACGACCCGCTCGCGATCGGCGGCACGAACGTCTACCTCCTCGGCAACGGCTACGCCCCGACGATCACGGTCCGAGACCCCTCGGGCCGGGCGATCTTCACCGACTCGGTGCCGTTCCTCCCGCAGGACGCGAACCTGACCTCCGTCGGCGTCGTGAAGGTGCCGGACGGGCTCTCGGAGCAGCTGGGCCTCACCGGCTTCTTCTACCCGACGCAGGACACGCTGGCCTCCGGGGCGTCGACCTCGATCTTCCCCGACCTGCAGTACCCCGTGCTCTCGCTGAACGTCTTCGCGGGCGACCTCGGCCTCGACGGGGGAGTGCCCACATCCGTCTACGTGCTCAACACCGACTCGCTGACCCGGCTCACCGGCGGCACCACCGGCGTCGCGCCGATCACCCTCAAGCCCGGCGACACGGCCGAGCTCCCGAACGGGCTCGGCAGCGTGACCTTCGACAACACGGGCGCCGACCCGACGCGGATCGGCACCGACAGCGTCAAGCGCTTCGCCTCGTTCGACATCCACCACGACGCGACCCAGGGCTGGGTGCTGCTCTTCGCGATCCTCGTGCTCGCCGGACTCCTCACCTCGCTGTTCGTCCCGCGGCGCCGCGTGTGGGTGAAGGCGACCGCCCAGCACGACGGCGGCCTCCTCCTCGAGTACGCGGGACTCGCCCGCGGCGAGGACCCCCAGCTGGTGCGCGCCGTGCGGACGATCGCCGACCGGCACGCCCCGCTCGACTGACCCGCCTCCCGGACGCCCCG
This sequence comes from Rathayibacter sp. AY1F9, assembly GCF_002932155.1. Classification (NCBI taxonomy): domain Bacteria; kingdom Bacillati; phylum Actinomycetota; class Actinomycetes; order Micrococcales; family Microbacteriaceae; genus Rathayibacter; species Rathayibacter sp. AY1F9. The sequence goes on along the minus strand of NZ_PSVA01000035.1, from coordinate 1,498 downwards.
GAGGCCCCTCCACAGGCGCCGCCCGGCTGGGCAGGGGCCGAGTCTGTGCAAGCGCGAAGGGGCGGGCGGGGCGGCGAGCGATTACCCTGAGGAGGTGATCGCGACCCTCTCGCAGTACTCGGTGCTGTGCCTCTCCTCCGCCATGGGCATCTACGCCATGGCGTTCGTCTTCTTCGCGATCGACCTCGCCCGCCGCGCCTCCCTGGCCGACGGCGAGTCGATCGAGGTCGTACAGGAGGCGGAGCGCGTCGCCTCCGCGGCCGCCGCCGACCGCGCGGCCAGCGGCAAGGCCACCGTCGCCGCCGCAGGCTCCGGACGCACCGCGACGCTCTCCCGCATCGGCAGCCGCGTCGAGGACGAGGTCTACCGCGCCCCCGCCCGCTCGAAGACCATGCGCATCGGGTTCTCGCTCACGCTCCTCGGCTTCGTGCTCCACCTCGCCGCGACCGTCCTCCGCGGCGTCGCCGCCGGCCGCGTCCCCTGGGCGAACATGTACGAGTTCTCGATGACCGGGACGCTCATCATCATCGGCGTCTTCCTCGCCGTCCAGCTGCGCTGGGACCTCCGCTTCCTCGGAGCGTTCATCACCGGCCTCGTCCTGGTGCTCCTCGGCATCGCGACCGTCAACTACTACGTCGCCGTCGTCCCGCTCCCGCCGGCACTCCAGTCCTACTGGCTGGTCATCCACGTGCTCGTCGCGATCCTCGGCACCGCGTTCTTCGCCCTCGGCTTCGCGCTCTCGGTCACCCAGCTCCTCCAGGCCCGCCGCGAATCCTCCGGCGACAGCCCCCGCTCGGTCCTCCGCTTCCTGCGCACCCTGCCCAGCTCCCTCACCCTCGAGAACCTCGCCTACCGCGTCACGATCCTCGGCTTCATCCTCTGGACCTTCACGCTCATCGCCGGCGCCGTCTGGGCCGAGAAGGCCTGGGGCCGCTACTGGGGCTGGGACACCAAGGAGGTCTGGACCTTCATCATCTGGACCATCTACGCCGGCTACATCCACGCCCGCGCCACCCGCGGCTGGCGCGGCACCCCCTCCGCCTGGCTCGCCATCGTCGGCTTCGCCGCCGTCATGTTCAACTTCGGCGTCGTCAACGTGTTCTTCAAGGGACTCCACGCCTACTCCGGCCTCGACACCGGCATGTGATCGGCGGGGCCTGGCGGGGTCCCTCGCGGCGTTGTCGGCGACGAACGTAGCGCCGCTACGCCCGACGCCTCCGCCTTGCGATCGACCCCACCAGGCCCCGCCGACCGCCCACCAGGACGCGCACTGGGGACGGCTCCGCTTCGCGTTCGCCGCGGGAGGGCCTCCGCTTCGCGGTCGGGTCTGGGTGGGCTCCGCTTCGCGGTCGCCGTGGGGGAGTGCTCCGCTTCGCGGTCGCGGTGGTGGGTGGGCTCTGCTTCGCGGTCGGGTCTGGGTGGGCTCCGCTTCGCGGTCGCCGTGGGGGAGTGCTCCGCTTCGCGGTCGCGGTGGTGGGTGGGCTCTGCTTCGCGGTCG
>NZ_PSVA01000034.1:0-25273 GCF_002932155.1 Rathayibacter sp. AY1F9 | reverse complement strand
TGACGGCCGTCGGCGGTCGCCGAGCGGGTCGTGCGGGTGACCGGGCGCGCGGCGGCGGGCTCGCCGGGAGGTGCGACGGTCGCCCAGGAATCGGGCATCGGCGGCTCGACCGGCGGCATGTCCTCCTCCGGCGGCTCCTCGTCGAACGGGGGCTCGTCGCCGGCGGGAGCGGCTTCAGCGGCGGCGAGGGGGGCGGCGCGCACCGGCTCGGCGGCCGCGGCGGGGGCCTCCACCGGAGCGGAGGGAGCAGCCGCCTCGGCCGCAGGGGTCGGATCGGCGGGGATCGCCACCGTGGCCCAGCCGTCGGAGCCGGTCGCGGCCGGGATCGGCGCAGCCGGAGCGGGCGCGGCGGTCGCCTCGACGGCGGCGCGTTCGGCCTCCGGGGCGGCTGCGCGAGGCTCGACGCGGGCGATGTACTTCACCCGCAGGCCGAGGACCTGCTGGATCGCCTGACGCAGGTACTCGCTGACTCCGGGCTGCCCCGCGGTTCCCGGCATCTTGAACGACTCGACGTCGTTCTGGCTCGGGAACGAGAGGGTCAGCACGTCGTCCTTGAGGGCGCGCACCTGGGCGGTGTAGGCCACCAGCCAGGCGGTCATCTTCGCCTTCTGCACGACCTCGAGGATCTCGGGCCAGGTGTCCTTCATCCGCTGGAGGGTGACCGCGCCGTCGGCGGGTGCGTCGCCCGCGGCCGCAGCGGGTGCGGAGGCGGCGGCCGCGGAGGCGGCGGCCGCCTCAGTGGACGCAGCGGCCTGATCCGACGGCTCCTGCTCGACCGGCTCCGGACGAGCCGCCGCGGCGGTCGTCGCGCGGGGGCGTCCTGACTCGGCCGGCGCGGACTCGTCCGCCTCCGGGGCGGCCGCCGTCTCGTCGGGCGCCGTCACCGGCGGCGCAGCGACCGGTGCGGACGCCGTCACCGGCGCCTCGGTGCGCGGAGCGGCCGCGATGGACTCGGGCACCGAGCCGGGAGCGGCGGCGTGCGAGGCGTGGTGGGGCTCGGGCGCACGGGACGGCTCGGACGCGCGCGACGCCTCGGACGACCGCGGGGCGGGCGCCGCGGACTCGCGCGGCGCGGCCACGTGCCGCGGGCGCTCCTCCTGGGCCGCAGCGGGCGCGATGCCGGCGCCGGTGCCGTGCACCAGGGTGCGGGCGATCATCAGCTCGAGGTGCAGGCGCGGCGAGGTCGCACCGGTCATCTCGGTGAGGGCCTCGTTGACCACGTCGGCGATGCGCGAGAGCTCGGCCAGGCCGAGCGCGCGCGACTGGCCGGCCATGCGGTCGAGCTCGTCCTGCGAGACGCCGCGGAGCACGGCCGAGGCCGCTCCCCCGGTCGCCGCGACGACGATCAGGTCGCGGAGCTTCTCGAGCAGGTCCTCGACGAAGCGGCGCGGGTCCTGCCCCGTCTGGATGACGCGGTCGACCGCTCCGAACGCCTCGGCGGAGTCGTGCTCGGCGAGCGCGTCGACCACCTCGTCGAGCAGGGCGCCGTGGGTGTAGCCGAGGAGGGCGACGGCCCGCTCGTACTCGACGGTCTCGGCCTCGGAGCCGGCCATCAGCTGGTCGAGCAGGGAGAGCGTGTCGCGGACGGACCCGCCGCCCGCGCGGACCACGAGCGGCAGCACGCCGGCCGCCACGTGCACGCCCTCGCGCTCGCAGAGCTCCTGCGTGTAGTCGAGCATCTGCGCCGGCGGGACGAGCCGGAACGGGTAGTGGTGCGTGCGCGAGCGGATCGTGCCGATGACCTTGTCCGGCTCCGTGGTCGCGAAGATGAACTTCACGTGCTCCGGCGGCTCCTCCACGATCTTGAGCAGCGCATTGAAGCCCTGCGGCGTGACCATGTGCGCCTCGTCGAGGATGAAGATCTTGAAGCGGTCGCGCGCCGGGGCGAAGATGGCGCGCTCGCGCAGATCGCGCGCGTCGTCGACTCCGTTGTGGCTCGCCGCGTCGATCTCGACCACGTCGAGCGAGCCCTGGCCCTCGCGGCTGAGCTCGACGCAGCTGTCGCAGACGCCGCAGGGGGTGTCGGTCGGGCCCGTCGCGCAGTTGAGGCAGCGGGCGAGGATGCGCGCCGAGGTGGTCTTGCCGCAGCCGCGGGGGCCGCTGAAGAGGTAGGCGTGGTTGACGCGGTTGGTGCGGAGCGCCGTCATGAGCGGATCCGTCACCTGGGACTGGCCGATCATCTCGGCGAACGTCTCGGGCCGGTACCGGCGATACAGGGCTGCTACCACCCGACAAGAGTAGCCGCGACCTCCGACACCGCAGCCGGGACGGCGGACCTCCGAGCGCGCGTAGCCTCGGTCCCGTGCTCCCGCCGCCTCCGCTCCCCCGCTTCGACGCGGTCGTGCTCGCCGGCGGACGCGCTTCCCGCCTCGGCGGCGCGGTCAAGCCGCTCCTCCGGCAACGCGAGTCGACGCTCCTCGGCACCGCCCTCGCAGCCGTGCGCGGAGCCGAGCGGAGGGTCGTGGCCGGACCGTCGTCGCTCGCACAGGCCGTCGACGGCGCCGAGCTCGTCCAGGAGGATCCGCCGTTCGGCGGCCCGGTCGCGGGCCTGGCCGCCGCGCTGCCCCTGCTCGACCGCCCGGGCGCTCCGGACTGGGTCGTCGTTCTCGCCGCCGATCTCGTCGCCCCCGCTCCCGCCGTGCACACGCTGCTCGAGGTCGCATCGAGCGCCGTCGAGGCCTCCCTCCTGGCCGTCGACGCGAGCGGCCGAGCCCAGCAGCTCCTCGGCGTGCACCGGCGAGCGGCCCTCGTCGAAGCGCTCACCGCGCTCGGCGATCCCGACGGCGCCTCGGTGCGCGCCCTCCTCCGGGTCCTTCCCCCGCGGCTCGTGACGGTGCCCGGAGGGACGACCGACGACGTCGACGCGCCCGCCGACGCGCACCGGCACGGGATCGACCTGCCGGTCCCGCGCGGCGCAGACTGAGCGGATGGACGACACGACCGGCCCCCGCCCCTCCGCCTCCGACGGCGCCCGCCCCACCGAGGAGGTGCTCGCCGGCTGGTGGGCCGAGCTGTGCTCCGCGCTCGGCCTCGGCGAGGTCCCGGTGGACCCGGACGCCCTGCTCGCCCTCGCCGGTCGCGCAGCGCACGGAGTGGTCCGGCCGGCGGCTCCGCTGACCACGTTCCTCGCGGGCTACGCGGCGGGCCTGGCCGGGGGCGGACGGGACGCGCTCGACGCGGCGCTCGCGGCCTCGCACCGGGCGGTGGACGAGCGTCCGCACGCCTCCTGAGACGCTACTCCACCGGCCTCGATCCGGCACCAGGTCGACGCCGTACGGTTCCCCCGAGTCCCGGCGCCGCGGCTCGGACCGAGAGCGGCGCAGGACTCCCGCGGCCGACTGCGCCGCGGTCGTCCATCTGAAGGAGCCCCGCATGTCAGGCAACAGAGCCGTCGCCTACAAGTCCCCCGGAGTCGTCGAGGTCATCGACATCGACTACCCCACCTTCGAGCTGAAGGACGGACCCGGCGTCAATCCGGCGAACATCGGGCGGAAGCTGCCGCACGGCGCCATCCTCCGCACCGTCTCCACCAACATCTGCGGCTCGGACCAGCACATGGTCCGCGGCCGCACCACCGCTCCGTCGGACCTCGTGCTCGGCCACGAGATCACCGGCGAGGTCGTGGAGGTCGGCCCCGACGTCGAGTTCGTCAAGGTCGGCGACATCGTGTCCGTGCCGTTCAACATCGCCTGCGGCCGCTGCCGCAACTGCAAGGAGCGCAAGACCGGCATCTGCCTCAACGTGAATCCGGACCGCCCGGGCAGCGCGTACGGCTACGTCGACATGGGCGGCTGGGTCGGCGGGCAGGCCGAGTACGTGATGGTCCCCTACGCCGACTGGAACCTCCTGGTGTTCCCGGACCGCGATCAGGCGCTCGAGAAGATCCTCGATCTGACGATGCTCTCGGACATCTTCCCGACGGGCTTCCACGGCGCGGTGACCGCCGGGGTCGGCGTCGGCTCCACGGTCTACGTCGCAGGAGCGGGACCGGTCGGACTCGCCGCGGCGGTCGGAGCGCAGCTGCTCGGAGCGGCCGTCGTGATCGTCGCGGACCTCAACGAGGAGCGTCTGGCGCAGGCGCGCTCCTTCGGCTGCGAGACGGTCGACGTCTCGAAGGGCGATCCGGCCGGCCAGATCGAGCAGATCCTCGGCGTGCCCGAGGTCGACTGCGGAGTGGACGCCGTCGGCTTCGAGGCGCACGGCAACGGCGCCGACTCGGGGAAGGAGGCGCCGGCGACGGTGCTGAACTCGCTGATGTCGATCACCGCGGCGGGCGGCGCCCTCGGCATCCCGGGCCTCTACGTCACAGGCGACCCGGGCGGAGTCGACGAGGCGGCCCAAGAGGGCTCGCTGTCGATCCGCCTCGGGCTCGGCTGGGCGAAGTCGCTGTCCTTCACCACGGGCCAGTGCCCGGTCATGAAGTACAACCGGCAGCTGATGATGGCGATCCTGCACGACCGGGTCCACATCGCCGACGCGGTCCAGGCCACCGCGATCAGCCTGGACGACGCTCCCCGCGGCTACGCCGACTTCGACAAGGGCGCCGCGAAGAAGTTCGTGCTGAACCCGAACGGCTACCTGGGATGACCGACGGGGCGGGTCCTGCCCAGGGCCCGCCCCGAGCCCCGGGAGAATGGACGGGATGAGCGCACACGGGCACGAGGCGACCGACTGGGACGAGGCCAGGCGGATCGTCGGCGAAGCGGTGGCGCGCTCCGGCGTCTCGACAGTCCCCCTCCTCGACGCCCGCGGAGCCGTCCTCGACCGCGCCGTCACCGCCGCCCGGCCGCTCCCCCACTACGACTCCTCGGCCATGGACGGCTGGGCCGTGCGCGGACCCGGGCCCTGGCCGCTCGAGGACGGCACCGCCGCGCCGATCGTCACCGGAGCCGCCGTGCCCGACTGGAGCGACGCCGTGCTGCCGTCCGAGCAGGGCGCGGTCCGCGACGACCTGCTCACGGCGCGGGCGCCCCTCCCGCCCGGCCGCCACGTCCGGCGCGCGGGCGACGAGGCCGCCCGCGGAGCCGTGCTGGTCGATGCCCGGACCCGCCTCACTCCCGCGCACCTCGCCCTGCTCGCGGTCGCCGGGATCGACGCGCTCGACGTCCGCCCGACCGCCGCGGTCGACCTGCTCCTCACGGGGGACGAGGTCGACACCGAGGGGATGCCGCCCGCCGGACGGGTGCGCGACGCGTTCACGCCGCTGCTGCCCGCGCTGGTCGAGCTCTCGGGCGGAGCCGTGGGAGAGGTCGTGCGCCGCGGCGACGACGAGGAGGCGATCGCACGGACGCTGCTGGCGGGCACGGCGCCGATCCTCCTCACGACGGGCGGGACCGGGCGCTCCCGGGTGGACGCGGTCCGTCGCGCCCTCGATGCGGTGGGCGCGCGCGTCCTCGTCGACGGCGTCGGAATGCGCCCCGGCCACCCGACCATGGCTGCGCTGCTGCCGGGAGGGACGCTGGTGATCGCGCTGCCGGGCAACCCGCTCGCCGCCCTGCTCGCGGCGGTATCCTTCCTGCCGCCGGCCCTCGACGCGGCGTCCGGCGCCGCTGCCCGGCCCCTCGGCCGGGGCGTCCTCGCCGAGCCGCTCGGGCGCGCGGGGACCACGGTGCTCGTGCCCGTCTCCTCCGGCGAGGACGGCTGGCGGGCATCCGCCGGCATCCGCTCGCACATGCTCACCGGTCTCGCCGCCTCGGAGGCCGTGGCCGTCGTGCCCGCACCGGGAGCGGCAGCGGGCGACTCGGTGCGCCTGCTGCCGCTGCCCTGGTGAGGCCTACGCGGACGGTTCGAGGCGGATCACGACCGACTTCGAGGTCGGCGTGTTGCTGATCTTCGCGGTCGAGTCCAGCGGTACGAGGACGTTCGTCTCGGGGTAGTAGGCGGCCGCGCAGCCGCGGGGCGTGTCGTACGCCACGACGCGGAACGCCTCCGCCCGCCGCTCGACGCCGTCGGGCCACTCCGAGACCAGGTCGACCATCGCGCCGTCCGCGAAGCCCAGCTCGGCGACGTCGTCGGCGTGGACGAACACCACCCGGCGGCCGTCGTGGATCCCGCGGTAGCGGTCGTCCTTGCCGTAGATCGTGGTGTTGAACTGGTCGTGCGAGCGCAGCGTCTGCAGCAGCAGCCTGCCCTCCGGAACCCGCGGGTACTCGAGCGGATTCGCGGTGAAGCGGGCCAGACCGGAGGGGGTGTCGAAGCGGCGCGAGTCGCGCGGCGGGTGCGGGAGGACGAAGCCGCCGGGCACGTCGATCCGGGCCTCGAAGCCGTCGAAGCCGGGGACGACGTTGGCGATGTGCGAGCGGATGCGGCGGTAGTCGTCGCGCAGTCCCGCCCAGTCGACCCGCGGGACGTTCTCGCGGCCCTCGAGCAGCCGCTCCGCGATCCCCGTGAGGATCGCCACCTCCGAGCGCAGGCCCGGGCTCGGCGGGCGCAGGCGGCCCCGGGAGGCGTGCACGGCGCTCATCGAGTCCTCGACCGTGACCCGCTGCTCGCCCGAGCGCTGCACGTCGGAGTCGGTGCGGCCGAGGGTGGGCAGGATCAGCGCGCGCCGGCCGGTGACCACGTGCGAGCGGTTGAGCTTGGTCGAGACGTGCACGGTGAGGGCGAGCGAGCGCATCGCCGCCTCCGTCACTCCGCTGTCGGGCGTCGCGCGGGCGAAGTTGCCGCCGAGCCCCATGAACACGCGGGCCTTCCCGTCGCGCATCGCCCGGATCGCGGCGACCGTGTCCGTCCCGTGCACGCGCGGGGAGGAGAAGGAGAACTCGCGGTCGAGCGCGTCGTGGAAGGAGTCCGGCATCCGCTCGAAGATGCCCATCGTGCGGTCGCCCTGCACGTTCGAGTGGCCGCGCACCGGGCAGACGCCCGCGCCGGGCTTGCCGATGTTGCCGGTGAGCAGGAGCACGTTGACGACGTCCTTGAGCGTCGCGACCGAGTGCGCGTGCTGCGTGAGGCCCATCGCCCAGCAGACGACGGTGCCCTCGGACGCCGCGATCAGCTCGGCGACGGTGCGGATGCGCGTCTCGTCGATCCCGCTCGCCCGCTCGATCTCGTCCCACTGGACCTCCCGCAGCCCGTGGAGGTACTCGGCGAGGCCGCCGGTGCTCTCGCGGATGAAGGCGTGGTCGAAGACGTCGCCGCGCGCCTCCTCCGCCTCGAGCAGCGCCTTGCCCAGACCCTGGAACAGGGCCTGGTCGCCGCCCAGCCGGACCTGGAGGAAGTGGTCGGCGAGGGCCGTGCCGTCGCCCAGGGTGCCGCGGACGGTCTGCGGGTTCTGGAAGCGGAGCAGCCCCGCCTCCGGCAGCGGATTCACGGCCACGATGGTGCCGCCGGCGCGCTTGGCGCGCTCCAGCGCGGTCAGCATCCGCGGGTGGTTCGTTCCGGGGTTCTGGCCGGCGACGATGATCAGCGGAGCCCGCTCCACGTCGCGCAGGCTCACCGAGCCCTTGCCGATCCCGATCGTCTCGGTGAGGGCGGATCCGCTGGACTCGTGGCACATGTTCGAGCAGTCGGGCAGGTTGTTCGTACCGAAGCCGCGGACCATCAGCTGGTAGACGAAGGCCGACTCGTTCGAGGTCCGGCCGGACGTGTAGAAGATCGCCTCGTCAGGGCTCGCGCAGGCGCGCAGCTCCTCCGCCACGAGGTCGAGCGCCTCGTCCCAGCCCACGGGCCGGTAGTGCGTCGCGCCCTCCTCGAGCAGCATCGGCTCCGTGAGCCGGCCCTGCTGGCCGAGCGCGAAGTCGTCCCACTCCTCCAGCTCCGCGACGGGGTGCGCGGCGAAGAAGGCCGATGTGACGGTGCGGAGCGTGGCCTCCTCGGCGACCGCCTTCGCTCCGTTCTCGCAGAACTCGGCGACGTGGCGCTTGTCGCCCTCCGGCCAGGCGCAGCCCGGGCAGTCGAATCCGGCCTTCTGGTTCACCCGCAGGAGCGTCTCGGCGCTGCGCACCGGACCCATCTGCTTGAGCGAGATCTCGAGGGCGTGGGCGACGCCGGGGATCCCGACGGCGCGTCTCTTCGGCGACCGGACGGAGAGGCGGCTCTCGTCGATCGGACTCTCGCGGGGCTCGGCGTCATCGACCATTCCTGCATCGTACGTCCGCACCCCGGCATCGCTCCCGGTTCCCGGTGGGAGGATGACCTCCACCGCCTGAGGAGACCCATGAGCCGCAGTGTCGCCCGCACCCGCCTGACCGCCGTCCGCGCCGGCGATCCGCCCCGACGCCGCGAGGACGTCCTGGCCGTCGAGGAGCCGCTCGAGATCCGCGTCGGCGGACGGCGCTTCAGCGTGACCATGCGCACACCCGGCGACGACTTCGACCTGGTCGCGGGATTCCTGGTGTCCGAGGGGGTGCTCACCGAGTCGGAGCAGCTCGCGGCGATGCGCTACTGCGCGAGCGGCTCCGAGCCGGGAGAGAACACGTACAACGTGGTCGACGCGAGCGTCCGCGGCGGGCGGGAGGCCGTGCTGCTCGAGCGCGAGCGGTCGGTGTACACGACGAGCTCGTGCGGAGTGTGCGGGCTCGCGTCGCTCGAAGCGGTCGCCACCGACTCGGCGTGGAGCGTCGCGGAGGACGACCTGCGGGTCGAGCGGGAGCTGCTGGTCTCTCTCCCCGATCGGCTCCGCGAGGCGCAGGCGGTGTTCGAGCGGACGGGCGGCGTCCACGCGGCCGGGCTGTTCGACGCGGACGGCTCGCTGCTGGTGCTCCGGGAGGACGTCGGGCGGCACAACGCCGTGGACAAGGTGGTCGGCTGGGGGCTCCGGGAGGGGCGGCTGCCGTTGCGGGGGACGCTGCTGCAGGTATCGGGGCGCGCCTCGTTCGAGCTGGTGCAGAAGGCCGTGATGGCCGGCATCCCCCTGCTCGCCGCGGTCGGTGCCCCGTCGTCGCTGGCGGTGGACCTGGCTCGCGACTCCGGCCTCACCCTGATCGGCTTCAGCCGCGGCTCCGGCTTCAACCTCTACGCGGGCGACGCGCGCCTGCTGCCCTGAGCCGGGGCTCCTCAGCCGGCTCCTGCGGATGGAGCAGCCTGCACAGCGGGCGCATCGAGATCCCCCTCGTACTCGGTGGCTCTCGCCACGCCGCGTCCCGCGGCTACTCGACCAGCGAGGGTCGCCGCGTGTTCGGCAGGGGGCCGCGACCCGGAATCGCGTGCGAGCGATTCAGGGCAGCCCGACAAGACCCGCTCTGCGCAACGCAGGCCCACGAGAAGCCGACCGCGGTCGTGCAGCGGGCCACCGCTGCACGACGAGCGAGCACCGCCGCGTGCCAGCGATTCTGGGCAGCCCGACGTACCCGGCTCTGCGCGATGCAGGCCCACGAGAAGCCGACCGCGGTCGCGCAACGGGCCACCGCCGCACGACGAGCGGGCACCGCCGCGTGCGAGCGATTCAGGGCAGCCCGACAGGACCCGCTCCACGGGAGCCGCCACCCCTGGAAGCCGGCCGCGAGTCGTGTCGCGGCTCCGCCGCTACACGACCGACAAGGACTGCCGGGCGATCTCCAGCTCCTCGTTCGTGGGGATGACGAGGACGGCGACGCGGGAGTCGTCGGTGGAGATGCGGCGGGCGCCGCGGTCGGAGGACGTGTTGCGCTCGGGGTCGAGCTCGATGCCCAGGCCCTCGAGGCCGCGGAGGGCGCCGGCGCGGACGGCGGCGACGTTCTCGCCGACTCCCGCCGTGAACACCACGGCGTCGACGCGGCCCAGCTGGGCGTAGAAGGCCCCGATGTAGTGGCGGAGGCGGTGGTAGTAGACCTCGAGCCCGGCGCGGGCCTGCTCGTCGCCGGCCTCGGCCGCCTCCTGGACGTCGCGCATGTCGCCGCGACCCGTGAGGCCGAGGAGGCCGCTTCGGCGGTTGAGGAGGGTGTCGAGCTCGTCGATCGAGAGGCCCGCCTTGCGGGCCAGGTGGAAGACGACGGCCGGGTCGAGGTCGCCGGAGCGGGTGCCCATCACCAGGCCCTCGAGCGGGGTCATGCCCATCGAGGTCTCGACGGAGACGCCGCCGTCGACGGCGCAGGCGGACGCTCCGTTGCCCAGGTGCAGGACGATCGTCTTCAGGTCGGAGCGGCGGCGGCCGAGGTAGGCGGCGGCGGCCTCCGAGACGAACTTGTGCGAGGTGCCGTGGAAGCCGTAGCGGCGGACGCGGTGCTTCTCGGCGAGTTCGGCGGGCAGCGCGTAGGTCGACGCCTCGGCCGGGATCGTGTGGTGGAAGGCGGTGTCGAAGACGGCGACGTGCGGAACGTCCGGGAAGGCCTTCTGCGCCGCCTCGATGCCCTCGAGGTTGGCGGGGTTGTGCAGCGGGGCGAGGTCGGCGAGGTCCTCGATGTTGATCTTGACCAGGTCGGTGACGACGGTGGGCTCGAAGAAGCGCTTGCCGCCGTGCACGACGCGGTGGCCCACGGCGACGGGAGGGAACTCGTCGAGGCTCGGGCCGTGCTCGCCGAACGCGCGGATCATCGCGTCGAAGCCGGCGGTGTGGTCGGGGATCGGCCCCTCGATCTCGAACGACTCCCCGTCGCGGGTGTGCTTCGTGCGGCCGGTGTCCTCGCCGATCCGCTCGACGAGGCCGCTGGCGAGCGTCTCCTCGGTGGTCATCTCGATGAGCTGGTACTTGAACGACGACGATCCGCTGTTGACGACGAGGACGACGGACATGAGGGGACTCCTGGGGTGATCGGGGTCGGGAGGGGCGGCGGCGGGGTCGCCGCTAGCGCACCACGGGGATGGCGGCGGTGGGCGGGACGATGGCCTGGGTGGCGGCCTGGATGGCCGTGATCGCGACGGTGTTGACGATGTCCTGCACGAGCGCGCCGCGCGAGAGGTCGTTGACCGGCTTGCGCAGACCCTGGAGGACCGGTCCGATGGCGACGGCGCCGGCCGAGCGCTGCACGGCCTTGTAGGTGTTGTTGCCCGTGTTGAGGTCGGGGAAGATGAACACCGTCGCGCGCCCGGCGACCTGGGAGCCGGGCATCTTCGAGGCCGCGACCGCCGCGTCGGCCGCCGCGTCGTACTGGATCGGGCCCTCGACGAGCAGGTCGGGCCGGCGCTCGCGCACCAGAGCCGTCGCCGCGCGGACCTTCTCGACGTCGGCGCCGGCTCCGCTCTCGCCGGTGGAGTAGGAGAGCATCGCGATGCGGGGGTCGATCCCGAACTGCTGGGCGGTCTCGGCGGACGAGATCGCGATGTCGGCGAGCTGCGCCTCGGTGGGGTCGGGGTTCACCGCGCAGTCGCCGTAGACCAGCACGCGGTCGGCGAGCGCCATCAGGAACACGCTCGAGACGACGGAGACGCCCGGGCTCGTCTTGATGATCTCGAAGCCGGGGCGGATGGTGTGCGCGGTCGTGTGCGCGGCTCCCGAGACCATCCCGTCGGCCAGGCCGAGCTGCACCATCATCGTGCCGAAGTAGGAGACGTCCGTGACGGTGTCGTAGGCGTGGTCGTAGGTGATGCCCTTGTGCGCGCGAATGCGGGCGTACTCCTCGGCGAAGCGCGCGCGGTGCTCGGGGTCGAGGGTGCTCAGCACGCGCGCGCCGTCGAGGTCGAGGCCGAGGCCCGCCGCACGGGCGCGGATCTCGGCCTCCTCGCCGAGGATCGTGAGCCGGGCGATGCCGCGCTTGAGCACGGTCGCGGCGGCACGGAGGATCCGGTCGTCGCCGCCCTCGGGCAGGACGATGTGGCGGTCGGCGATGCGCGCGCGCTCGATCAGCCCGTACTCGAACATCAGCGGCGTGACGACCTCGGACCGGCCGACGTCGAGGAGGGTGAGCAGCTCGACCGCGTCGACCGCCTCCTGGAAGAGGGCGAGGGAGGTGTCGCGCTTGCGCGGGGAGTCGGCCGCCAGGCGGCCGCGGGCCGCGGTGACGCGGACGGCGGTGTCGTAGGTGCCGAGCTCGGTCATCACGATCGGCACGCGGCTGTCGACGCCCTCGATCAGCCGGACGATCGGCTCCGGCAGCTCGAAGCCGCCGTTGAGGATGATGCCGGTGACCGTGGGGAACGTGCCGGAGGCGTACGCCATGATCACGGCGAGGACGACCTCGGGCCGGTCGCCGGGGACGATCACGACGCCGCCCTCGGTGAGCCGCGGCAGGACGTTCACCATCGACATGCCGGCGATCACCACGCCGAGCGCCTCGCGGCCGAGCAGCTCCGGATCGCCCGCGACGACGACGCCGTCGACCGCCTCGACCAGGCGGGACAGGCTCGGAGCGACGAGGAACGGATCCTCGCGGATCGCCCAGACCGGGACGGTGGCGGGGATGCTCTCGCGGATCGCGGCGACGGCGTCGGCGGCGGTGTCGGGATCGGCGCGGTTCGCGATCACTCCGATGAGGCTCGCGTGGGCCGTGCGCAGCTCGACCGAGGCGAGCTCCGTGATCTGGCGCATCTCCTCCGGCGTGCGCGCGGGAGCCTGGCCCAGCTGCTCGCTGCGGGACGAGTCCCGGCCGGTGAGGACGAGCAGGACCGGGGCACCGAGGTTGGCGGCGATGCGGGCGTTGTAGCCGAGCTCGGTGGGGCTGCCGACGTCCGTGTAGTCGGAGCCGAGGATGACGACGGCGTCGCACCGGGCCTCGACGCCCTTGTACCGCTCGACGATCCGCGAGAGCGCCGCCTCGCCGTCGGCGTGGACGTCCTCGTAGGTGACGCCGATGCAGTCCTCGTAGGCGAGGCCCGAGTCGGAGTGGCCGAGCAGCATCTCGAGCACGTAGTCCGGCTCGGAGGTGGAGCGGGCGATCGGGCGGAAGACGCCGACCCGCTGCACCTGACTGCTGAGCGCATCGAGGACGCCGAGGGCGACCGTGGACTTGCCCGAATGACCTTCGGCGGACGAGATGTAGATGCTCTGAACCATCGGATCCAGCCTACCGAGGGGGTCCCTCCGCCTGGCTGAGCAGAGGCCAGGGATGGGAGGGCGTGCATGGCGCGCGGCTGTGGAGGAGCGTCCGCAGTCGGTAGGGCCTCGTAGCGGCTGTGCGGCGGTCCATCGGCGGAGCAGGCGGGCCGGTTAACGGAAGAAGACCCCCCGCGCACCCGCCAGAGCCCGGTTACCCTTGCTGCGTTTCCGCCCTGGGGGAGTTGGCCTGGATGGCGCCACGCGGGGAGCCGGGTGACAGTCTAACCGACGACGGCGGCCGAGGAGAGCGGGGCGTGTCGGGGTCGTGGTCAGCGGGAGCCTCCGACACCGGCTAGTATCGATGAGTCGCGGCTCAGGTCGTGCCAGGAGGATTCGCCTAGTGGCCTATGGCGCACGCTTGGAAAGCGTGTTGGGTGAAAGCCCTCGGGGGTTCGAATCCCCCATCCTCCGCGAACGGTGTCCGTTGCTCTCGCCAGCACGGGCACCGTTTTGTTTAACCGGTGCGGCCGATCGTCGGAGCCCGGTCGACCGGTGAAGGCGTCGATCGGAGCGGCCCACTCAAGCATCGCCGGGTTCGCGCCGCCGGTGCACGACGACGTCGCGCCGAGCAGGGGCCGCCGATCGTCCGGCGCGTGCCGGGCGCGGGATCAGCCGTAGAGGTGGTTCGTCCGCGCGCAGGAGTCGGAGCAGAACGCGCCACGACGGGCGACGAGCGGGGCCGAGCAGGCGGCGCAGACGGGGCGGAAGAAGAGTTCGGCTATGGATCGCGACATGATCCGACCGTAGGTGCCGGTCCCGGATCGTGCCCGTCGCCATCCGTATTACGACATCGCGGACGACAGGGCGGCGATACGGACCCTCCGGCGACGCCGACCGTCAGTCGGCGATGCGCTCGAGCCATTCGTCGAGCAGGAGCCGCTCCCCCGCGCTGAGGGGCTCGATCTGCGGCAGCGCGGTCCGCAGGGCGACGGCGTGCGCGACGACCGCACGGGCGGCGGGATCGGTGGGGCCCGCCTCCGCTGTGGTGATCGCCGCGAGGACGGACTCGCGCGAGCGGGACGAGAGCTCGTCGTCGGGGTCGGCGAGGGCGGTCAGCGTGAGGGTGCAGCCGAGCGCGGCCGACTGGAGCAGGCGGGAGGCACGCTCGACGTCGACGGTGAGGCGGCCGGCTTCGGCGACGGCCCGGACCGCGTCGAGGAGGACGCCCCGGGACAGGCGCGCCGCCTCCGACTCCTCCCCCGGCCGCGCGGTGAACATCAGCGCGTAGAGGTGCGGTTCGGCGAGTCCGAAGGCGACGTGGTGATCCCAGGCGGCACGGAGCGCGTCGACCGGGTCGGCCGGCGCCTCGCTCCGCTCGAAGTCGGCGAGGGCCGTGGCGAATCCGGCTGCCGCGGCCGAGTCGAGCAGCCCGCGCAGGTCGCCGAACGTCCGGTAGATCGTGGGGGCCTGCACCCCCGCCGCCGCGCTGATCGCCCGCGTCGACACCGCGTCCCGCCCGCCGTCCGCCAGCAGCTCGACCGTCGCTCGGAGGATCCGCTCCCGCGTCGTCCCGCTCTCACTCATGCTACCGACGCTAACACGCTCCCGTTAGCGCCTCGTCTCCCCGAGCGGCCCGGGTCGCGTCAGCGCCGTCGGGCGGTCCCGAAGATCCCGCGGACCACCTCGCGCAGCAGCGTCCTGCCGGCGCTCGAGCCCAGCACCTCCTCGACGACCGTCTTGTCGCGGCGGGTGGTGCGGGTCCCGCGGGAGGTCGGTGCCGTGCGCCGTCGGGAGCGCTCGGCGGCCTGGTCGGCGGCGCGCTCGGCGGCGGCCCGCTCCTTCGCGCGGCGGGCGGCGTCCGCGGTCTCCTCCTTGGCGCGACGCGCGTCCTCCTTCGCGCGGCGGGCGTCGTCGGCGGCCTGCTGCTCGGCGGCGGCGCGGGCCTCCTCGGCGTCGGCGGCGGCGTCGAGCCGGCGGGTGAGGATCTCGCGGGCGGAGTCGCGGTCGAGGGGCGTGCCGTAGCGCGCGAGGAGCGGGGACCTCTGGACGCTCGCCTCGCGGTCGGCCTCGGGGGTGGGCTTCATCGAGCCGAGCGGGGCGCGGAGACGCGTCCAGGCGACCGGGGTCGGGGCGCCGCGCTCGTTCATGACCGTCACGATCGCCTCGCCGATGGGGAGCGCCTGGAGGACCTCGCCGAGGTCGTAGTCGCTCTCGGGGTAGGTCGAGACGGTGGCGCGGAGGGCCTTGGCATCGTCCGGCGTGTGCGCGCGGAGCTGGTGCTGCACGCGGGAGCCGAGCTGGGCGAGGACGTCGCCGGGCACGTCCTTCGGGGTCTGCGTGACGAAGACGATGCCGACGCCCTTGGAGCGGATGAGGCGCACGGTCTGGGTGATCGCGGCGAGGAAGTCCTTCGACGCGTCGCGGAAGAGCAGGTGCGCCTCGTCGAAGAAGAACACCAGCTTCGGCTTGTCGAGGTCGCCGACCTCCGGCAGGTCGTTGAAGAGGTCGGCGAGGAGCCACATCAGGAAGGTGGAGAACAGAGCCGGTCGGTCGGCGACTCCGGGGACCTCGAGGAGGCTGACGACGCCGCGCCCGTCGGCGGCGAGGCGGAGGAACTCGGCCGTGTCGATCTCGGGCTCGCCGAAGAACACGTCGGCGCCCTGGTCGGCGAACGCGATCAGCTCGCGGAGGATCACGCCGGCGGTCGCCTTGGACAGCCCGCCGAGCTCGGCGAGCTCCGCCTTGCCCTCGTCGCCGACGAGGTAGGTGAGCACGGCGCGGAGGTCGGACAGGTCGACGAGCGGGAGACCGGCGCTCTCGGCGTAGTGGAAGACGAGACCGAGGCTCGACTCCTGCGTGTGGTTGAGGCCGAGCACCTTCGCGAGCAGCAGCGCGCCGAATCCCGTCACGGTGGCGCGGACGGGGACGCCGGTGCCGATGCCGCCGAGCGCGAAGTACTCGGCGGGGGCCGCCTCCGCCCGCCAGTCCTGGCCGATGCCGCGGGTGCGGGCGAGCAGCGCGTCGGTCGCGGTGCCCGGAGTGGCGAGGCCGGAGAGGTCGCCCTTGATGTCCGCAGCGAAGACGGGGACGCCGTGGGCCGAGAGCTGCTCGGCGAGGACCTGCAGCGTCTTCGTCTTGCCGGTGCCGGTCGCGCCGACGACGAGGCCGTGCCGGTTGAGCATGCCGAGCGGGATGCGGACGGGCACGTCGATCCGCGCGTCGCCGTTGACGAGGGCGCCGAGCTCGAGGGCCGGGCCGGTGAACGCGTACCCGGCGCGCACGGCGTCCGGAGCAACGGGAGCAGCGGACTGCTCCGCTCCGCTCCCCGACGCCGCCACCAGCCGCACGTCGTCCGCGACGGCCTCCGCCTCCTCCGGGCCGGCCGCCGCGTTCAGCGCCGCGGCCGCCGCCTCCGCTCGCGCCAGGGCCTCGGCGGCCTCCGCCTGCAGTCGGCGGGCGGCCTCCAGGGCCGCGCGCGCCTCGTCCCTCGCCGAGGCGAGCCCGTCGTCGTCACTCATGGGCTCAGCCTAGGTCGGCGGCGCCGGTCAGTCCTCGCGGACGTGCCAGGACTGTCCGTACCCGCCGTCGGCCTCGGGGCGGGCCATCAGCTCGAGGAACGGGTCGGCGCTGAACGCCTCCGGCCCGAGCACTCCGGCGCCGGTCCACACGCCGGTCGCGAGGAGCTCGAGCGCGACCACCGGGTTGAGCGCCGTCTGCCAGACCACGCACTGGGTGCCGTACTCGGCCATCGTCCACTCGTTGTCGCTCACGTGGTAGAGGTACACCTCGCGGCGGGCGCCGTCCTTCGTGCCCGAGACGAAGAGGCCGGCGCAGGTCCTGCCGGTCATCCGCGGGCCGATGCCGGCGGGGTCGGGCAGGGCGGCGGCGACGACGTCGCGCGGCGAGACCTCGACGGGACCGCCGGCCGAGCGGACCCGCAGGGGCTCGGTGCTGTCGAGGCCGAGGAGGTGGAGGGTGCGCAGGACGCCGATGAACTGCTCGCCGAGGCCGTACTTGAAGGTGACCTTCTTCGCGTCGAGCCAGCGCGGCATCAGCAGCACCTCCTCGTGCTCGACGTTCACGCACTCGACCGGGCCGATGCCCTCGGGGAACTCGAACACCTCCGGCTCCGAGAAGGGGGCGGTGGTGTACCAGCCGCGGTCGCGCTCGAACACCACCGGCGGGTTCAGGCACTCCTCGATCGTGGTCCAGATGGAGAAGGACGGAGCGAAGATCTCGCGGCCGTCCGCGTCGTGCACGACGAGGTTCGCGCCGTCGCGCACTCCGAGCTCGTCGATCTCGTCGAAGAGGTGGTCGGAGGCGTAGCGGGCGAAGACGTCGGAGAGTCCCGGCTCCACGCCCATGCCCACCAGGGCGAGGCGGCCGCGGGAGGACCACTCCTCCGCCGCGGCGAACTGCTCGTCGCCGAGCTTGAGCCCCGTCAGCTCGTGGGGCTGCTCGGGGTGCGGCAGCGAGAGGCTCATCGCCATGTCGAGGTAGTCGGCCTCGGCGGCGAGCGCTCCGGCGAAGATCGTCGGGACGAAGCGCGGCTCGACGGCGTTCATCACGTGGGTCGCCCCGTGCGCGCGGGCGACGGTCTCGACGTTCTCGGCGTCGGAGGCGTCGATCCGCGCGGCGACGAAGCGGTCGTCGGCACCGTGCCGCTCCGCGATCCACGCGACCGTGCGCTCGGCCCGGGCGAGGTCGTAGTCGCAGACGATGATCTGCTCGAAGAAGGAGCGGCGCGCGGCGATCTTCGCGAAGGCGTCGCCGACGCCGCCGGCGCCGACCAGGAGGATTCTCATGGGGACACCGTAGCGACGGATCGCGTCGTCCACCATGCCGAGCACCGACGGAATCGGAGCGGAGCGCACCTTCCGGCCACCGGATCCGTCACAGGGCGGCCCGCTCCCCCCGCTCGAGCAGGCGGAGGAAGCCGGAGAGGTGCCCGAGGCCGGTCAGCGAGGTCGGGAGCGAGGCGGCGAGCGCCGGCGAGTGCACCAGGTACGCCGCCCACTTCGCCCGCGAGACCGCGACGTTCAGGCGGTTGGGCAGGAGGAGGAACTCCATCCCGCGCGGAACGTCGGCCCCGGAGGACGCGGCGAGCGACACGATGGCGACCACCGCCTCCCTGCCCTGGAAGAGGTCGACCGTGCCGACCGGCGTCTCCTCGAGGCCCGCGGCGTCGAGGGCGGTGCGGAGGAGCCCGCCCTGGGCGTTGTAGGGCGCGACGACGATGACGTCGGCCGCGGTCAGCGTCCGCTCGCCGTGCTCGTCGAACCAGGTGCGGCCGACGAGGGAGAGGGCGATCTCGACGACGCGCCTCGCCTCGTCCGGCGAGGAGGTGGTGTCGCCCGCGTGCTCGACCGGGACGGAGTGCACGCCCGGCTCGACCCCCTCCAGGTGGCGCACCTGCGGCGCCCGCGACCGCAGCGCGCCCTCGTAGGAGAGCTCGGAGACGGCGTCGGAGAGCGCCGGGTGCATCCGGTGGGTCTGCGCGAGGAAGTAGCCGTACTCGGGCGGGAGGACGTCGTGCCCGTCGGCGAGCCAGCCGAGCGCCGACTCGTCGACCGGCTCCGGGTGCGCGCCCTGGCTCACCTGGGGCAGCTGCTGCGGATCGCCGAGCAGGAGCAGCCGCTGGGCGGAGACGGCCGACGCGATCGTCGGGGCGAGCGAGAACTGCCCGGCCTCGTCGACCACCAGGAGGTCGAGCGAGCGGCGCGGCACGGTGACCGGATTCGCGAAGGTCCAGGCGGTGCCGCCGATGACGCAGCCGCCGCCCTCCTCGAGGACCGCGGTGAGTGCCGCCGCGTTCTTCACCGGCGCCCAGGGCGTCGCCGCGAGCGCCTCGGGCGGCGTGCCGTTCTTGGGCACCTTCGCCACGCGGGAGGGATCGACGCCGCGGCCGACGACGGCGCTCAGCACGTTCTCGACCACCGAGTGCGATTGGCCGACCACGCCGATGCGCCAGCCGTGCTCGTTCACCAGCCGTGCGATCACGTGGGAGCCGACGTAGGTCTTCCCGGTGCCGGGCGGACCCTGCACCGCGAGGGTCGCCCGGTCGAGTCCGAGCAGAGTGGTGACGACCGCGCCGATCACGTCGTCGCCCTGCACCGGAGCGACGGCTCCCGGCGGCACGCGGCGGAGGACGTCGAGCGCCGGGTCGGCCAGCATCGCGGGCAGCGCGTCGAGGACCTCGCCGCCCCACTCCGCGATCGCCTCGGGCTGGGGCGCGGCGCGCGGCGGCGGCGCGGGGGCGAGGGCGACCGGAGCGTCGTCGTGCGGATCCTCCCCCGCCTTCAAGCCCTCCTTGAGGAGCAGGACGATCCGCTCCCCGTCGTCGTCGACCCCGAGGATCTCGGAGCGCTCGGAGGCGCCGCGCAGACCGGGACCGGGCGAGGGTGCACCAGGGGGCGCCGGGGCCTCGTAGACCAGGTACGGCGACGAGCCGGTGCCGAGCCGGCTGCCGGGAGCGAGCCGGCCGAGGATCCGCAGCTCGCGCGACTGCGTGCGGGCGCGCGGGAGCTTCGCCCAGTCGCGGACGACCTCGACCCGGTCGATCATCACGACGTCGCGGGTGTCCGCCCACTCGTCCAGCGGCTGCCGGAGGCGGTCGAAGTGCTCCTGCCAGAAGGTCTTGGCCTCGCGGCGGTGGTAGTCGATCGCCGCGCCGGCGAGGGCGAGCGCGGTCTGGTCGGCCGTGCGCTCGCGCGGCTCGATCCCCTCGACCTGCGCCAGCAGTGCGACCGCGACCGGGTGCGGCTCGCGGGGCACGGGGATCTCGACCTCGAGCAGCGGCGGCAGCTCCTCGCGCGGCGGAGCGAGCTCCAGGAGCCAGTCGCGCAGGCGGAGCGTGGAGCGGCAGTCGTAGGCGTTGTACTCGGCGACGAGGTCGAGCCCGCGCTGCCCCTCGACAGGATCGACCCTCTGGGCGGCGCGCGCCTCCACGTACATCTCGATGCTGTCGGCGGCGTTCGTGACGCCGGACGCGTCCCGCTCCTCCTCGCCCATGTAGAGCGGCTCCAGCTTCTTGAGCGAGTAGCTGCGCGAGCCCACGCGGAGCGCCCGCCGCACCACCGGGTACAGGTCGACCAGGACGCCGTCGCGCAGGAGCGCGTCGACCTCCTCCTCGCCGACCCCGTGGCGGAGCGCGAGCGAGAGCAGGTGGCTGCGCTCGTAGGAGGCGTAGTGGTAGACGTGCATCCGGGGGTGCTCGACCCGGCGCGCCTGCAGGAGCGCGAGGAAGTCGAGGAGCGCCCGGCGCTCGGCCGCGAGGTCGTGCGCCCAGAGCGCGGTGAAGCGCTCCTGGTCGTCGACCATGCCGAAGAGGTAGTCGAGGCCCCACTCGCGGTTGTCCTCGGTGTAGAGAGGGTCGCCCTCGAAGTCGAAGAAGAGGTCCCCCGGATCGGGGGCGGGCAGCCCGGCGAGCACGGAGGCGTCGATCACCTCGACGGCCGGCACCGGCGAGGACTCCGATCGCAGCTGCAGCCGCGCCTGGGCGCGCAGGCCCTCGAGCGTGCCCGCGCTCAGCCCGGGGATGGGGCCGTCGTGCTCGGCGAGGGCGTCGAGGGTGAGCACGCCGGCCGCCGTGAGCTTCGCCCGCTGGTCGAGCCGCATCCCGGCGACGAGGATCGGATCGCGGTGCGCCTGGACCTCGGGCGCGCAGACCGAGCAGCGTCCGCAGGAGGGGTAGCGCGGATCGCCCCACGCCAGCGGCTCGTCGGCGGCGAGGCGCTCGTCGAGCACGGCGCGGAGCCGGGCGCGCTGCACGCGCTGGACCGGGGCGACGACGGCCAGCTCGTGGCTGGTGACGGAGCCGTCGCCGAGCACGAGGTGCACCTGCTCCCCCACGCGGATGCCGCGCGCCTGCATCTGCTCGGCGTAGGCGGCGAGCTGCAGCAGCGCCGGGACCTTCGCGTGCCGGGCGAGCTTGGTGTCGTAGACCTCGTAGGCGCCGTCGGCGGTGCGGAGGAGGAAGTCCGAGAAGCCCAGGAACTCGCCGTCGAAGAAGGTGGCCTGGTAGAGCACGTCGACCCCGGCGCGCATCGCCTCGACGGCGGCCTCGGCCGCCGCGGGGTAGCCGGCGGGCTCGGGGCGCTCGAACTCGAGCACCTCGTGCGTGCGCTTCAGCTCGGCGAGGAAGCGGTGCTCGTGCTCGTCGCCGAGTACCGCGGTGCGCTCGAGCATTCCGTCCCTCTCGGCCTCGAGGCGCGGCGCGCGGCCCAGCAGGGCGTCGAACCGGCGGAGGACCGCCCACTCGCAGGCCGCCCAGTTCGACAGGTCGGTGGGGCTCGTGACCACGCGGCCGGACTCCAGGTACACGCGACTCCTTCCGCGACCACCGGGCGGCGATCGGCTCCAGGCTAGGGCGCCCCTCCGACACTCGTGCGGCTGCGGCCACCACCCGCGCCGCTCCGCCTCCGCGTGAGAGGCTGGGCCGATGACCCGCGCGCGCTTCGAGATCATCCCGGCCGACGACATCGGCGAGCGCGCCGCGCGGGCGTTCCCGGACCCCTCCGCGATGACGCTGACCGTGACCAGCCTGCCGAAGCACGGGATCGGGCGGACCGTGGACTGCGCGGTCGCGCTGGCCGGGCGCGGGTTCCGCGTGGTGCCCCACCTGGCGGCGCGGAACGTCGAGGGCCGCGCCGCACTCGAGCGGGTCCTCGGGCGGATGGGCGAGGCGGGGATCGACGAGGCGTTCGTGATCTCGGGCGACGCGTCCTCGGCGGCCGGCACCTACTCCACGAGCCTCGAGCTCATCCGCGACGCCCGCGAGATCTCACCCGGGCTGGCCCTGGACATCGCAGGCTACCCCGAGGGCCACCCGCACCTCTCCGACGAGAGCATCGAGCGGCACCTGCGCGAGCGCGCTCCGTTCATCCGCTCGATCGTCACGCAGATGTGCTTCGACGTCGACGCGGTGGTCCGCTACGCCGACCGGCTCCGCGAGACGGGGATCACGGCCGATCTGTGGGCGGGGGTGCCGGGGCCGGTCGAGCGCTCGCGGCTGCTGACGCTGGGCGCGCGGATCGGAGTGGGCTCCTCGCTCGGCTTCCTGAAGCGGAGCACCTCGGTGGCCGGCGGGCTCCTCCGCGGACGCCGCTTCGACCCGTCCGCGTTCGTCGCGCGCCTGGAAGCGGCGGCGGGCGACCGCCTCGCGGGCCTGCACGTCTACACCTTCAACGAGCTCGACTCCCTCGCCGCCTTCGCCTGATCGGCGAGCCTCCGCGCTCCTCGAGCGCCGATCCTCAGGGGCTCGAAGCCCTCGCGGGGAGCGCTGCGCCGGTCAGGTGGTGCGGCGGATCCAGATCGGCGGGTGCGGGAGCTCGGCCTCGGTGCGCAGGCGGCCGGCGAGCGGAGCCCAGACCACGAGCGCCACGCCGATCCCGAGCAGCAGGCCGCCGACGGTGTCGCTCAGCCAGTGGGCGCCGAGGTAGGTGCGGCTCGCCATCATCGCCACGGTGTAGAGGAAGCCCGCGATCCAGACCCACAGCAGCGGGAACACCAGGGCCAGCACCATCGCCGTCGTCGCCGCGTTGGCGGTGTGGCCGGACGGGAAGGAGCCGTAGTCGCTGGTGACGAGCATGTCGGCCGGGCGGGCGCGTCCCACCAGCTCCTTGACGAGCTGGGTGGCGCCCACGCTGACCAGCGCGGCGATCGCGTAGTAGAGCGCGGCCCACCGCCTGCGGAACACCAGCAGCACGGCGACGATGCCGAGCGGGATGAGCGTCGTCCCAACGAGCCCCGCTCCGACCGTGTTCATGACGAGGGCCGGGATGTCCCAGACCGGCGAGCGGTGCTCGACGATCTCGTCCATCCACTCCACGTCGAAGCGGAAGGCCGAGGTGGGGCGGAAGGCGATCAGCACGGCGAGGAGCACCGTGAGCAGGATCGCGAGCGACGCGGAGATCAGCGGCCAGCGGCGGGAGACCCGGTGGGCCGCCTCCTTCGTCAGCAGCCGGGCGGCGACGTCGTCGGACGGCACCTGCTCGCACATCCGCGCGCGCTGGACGGCGTCGGGGCGCGCGGTTCCGGGCTCGGTCGACAGGCGGTCGTCGCGATGATCCATTCGGACATGATGCCGTCACCCGGCGTTCCCCCGCTGGGGGTTGCGGGGCGGCGCGGCCGACCGATCGGAAGACCGGCGTCCGCGCGGCGGGGTTCATGACAGGGTTCGAGCGGCCTTGCGGATCCCCGGCCTTCCCCCGCGGGGGTTCGCGGCGCGCCTCAGCCGGCCGCGCGGGCCAGGCGGGCGGCGCGGAGGGCGTCGAGCCGGGTCGGCTCGGAGGAGCGCGCGAGGAGCCGCGCGGCGACGGCGCTCACGCGGGAGTCGTCCGAGGCGGAGGCCCGCTCGAGGGCGGCGGCCGCGTCGGGACCGGTGATCGAGCCGAGCGCCATCACGGCCGAGACCGCGAGCGCGGAGTCGTCGCTGCCGGCGGCCCCGTCCAGCGCGTCGACGGCAGGACGCGCGTCGTCGCCCAGGTAGCCGAGCGCGGCGGCGGCGTGACGCCGGACCGGCGCGGACCCCTCGCGGAGAGCCTGCTCCAGACCGGGGACGGCCGCGGCGCCGAAGGAGGCGAGGACGTCGGTGAGCACGTTCTGCGCCTCCGCGTCGTCGTCGCCGAGCAGGCCGAGCAGGACCGGCAGGGCGCGCTCGTCGCCGAGGCGGCCCAGCGCGAAGCGGGCCTTCGCGGCGACGGCGGGCTCGGAGTCGGCGGCCAGCGGGGCGATGTCGTCGAGCGTCGCCGGGTCGAGGATCTTGCTGAGCACGTGCAGCGCCTGCGTGCGCACCCGGGGCTCGCGGCCGAGCGCCTCGCGGGCGACGGGGACGGCGGCGGAGCCGAGGCGGCCGAGCGACCAGGTGAGCACGTCGCGGACGAAGAAGTCCGGCTCCTCCCACAGGTGCGCGGCGAGGGGCTCGGCGGTGGCGGGCTCGGCGAGCTCGCCCAGGGTCATCGCCGCGCGGAGGCGGACGTCGCGGTCGGGGTCGGAGAGCTCGGCGAGCAGGGCGGAGGAGTCGCGGGAGGACATGGGAGGGGACTGTAGCAGCGGCGCTCGGGAGCGGATCCAGCGAGGGCCGGAGCGCCCGCGAGGAGCCGCAGGAGCGGGGCGTGCCGGACCGCCGGGACCCGGAGCCGAGCGCTCAGTCCTGCAGCGCCGGGACGCTCCTCGGCCGGACGATCAGCCAGAGCGCCAGGATCGACACGGTCGCCGTCGCCATCATCACCACGGCCATCGGCACGGCCGAGCCGGCGCCGAAGACCCCCGAGATCGGCGACAGCAGTCCGGCGGTGCCGAAGTTGACCGCTCCGAGCAGCGACGCGGCCGTCCCCGCCTCCCGGCCGTGGTTGACCAGGCCGAGGACCTGCACGCACGGGAAGCTGAAGCCGCAGGACGCGATGAAGAACCAGAGCGGGACGAGCGTGCCCCAGAGCCCCAGCCCGAGCACGTCGAAGAGGGCGATCAGGCCGGCGGAGGTGAACAGCGTCAGCGTCGTGATCGCGAGGATCCACTGCGGCCCGATCCTCCGGCTGAGGTAGGAGGACGCCTGCACGCCGAGGACGACGCCGAGCGAGTTCACGGCGAAGAGCAGCCCGTACTGCTGCGCGTCGAATCCGTAGAGGCCCTGGAACAGGAACGAGGAGCTGGAGAGGTAGGTGAACAGGCCGGCGAAGGTCATGCCCCCGATCACCGCCACTCCGAGGAACACGCGGTCGCTGAGGACGGCCCGGTAGCGCTGCACGAGCGAGCGGTGCTCGCGCTCGTGGCGGGCGGCGCGGGGCCGGGTCTCGACGACGAGCAGGCCGACGGCCGCGACGACCAGCACGCCGTAGGCGGCGAGGAAGACGAAGATCCCGCGCCAGTCCATGATCAGCAGCAGCTGCGAGCCGATGACCGGCGCGAGCACGGGCGCGAGGCCCGACACCAGGGCGAGCCGGGACAGCATCCGCACCAGCGGGCGTCCGCCGAAGAGGTCGCGGACCATCGCCATCGCGACCACGCCGCCCGCCGCCGCACCGGCTCCCATCAGGAAGCGGAAGACGCCGAGCGTGACGATCTCGGGGGCGAGCGCCGCGCCGACGCAGGCCAGCACGTGCAGAGAGGTGGCCAGGAGGATCGGCAGGCGCCGGCCGACCGCGTCGCTCCAGGGGCCCACGACCAGCTGGCCGAGCGCGAAGCCGAGGGTCGTGCCGGTGAGGGTCAGCTGGACCGCCGCCTCCGACACGTTCAGCTCGCTCTGCAGCGCGGGGAACGCCGGCAGGTAGAGGTCGATCGTGAACGGCCCGAGGGCGGTCAGCGAGCCGAGGACGATCACGTAGACGAGGCGCTGGCGGGCCGTCAGGGCGTCGCCCGGGTGGCGGTGCACGGGGAGGGAGCCGGTCGGAGTCGAGGCGGGAGTGGACACGGAGTGCCTTCCTGCGCAGGGCGCAGCGGGGTGGGAGG
>NZ_PSVA01000033.1:0-26797 GCF_002932155.1 Rathayibacter sp. AY1F9 | reverse complement strand
GCCGGCCTGGGGTACGGCGTCGGCACGGCTGCGCTCGCCGTCGCGGCGGCCGCCGCGACGGCGAGCGCAGCCGTGCCGACGCCGTACCCCAGGCCGGCCCAGCGAGCGTCGCGACCGGCACGACGCCCAACGGGGGCAGTGCGGCGCCGATCGCGGCGCGGGCAGCCGTGCCGACGGCTCCGCCCGCCGCGACGAGGAGGATCGCGGAGGGGCGCAGGTGGAGGGGTCGCGTCACTCCGCGAGGTCCCAGGGCGCCGGGCGCGACGGGTCGCGGTCGGCGCGCGGGACGACGAGCACGGGGCGGTGCTGGCGGTGCGCGAGGTGGGCGGCGACGCTCCCGCTGAGGAACTCGGCGATGCTCGCGAGCACGCCCGCGTCGCGGGTGCCGACCACGATCATCCGCGCGTCGACCTCCTCGGCGACCTCGGCGAGCGCCAGGGCGGGCTCGCCCCGCGCCGCGCGCAGCGACCACTGCACGGTGCTGCCGTCCAGCTCGTGCTCGACCGTCTCGCGGAGCCCGGGCGGGAGGGACGGGCCCTCGCCGCGGTCGGCCGCGGCGCCGACGAAGCCGAGCGGGATGCCGCCGGTCATCGGATCGACGTACTCGCCGACGAGGTACGGATCGGCCGAGACCGACACGAGCAGCAGGGCGGCTCCGGCGTCGGCGGCGACGCGGGCGGCGGTGCGCAGGACCTCGGGTCGCTGGCCGTCGACGATGCCGACGAGGACGGGCCCGGTGGGGGTGGGTGCGGTCATGAGGAGCTCCTTCCCGGTTGCGCCCCATCCTGGCACCGCACGGGCGCGAGCGGTCGGAGCATCCGTGCCGGATCCGTCGTGATCGTTCCGTTATGCGCGGGCCTCGGGCTAGAGTGGCTCGTCGCCGGATCCCCACCGGCCCCCGACCCCCCGTCACCACCGTCATCCGAGGAGAACGCACGCGTGTCGAAGCCAGGCATTCCCATCCCTGAGGAGAGTGCCGGCACCCCGACCACTGCACCCCTGACCCGGCGCGAGGCCCGCGAGGCCGAGCGCCGTGCGGCCCGGGCCGAGACGGAGACGGGCGCGGCGACCGCCGGCACCGCGGTCGAGGGCAGCGGATCGGACGACTCCGCCGCTTCCGCAGGCGCTGGCGACTCCGCGCCCACCGCCGTCGACGCCGCAACGGCCGTGGCGACCGCTCCGACCGTCTCGGTCGAGGTCCCCGCCGTCGCCTCCCCCGCCTCCCGGTCGATCCCGGCCTCACCGCGCCGCGCGTCCGCCTCCCGCCCCGTCGCTCCCCGCGCCGCCGAGCCCGCCCGGGCCCGCGGCCTCAGCCGCCGCGCCCTGGCCTTCGGCACCTTCTCGGTGGTCGGCGGCCTCTTCGCCACGGCCGCGATCCCCGCGTACGGCGCCCGCAGCTCCTCCGCCACCGCGACCGGCCGCGCCGCCGCGAACCGGGTCGGCCTCCAGAACCTCACCGTCTCCTCCGACGCCGCCGGCCAGACCGCCGTCCGCGACGCCTTCGCCGCACCGACCCAGGCGCAGCTCGACGAGGCCAGCCGCCAGGCGGCCGTGCTCTCCGGATCCAACGGCGGCGAGTTCTCGACCGTGCAGACCCGCGCGGTCGGCGACGACTACCCGTGGCCCTACGAGACCATCGACGACGACGGCGGCGGACTCTCGCCCCTCGGCTACTACTACCGCGAGTGCGTCGACTTCGTGGCCTGGCGCCTCAACCGCGACGCCGGCCGCACCTCCGCGCCGTGGAAGTACACGTGGGGCAACATCACCCCGCTCGGCGGCAGCGCCTACGAGTGGCCGGACAACTGGGCCGCGAAGGGCTGGGCGACCAGCAGCGTCCCGATCGTCGGCTGCGTCGCGTGGTGGACCTACAACCACGTCTCCTACGTGCAGAAGGTCAACGACGACGGCACCGTGCTCCTCGAGGAGTACAACTACGGCGGCAAGCACAGCTACGTGACCCGCACCTTCCCCACCGCGCAGGTCCCGCTCTTCCTGTACCCGCCGGTCCTGTAGGCGGCCTGTCCCCGTCGCGCCTCGGCGGGCGGAGCGTCGCAGTCCCGCTCCCGGCGCGCGTCAGCCGAGCGCGGCGAGGAGGATCGCGAAGGCTGCCGTCGTCGGATCGACGAGCGCCATGTGGTCGGCGTCGGCGAGCTCGTGCAGCTGCACGGCGAGATGCCGGTCGGCGTATCGGCGGCTGTAGGCGACGGGGACGTCCTCGTCGAGTAGGCCGTGGATCAGCGTGGTCGGCTGCGGCGGCGCGGGCAGCTGCGCGGGGTCGGCGCCCGGGAGCAGCGCGAGGTCGCCGCCGAGGAGCTCCCCCACGGCGTCGTCGCTGAGGCGGTCGGCGGAGGCGGCGGCCAGGTCGAGCACGCCCGCCAGCGCCACCACAGCGGCGACGTGCGGCGACGGACGGGCGGCCTGCGACCAGACGGCGAGGTGGCCGCCGGCGGAGTGGCCGACGAGGGCGACCGGTCCGGCGCCGGGCAGCAGTGCCGGGAGCGCCGCGAGCGCGGCCAGGACGTCGTCGCCGGTGCTCGGCCAGCCGCCTCCCGTGTCGCCCGTGCGCCGGTACTCGGGGAGGAGCACGTCGTGCCCGCGGTCGGCCAGCGCCGCCGCGAGCGGCCGGGCGTGCCGCCGGTCCCACCGCGCCCGCCAGAACCCGCCGTGCACGAGCACGACCGGCCGGCGCGCGTCGCCGGGCGCCCCGCGGAAGACGTCCGCGATCTGCTCCGGAGCCTCCCCGTACCGGCGCACCTCGTCCGGCTCGCGCCCCTCCGACTGCTGCATCCCCCCAGTACCTCCCCCGCGGGACGCCACGTCGGTGCGCCCGGCACGGCGTGTCGCGTACCGGAGCGGCATCTCGCGGAGAGGGAGGGGAGGGCGCGGGAGCTCGCGTCAGGACTCGAACCAGCCCCGGGGGTGGTGGTCGGCCGTGAGGGGCGTGCGCGGCCGGGTCGGGCGGGCCCAGCGGACGGCGTTCGCCAGCACGCGCCGGATGTCCGGGTGGTGGTAGACGGGGTAGTCCTGGTCGCCGGGCGAGAAGTAGAAGACCTTCCCGAGGCCGCGGGTGTAGGTCACGCCGGAGCGGAACACCTCGCCGCCGGTGAACGTCGACAGGAACACCGTCTCCTCCGGCACCGGGATGTCGAAGTACTCGCCGTACATCTCCTGCTCGGGGATGATCAGCGGGCTGGGCACGCCCTCGGCGATCGGATGCGTGGGCGCGATCGTCCAGACCAGCTCGCGGTCGCGGTCGTTGCGCCACTTCAGCGAGCAGGTCGTGCCCATGAGCGCCTTGAAGATCGACGAGTAGTGGCCCGAGTGCAGGACCAGGATCCCCATCCCCTCCTGCACGTGCCGCAGGACCCGCTGGACGACCTCGTCCGACACCTCCTCGTGCGCGATGTGCCCCCACCACAGCAGCACGTCCGTCGTCGCGAGCGCCTCCTCGGTGAGCCCGTGCTCGGGCTCGGGGAGCGTCGCGGTGCGCACCGAGACGGCGTCGCCGAGCGACTCCGCGAGCCCGTTCGCGATGACGCGGTGGATGCCGTCCGGGTAGTGGCGCAGCACGGTCTCGTCGCCGCGGGTCTCGTGGCGGAACTCGTTCCAGACGAGGACCTCGATCGGGGCGCTCATGCGACCGCCACCTCCTGCTTCTCGGCGGCGGAGCGGTAGATCGCGTCGACCACCCGGCTGCGGTGCAGCGCGTACTCGCCGTAGTGGCCGGAGTAGCGGGGGCCGCCCGCGGGCGCGTCGGCTCCCGAGGCGATGGCCTCCAGGAACTCGGCGATGACGGAGCGGTGGTGCCCGGCGGGGACCTTCACGTCGGGGTGCGAGACGGTCGGCGCTCCGGCGACCTCGGAGTAGAGCGTCAGAGTCCCCTCCGTGGCGTAGTCGGCGATGTGGAGGCGCGCGCCCCCGGCCGAGCCGAGCAGCTCGACCTCGATGTCCTCGTCGACCTTCGAGTAGCTGGCCCAGGAGGCGTCGAGCTGGAGCGAGCGGCCGTTGTCGAGGCGCAGCAGGGCGCTCGAGAAGTCCTCCACCTCGAACGCGTGCGTGCCGGTGGCGGCGACGCCGTGCGGGCGCCCTCCGCGGCCGGAGCGGCCGATCTCGCCGTACGCGACCGCCGAGACGCTGGTCACGCGCGGCTCGTCGAGCAGGTGCAGCGCGATGTCGAGCACGTGGGAGCCGAGGTCGATGAGCGGGCCGCCGCCGGCGAGCTCCTTGCTGGTGAACCAGGAGCCGATGCCGGGGATGCCGGTGCGCCGCTGCCAGCTCGCGCGGGCGTGGTAGACGTCGCCCAGCGGCGCGTCGTCGAGGTAGTCGCGGAGGAAGGCGACGTCGGCGCGGCGGCGGTGGTTGTACGCGATCTCGAGCACCCGGTCGTTCGTGCGGGCGGCCTCGACCATCTCGGCCGCCAGCTCGGCGGTGGTGGCGAGCGGCTTCTCGCAGAAGACGTGCTTGCCGCTCGCGAGCGCGGCCACGGCGATCGGGTGGTGCAGGTGGTTCGGGACGCCGATGGAGACGACGTCGAGGTCGTCGCGGGCGACGAGCTCCTCCCAGTCGGCGTAGAGGTCGGGGACGCCGCGGGTCGCGCCGAGTTCGTGCAAGCGCGCCTCCTCCTGGCCGGCGAGCGCGACGACGCGGGCGCCGGGCAGGGACTGGAAGGCGTCGAGGTGGGTGGTGCCGGCGAAGCCGAGGCCGACGACCCCCACGCGCAGCTCAGTGGTGTTCTCTGTCATGCGCCGAGCCTACTCGAATCGATTCGAGCACTCCATGGGCGGTGCGGCCTCCCGGAGCATCCGGCAGGCCGGCTTCAGGCCGCGAGGCGCGCCTCGAGCGCGGCGAGCGACGCGCGCAGGGCCGGCGCCTCGAGGGCGTCGCCGTCGGCGGCGGCGTGCGCGGCGGCGAACGCCTGGACCTGGCGGTGCAGCTCGACGCGGGTCCCGCCGCGGGCGACGACCGCGAGCCGCTCGGCGAGGCGCACGCCGGCGCGGACGACGAGCGGCTGCTCCATCGCGTACGAGCGCAGGGCGAGGAACACGTCGGCCAGAAGCTCGCCCGCTCGAGGCCACGGGACGACCAGGCGGACGACTCCGTCGGCGTCGGAGTAGCGGCCGCGCGCCTCCGGCCGACCGCAGAGGTCGACGAGCGCGCTGGTCAGGGCCTCGACGGCGCCGACCGCGGTGTACGGGTCGTTGGTGCCGGTCGCGAGCCCGCGGACTCCGATCTCGACCACCTGCTGGACGGCGTAGCGGAGGTCCTGGTGCGGGGTGCGCGCGTCGGCGACGACGACCGCGGCGACCGCCTCCTCCTGGGCGACGGACCCCTCCAGGACCTCGAGCACCGGGTCGCCGACGAGGACGTGGTCGCCGGGCAGCGCGAGCACCCGGAGCCGCGCGTCGCCGCGGCGGGCCAGGGCGACCAGCCGCTCGACCTCGAGCTGCTCGACGTAGCCCCCGCGCACCGCACACAGCACGACCGGCTCGCGCCCCGCCGGCGGCAGGGCCTCCTCCGCGAGCAGGGCCTCCTGCGCGTCCACCGGCTCCTCACCGTCCTCCGGATGCAGTCGCTCGATCACGTCGACGAGCTCGCCGAGCACCCGCTGCTGCAGCGTCGTCACCTGCACCGACAGCGCGATGTGGTGGATGAAGTAGACGAGCACCGCGACGTCGCCCACCGCGAGCAGCACCGAGAACGAGACGGCCACCACCGGCACGAACGTCAGCGACGCGTCCTCCTCGGTGTGCACCGCGCGCAGCACGATCAGCGAGTACAGGAACGTGGACGTGAGCACCGCCAGGACGACCTGGTTGCCGCGGTCGGCCATGAAGTTGCGGACCAGCCGGGGCCCGTAGGCGGAGGACGTGGTCGCCAGCACCGAGATCGTGATCGAGAACGAGGTCGCGGCGACGCCCAGCATCGTCCCGCCGATCGCCGAGAGGATCGCCCGGCCGCCGGTCGGCGACAGGTCCTCGATCAGGGGGATGTCGCTGACGCCGGCGCGGACCAGCAGATGGTCGACCTCGACCAGCCCCAGCGCCAGCCCGACGGCGAGGACGCCGAACAGGGCCGGGAGGAACCAGAAGGATTCGCGGAGGTGGAGGAGCCGGGAGCGCATCCTCGAAGGCTAGAGCGGCGCCTCCTCGCGGGCCGCGCCGCCGCGGAGGCTTGCGCGCCGGGCCGGGACGTGCCGCGGAGGCGACGTCGCGTCAGGGCCGTCCGCACTGCGGGGGCGTCGTCGCGACGGACGCCGGACGCACCGGAGGCGCCGACCCCCGGGGATCGGCGCCTCCGCAGGGCGTCAGGTGACGTTGATGAGCGTGCGCTGCCAGCCGGAGGATCCGTCGGGCGCGACCGGCGCGCGGTCCTCGATCTGAACCATGCCGTTCTTGTCGACCGCGCGGACCGCGACGTAGTGCGAGCCGGGCTGGGCGTCCCAGTCGACGAACCACTGCACCCAGGTGTCGAGGTTGACCGGGGTCGAGAGCGTCGCCTCCTGCCAGTCGCCGTTGTCGATGCTCACCTCGACCTTCTCGATGCCGATGCTCTGCGCCCAGGCGACGCCCGCGATCTTGAGAGCGCCCGAGGTGACGGGGACGCCGATCCGCGGGGTGTCGATCCGCGAGGACATCTTGATGGGGGCCTCGGCGGAGTAGCCGCGCGGGGTCCAGTAGGCCTGGTCGGCCTCGAAGGTGGTGACCTTGAGCTCGGTGAGCCACTTGGTGGCCGAGACGTAGCCGTAGAGGCCGGGCACGATCATCCGCACCGGGAAGCCGTGCTCGAACGGGAGGGGCTCGCCGTTCATGCCGACGGCGAGGATCGCGTCGAGGTTCTCGTCCGTGACCGCGGTGATCGGGGTGGACGCCGTGTAGCCGTCGCTGCTGGTCGAGAGGAGCATGTCGGCTCCGCTCTGCACGCCGGCCATCTTCAGCACGTCGCGCAGGGGGACGCCGAGCCACTTGGCGTTGCCGACGAGGTTGCCGCCGACCTGGTTCGAGACGCAGGTGAGGGTGATGCCGTACTCGTCGAGGCCCATGTCGAAGATCTGCTGGAGGTTCAGCGTCACCTCGCGGTCGACCATGCCGGTGATCTTCAGCGACCAGGCCGACGGGTCCAGGTTGGGCACGGTGAGGGCGGTGTCGACGCGGTAGAAGTCGGCGTTCGGCGTGTAGAGCGGGGTGATGCCCTCGATGTCGAGCTCGGCGCCCGCGGGGACCGAGACGGTGCTGCGCGGGGACGGCAGGCGCAGGGCGTCGCGGACACCGGCGAGGGAGGAGGTCGCCGCGTTGACTAGGCGGGCACCGGTGCCGACGACTGCCGCGCCGACGGCGGAGATCAGCGCGATGCGGAAGAAGCCGCGGCGCTCGAGGGCGCCCGGACGGGCCTCGGAGGATGTTCCCCTGGCCTCCGAGGCCCGGGCCGCACGCCAGCCGCGCAGGCGCGTGAAGAGGAGGTGCATGACGACGACGGCGACGACGAGTCCGACCAGCGTGGGCACCGCAGCGAGCGGCGACGCTCCGGTGCGGGTCACGATGGCGGCGATCGAGAGGCCGCCGGCGATCACGAGCAGCACCTGGCCGAGCGGCGGGCGGACCAGCTGGAGCACTCCGGCGATCGCGGCGGCGACGACGACCGCGGCGCCCACGCTGCCGAGCAGGAAGGTCTTGTCGTTCTCGCCGAACGTCTCGATCGCGAACTCCTTGAGCGGGCGCGGGACGATGTCGACGATGAAGGCGCCGAGCGCGAGCACGGGGCTCGCGGTGCGGGCGACCGCGAGGGCGATGAGCTCGGCGACGGCGAGGAGGACTCCGCCCGTGACGATGCCCGCGAGGGCGGCGAGCAGGAAGTAGAGAGCTCGATGCTCGCGCACAGGTGCCGCTGTCTGGTTCATGGAGGAGAGTTTTCTCCCGCGACCTGCCGTTTCCCAGGGTGTCCCTGGTTTGGTCGTGTAAGCGCCTTTTTCATAACGAACAGGTAACGCACAGCGGCGGCATCTCGACGGGATCACCTCTCGCTCGGCCCGCCGCCGGGCCTCACCGCGCGCGACGCCCCCGCCGGAGGACCGCCGCGTTCGCGGTGACGATGAGGGCGATGCCGATCCATCCGGCCGCGCCGACGTCCTGCCCGAGCACGACCGCGCCGATGAGGGCGGCCAGGACGGGGTTGGCGCTCATGAGCGTCCCGAACACGCCCGCCGGGAGCCTCCGGAGCGCGATCACGTCGGCCACGAACGGGACGGCCGTCGCCAGGACGCCGGCGCCGACCGCCAGGAGCACGGTGCCCGCGTCGGGGCGGGTCGAGACGAGCGTCCAGACGGCGACGGGCAGGAAGACGGCGGCGGAGATCCCGGTCGCCGTGGCGGTCCCCTGCGCTCCGGGCAGACGGAGTCCGATGATCCGGTTGAGCAGGATGTACGCGGCCCAGCAGCACGCGGCCGCGAGACCGAGCGCGATCCCCACCTGGTCGGACGATGGCCTCGGCCCGGCGATCGCGACGACGCCTGCTCCGGCGACGAGGGCGCAGAGCGCGCTGGTCCTGCTCCGGGAGCCGAGGAGCGCGACCGCCAGCGGCCCGCAGAACTCCAGGGTCACCGCCAGCCCCAGCCCGATGCGGTCGATGGCCGCGTAGAGCGTGAGGTTCATCGCTCCGAACACCACGGCGAGGAGCAGGACGGGCCACCACTGCGCGCGGGTCAGGTCGCGGATCCGCGGCCGCACGACCGGGAGGAGGATCAGCGCGGCGACGATCTGCCGGACGGCGACCACTCCGACGGATCCCAGGACCGGGAAGGCCAGAGTCCCGGAGGCCGCCCCGAGCTGGTTCGAGAGGGCGCTCGCGAGGGCGGTCGCGACGCCGACGGTCCGGCCGTCGCCGGGGAGCTGCTTCGTCATGCCGGAAGTCTGCGAGCCGTCCGGCCCCGGCTCACAATGCATCACCGGTCCGATCGATGCGGGAACCGCATGAATAGGATGCGGTCATGGATCTGGAACTGCGCCACCTCCGGTCGTTCGTCGGCGTCGTGGACGCCGGGACCTTCACCGACGCGGGGATCGACCTCGGCATCTCCCAGACGGCGGTCTCCCGCAACGTCGCGGCGCTCGAGTCCGTCCTCGGACGAAGGCTCCTCCACCGGACGACCCGCAGCGTCGAGCTCGCGCCGGCGGGCGAGCGGGTGCTGCGGCACGCCCGCCGCGTCCTGGCCGTCGTCGACGATCTGCGCGAGGAGGCGGCGGCCGGGACGGACACGATCCGGATCGGCTACGCCTGGTCGGCTCTCGGCGAGCACACCCAGGAGTTCCAGCGCCGCTGGGCCGCGGCGCTCCCCCGCCACGAGCTGCGGCTGATCCGCTCCAACACGCCCACCGCGGGGCTCGCGGAGGGCCTCAGCGATCTCGCGATCCTCCGGCGCGGATCTCCGGCTGCGGACGTCGAGTCGGCTCTGATCGGCACCGAGAAGCGCTACTGCGCCCTGTCCGTCGACGACCCGCTCGCCGCGAAGCGCACGGTCACCCTCGCCCAGGTGGCGACCGCTCCGCTCGCGCTCGACGACCGGACCGGGAGCACCCGGCTCGACCTCTGGCCCGAGCACGACCGGCCGCGGATCACCGTCCCGACGACCGACGTCGACGACTGGCTCACGGTGATCAGCAGCGGCACCGCCCGCGGAGTGACCGCGGAGTCGACGGTGAGCCAGTACCGACGGCAGGGCCTCGCCTACCGGGTCGTCCGCGACGCCCCGCCGGTCCCCGTGCACGCCGCGTGGATCCGGAGCGACCCGCCGCCCGTCCTGGGCGACGTCATCGGGCTGCTCCAGGGCCTCTACCGCGCCTCCGACTGACGACGACGGCCGCCGGGGGCGATCCCCGGCGGCCGTCGTCGTCACGTCACTTGCAGGTGAGAGCGGAGTACGCGGCCTGCTTCGTGGTCGTCACTGCGGCTCCGTCCAGGGTGGCCGTCGCGGTCACCGTCGCCGAGCCCGCGGCCACCGAGGCGGCGCGGGTGGTGAAGGCGTGGGACGCGCTCGACCCCGGAGCGATCCCGGTGAACGACTTCGAGCCCCAGGAGGACGCGATGGTGATCGCCGCTGGGACCTTCGCGTCGTTCCGAGCGGAGACCGTCACCACGACCTTGCCCGCCACGCAGCGGCTGGTGGCCGCCACGGTCGTCGGTACCGTCGCCGCGGAGGCGCGGACGATGGAGAGGCGGTAGGTCGCTGTCGTCGTGTGGTCCTGCGCCGACGACTCGACGACCACGCTCGTCGTGCCCGACGCCGCGAGCGGCACCGTGCGGCGGAGGGTGTCGTCGATCAGCACGCCGTCGACCTTCACCAAGCCGCTGGGCACGGCCGGGTCCAGGTCGAGCGAGACGCTCGTCGTGCCGGCCGGCACCGTGAGCGTGTGGTCCCTGACCCCGGCGGCGAGAGCCGGCGAGAGCGTCCCGACGTCGGAGGAGAGCTTCGTCAGCTCCGGGTCCGCAGCGTAGGTGGTCGACTCGGTCGTGTAGACCCCGAAGACACCGCCGACGTAGCTGGATCCGGTGCCCTGGAAGCGCACCGTGACGACGGGGATCTTCTGCCCCTTCGCGTCGAGCACGTACTTCCCGCTCTGGTCGCGCTTGTAGCTGTCCTTCGCGGCGAGACCGCTGAGGATCGACGCCGGGATCCGGTCGTACTGGACGTACCAGCTCGTCGCTCCGGCCGCTCCCGAGACCACCTCGGTCTTGAGCTTCACGTCGTTGAGGTAGACGTCGAAGGTGCGTCCCGCGTCGCCGCCGTAGTAGCGGACCCCGAGGTAGTTCGCCGGCAGAGCCGGGTCGACGATCATGTCGTACTGGAAGTACGCCTCCGCCGAGCGCTCGCCGTCGCGGTACCCCTCGCCGCGCCAGGTCCCCACCGAGGACCGCGCGGTCTTGTAGTTCTTGTCGGCCTCGCTGTTGTTGTTGTCGAAGGAGGTGAGGGAGTCGATCGTCGTCTCGTCGACGCGCAGCTGCTCCTTCTGCGTCCGGATCAGCTCCTGGGCCGCGGCCGAGTCGGGCTCGATCAGGGTCATGTAGGTCGCGTAGCGGGCGTTGTAGAGGCTGTAGTACGGAGTGAACACCCGGGCGGCGGACGCGGCGTCGACGTTCTTCATGCCGAAGCGCATCGTCGTGCGGCCGTTGCCGTCCGCGCCGTCGGGCAGGCGGACCAGGTTGCCGCGGACCGCGGACTTCCAGGCCGCGGAGTCCGCGACGACGACGTTCGAGTTCACGGACTTGTCGGCCGTGCCCATGCGCACCAGGACGCCGGCGACGTAGGACGCCTCGACGTTCGAGCGGTTGAGCTCGGTCGCCAGCAGCACCGGTCCGTAGCGGAACGCGGTCCAGTCGGGGTTCTCCGTGTCCGCGACCGCGCTGACCGCGGCGGGCAGCTTCCAGGTCAGCACGTCACCGGCGGCGACGGCGACCGAGACGTATCCGGCCTGGGCCGTGACGGCACGGACGGCACCGTTCACGGTGAGCGTCGGCGCTCCGTCGATCCAGGACGGCACGCGCAGCTTGAGGGTCGTGTCCGCGGCCACGGCTCCTCCGGCCAGCGCTTCGACCCTCAGGGTCGCCGTGTCCGTGCTCGGGATGTCCGCCGTCTGGGTCAGCCGGAGGTTGTTCGCGGAGGAGCGGAGGACCGAGGAGCGGAACTGGTTCACGAAGACGGTCTTCGGCTTCTCGAAGTAGATCGAGTCGCCGAGCTTGGTGAAGCTCTCGATACCCGAGCCGTGGTCGCACCAGAACTCGTCGAGCTCGTGCCCGAAGACCTTGGCGTAGCCCGCGGTCTGCGGCTGGAAGTAGGTCACCATGCCGGTGTCCGGGTTCTGCACCGAGAGGACGCCGTTGATGAACGTCTCCTCGTAGAAGTCGGCGTACTTCACGTCCTCGGTCACCTGGAACAGCGCCCGGGTGAGCTTGAGCATGTTGTAGATGTTGCAGCCCTCGGAGGTCGAGTTCTCGCCGTAGCCGGTGGTCTGGCCGTTCGTGGCGTACTCGTACAGGGTGCCGGGTGCGTGGAAGTGCTCGGACTGGCTGTTGCCGCCGTTGGCGTAGGTGTGGGTCTCGTCGACCATGCGCCAGAAGTTCTCGGCGGCACGGCGGTACATGTCGAGATCCGACTTCTCCGCGGCGGTGAGCGTGGCGTAGAGCGCCGGGTCGTCGGTGAAGACGCGGTAGCGCTTCAGCGCGCCGATCAGCTTCGGGACGGTCGTGTTCGCGTGCAGCCCGTTGAGGACGTCCTCGTTGTTCGCGAGCTTCTGGAACAGCGCGGTCTCGTCGAAGTACTCGGCCGCGCGCTTGTGCGCCGGGTCGTGCGTGGTCTCGTACAGGCGGTAGAGCGCCTCGTTCATTCCGCCGTACTCCGTGTTCAGGAGCTGCCCGGGGTTGGCCTGGCGGCCCGCCCAGGCGGTGATCCAGCTGCCGAAGCCGCCGGCGACGGTGAGCGCCTTCTGCGAGACGGCGTCGGGCGCCTGGTCGTGGGCGTCGAGGAGGCCTGCGAGCACCTTGTGCAGGTTGTAGAAGGGGACGAGCAGGCCGTCGCCGCCCGAGGGGAGGTAGCGGGTCGGGAACGGCGAGACGTAGCCGGCGTTCGCGGGGTCCTTCAGCGCGTAGGCGTCCTGGACCTTCTTCAGACCGTCGACGGAAGCGGTGAGCTTCGCGAGCAGAGCCGCCTTGGTGGCCGCGTCCTCCTCGGTCGCGTAGGCCTGCGAGAGCGCCGAGAGGTAGTGGCCGAAGAAGTGGCCCTGGAACCGGGTGCCGTTCTCGCGCTCCCAGCCCCCGTATCCGCCGCTGGTGGTCGGCGTGAGCCCGGCCTCGCGGTAGAAGGAGTAGAGGAACATCTCGGGGTCGAGGCTCAGCAGGTACTCGACGGTCTGCTGCTCCCCGTTCTCGAGGTAGGGGTCCTGCACGGAGACGTCGGACAGGCCGGCCTCCAGAAGGTAGTTCGACGTCTTCACTCCCCGGGGCTGCACCTGGAGAGTGTAGGTCTTCGTGACCGCGGTGCTGCCCCCGTAGGTGGCGGAGCCGGTGAGGACGACCTGCGTCGCGGAGCCGGTGGGCGGCGTGACCGCGGCCGTGCCTCCGCTGATCGCGACGGTCGCCGGGTCGGAGGAGGTCCAGCTGAGGGCGGACCCCTTCGCGCCGACGGTGGGCAGGGTGAAGCCGGTGCTGGTGCTCGCGGGCGGGGCGACCAGCTCGAGGTCGGCCCGTGCGATGCTCGCGGGGTCGAAGGAGGGGTTGCCGGCCTTCGTCAGGGCGACGACGTCGGTGGTGGTCGCGACGCCGTTGTAGAGCGCGTAGTCGTCGAGCAGGCCGCGCAGGTGCGCGCCGTTGTACTGGGGGCCGTTGAAGCCGAGGGTCTTCGTCGAGGTGCTCTCGGAGCCGAGGACGCCGGATGCGGAGGAGGACGGCGCGGTCTTGACGACGGCGGTCTGCTTCACCCCGTTGCGGTAGAAGGCGACGGCCTTGGTGCTCTTGTCGTACGTGGCGACCACGTGCGTCCACTCCCCCGCGGGGAAGAAGCCGGAGCGCGCGGTCTCGACGGCGACCTTGTACGGCTGACCGCCGGACGGGCCGATCGAGAGGGCGAGCGGAGTGCCGTCGCCCTCGGAGGTGAGGTACCAGCCGTCGGAGTTGTAGGCGGTCTTGTTCCAGGTGAAGACCTGCTCACCGGTCATCGCGCTGGTCGGCTTGTACCAGAACGAGACGGTGAGGTCGGCGGGCTGCAGCGCCGCCGCAGTGCCGAGCGAGATCGCGTTCGATCCGGTGAACTCGAACGCCCGGCCGTTCAGGCCGGTGCCGTAGGAGGCGGTGCCCTTCTGCATCCCGAGGGCGGTACCACGACCGCTGGTGTCGGCGAGCGACCCGTCGAACGGGAGCTCGAGCACCTTCGCGGCGTCGAGCGAGGTGGTGGGGGCGGCCTGGGCCGTGGGGCCGACCGACAGGAGACCCGCCGTCAGCGCCATCACCGCCACGGTGGCCAGGGGGAGTCGTCGTCTCATTCGTGAGGCCTCTCGTCGTTGAGAAATCCGGCCCAGGGGGGCGGGCCGCCTTGGATGTTACCGTTAACAATAGTTTTCGGCGAGGTTTCGGTGAGAGGACTGACAGGGTCCTCGAGCGCTCAGCGGCGCCGGTCCAGAGCCGCCCGGAGGTACGGAGCGGTGCGACTGCCCGCGGCCTCGGCGACCTCCTCCGGAGTGCCCGTCGCGACCACCGAGCCGCCGGCCCGGCCCGCCCCCGGGCCGAGGTCCACGACCCAGTCCGCGTCGGCGACGACGCGCATGTCGTGCTCGACGACGATCACCGTGTTGCCCGCGTCGACCAGGTGCTGCAGGTGCTCGAGCAGGCGGTCGGCGTCGGCGGGGTGCAGGCCCGACGTCGGCTCGTCGAGCAGGTAGAGCGTGTCCCCGCGCTGGGCGCGACGCAGCTCCGAGGCGAGCTTCACCCGCTGCGCCTCTCCCCCGGACAGCTCGGGCGCCGGCTGGCCGAGCGAGACGTAGCCGAGCCCCACGTCCACCAGCGCGTCGAGGTGGCGGGCGACCTCGCGGTCCTCGGCGAAGGCCTCGCGCGCATCGGCGACGCTCAGCGCGAGGACGTCGGCGATCGTCCGGCCGCCCAGGGTGACCTCGAGCGTCTCGTCGTTGTACCGGGTGCCGCCGCACGCCGAGCAGGGCGCCTCGACGGTCGGGAGGAACAGCAGCTCCACCTCCACGGAGCCCTCGCCCTTGCAGACGGGGCAGCGCCCGCTGGGCAGGTTGAAGGAGAATCGGCTCGCCGAGAAGCGGCGGCGCTTCGCCTCCGGAGTGGCCGCGAAGAGCGTCCGCACCCGGTCGAACAGGCCCGTGTACGTCGCGACGTTCGAGCGCGAGGTCCGGCCGATCGGGGTCTGGGTCACCTGCACCACCCGGCGCAGGCGGTCCGCGGGCCCGGAGGCGGTGCCGCGGGTCGCCGCCGCGGCCGCGTCGAGCAGCGGGTCCGCCTCCCCACCCTCCTCGGCCGACGCGTCCTCGGAGACGTCGGCGCGGAGCGAGGCGCGCAGCAGATCGGGCAGCGCCTGGTTCACGAGCGTCGACTTGCCCGATCCGGAGACGCCGGTGACCGCGGTGAGAACCCCGACCGGGAACGCGA
This sequence comes from Rathayibacter sp. AY1F9, assembly GCF_002932155.1. Lineage (NCBI taxonomy): Bacteria > Bacillati > Actinomycetota > Actinomycetes > Micrococcales > Microbacteriaceae > Rathayibacter > Rathayibacter sp. AY1F9. The sequence goes on along the minus strand of NZ_PSVA01000033.1, from coordinate 11,647 downwards.
CGGAGAGGTTGTCGAGGGTGTGCCGCGAGACTCCGGCGAGCTCGATCCACTGCTCCGCGGTGCGGCGGGAGCGCAGCGGCGCCGGGTCGCCCTCGGGGAAGAGGTAGCGGCGGGTGACGGAGCCGCGGGCGCCCGGCAGGCCGTCGAGCGGGCCGGAGTAGACGACGGTGCCGCCCCCCGACCCCGCGCCCGGGCCGATGTCGACGATCCAGTCGGCCTCGCGGATGACGTCGAGGGAGTGCTCGACGAAGAAGACGGTGTTGCCGGTCGCCCGCAGGGTCCGCAGGATGCCGAGCAGCGCCTCCGTGTCGGCGGGGTGCAGGCCCGTGGACGGCTCGTCGAGCACGAAGACGACGCCGAAGAGGCGCGAGAGCACCTGCGTCGCGAGGCGCATCCGCTGGAGCTCCCCCGAGGAGAGCGTCGGCGTGGAGCGGTCGAGCGAGAGGTGGCCGAGGCCCAGGTCGACGATCGGCGCGAGGCGGGCGACGAGGTCCTCGACCAGCCGCTGCGCGGCCAGGCGGGTCTGCGGAGCGCCGTCGGCCGGGGTCCAGCCGGGCTCCAGCACGCGCCGCGCGACGACGACCAGCTCCTCGAGCGGGAGCGCTGACAGCTCGGTGATGTCGAGCCCCTCGAAGGTGACGGCGAGCGCGTCGGGCTTCAGCCTCCGGCCGCCGCACACCGGGCAGGCGACGCTGACGACGAACGAGGCCGCGCGCTCGCGCATCCGGGCGCTCTTCGAGCCGGCGAAGGTGTCGAGCACGTAGCGGCGCACCCCGAGGAACGTGCTCATGTAGCGCGGCTCGTCACCGGCGGCCACGGCCGCGCGCACCTCCGCGGGAGAGCGGTCGGTCCACACGGGAACCTGCGGGGAGTCGGGAGTGTGCAGGATCCAGTCGCGGTCCTCCGCGGGCAGGTCGCGCCACGGAGCGTCGATGTCGTGTCCGAGCGAGATCAGGCTGTCGCGCAGCTGCTTGCCGTGCCAGGCGGTCGGCCAGGCGGCGAGCGCCCCGTCGCGGATCGAGAGCGAGTCGTCCGGCACCATCAGCTCGTCGGGGACGTCGTAGACCCGGCCGATGCCGTGGCAGCTGGGGCACGCGCCCTGCACGGTGTTGGCCGAGAAGTCCTCTGCGAGCAGCATCGGCGCGCCCTCGGGATAGGCGCCGATGCGCGAGAACACCATCCGCACCACGCTCGAGAGCGTCGTCGCACTGCCGACCGTGGAGCGGGCCGAGCCCCCGGAGCGCCGCTGCGGGAGGGCGACGGCCGGCGGCAGGCCCTCGATCGAGTCGACGTCCGGCACGCCGACCTGGTCGATCAGCCGCCGCGCGTAGGGGGCGACCGACTCGAAGTAGCGGCGCTGCGCCTCCGCGTAGAGCGTGCCGAAGGCGAGCGAGCTCTTGCCCGATCCGGAGACCCCCGTGAAGGCGACGAGGGTGTCGCGCGGCACGTCGACGTCGATGCTCCGGAGGTTGTTCTCGCGGGCGCCGCGCACGCGGACGCGGTCGAGGGGGTCGGTGGTTCCAGGCGCGCTCATCCGTACAGCCTGCCGTGCCGGGATGTGGGGCGGCCCGCGCGGAGCGCTGAGGCGCCGGACGCCGAGACGGCCCGCTCCCGGCCGAGGCACCGCGGTGAGGCGGTGTCTCGGACGGGGCGGGCCGTCTCGGCGTCAGCGGCGCGCGTGCGTCAGCAGGTGCGCGCCGGGTAGGCCGCGGTCAGGGCGCCCGCGGTGAGCGAGGCGGCCGGGACGGAGGCCTGACGGGTGGTGAAGGCGGCCGAGGCGCTGGCGCCGGGGGCGGCGGTCAGCGTCTGCGAGGCGCCGAACGGCGAGCGGATGACGACCGAGAGGGGCGTCGTGCCCGTGTTCTTCACCACTCCGGTGAGGACGACCTTGCCCGCGACGCAGCGGGTGGACGCGGTGAGCGTCGAGGTCGGTGCCGTCACCACCACGGTCGCGGTGACCGTGACGGCCGTGGAGCTCGAGAGCCGACGGTCGGCGGCGTCGTAGGCCGTCGATCCGTTCGCGCCCACCCACTGGTTGTCGTTCGCACCGATGGTGCGGACGACTCCGGTGACGGAGTAGCGGCCGGGCGCCGTCGCCACCGCGGAGGTGTTCCAGGTGACCGGCTGCGAGGCGGTGCCCCGGTTGTAGGCGAGCACGACGTCGGCGCGGGCGGGCAGAGCCGCCGCGGCGTCGGCGCCGGAGGCGACCGTCACCTCGCCGAGGTCGGAGCGGACCGCGGAGGCGGCGTCGGCCGAGCGGACCTCGGCGTACTGCCCCGCGGTCAGCGAGACGATGCCGCCGTGCTTGGTCGACGAGGCGAGCGAGAAGCCCGGGTCGGTGAGCTGGGTCCAGCCCGTGTCGAGGTCGTTCGTCACCATCGGCTTGTAGCCGGTCGCGGGGATCACGTCGACGTACAGGTACCAGGTGTCCTCGCCGTGGTCCTTGAACACCGCGGGGCCCTCGACCCCACCGGGGTTGCCGCCGGACCACACCGCGCCGATGCGCGACTGGATCTGCGTCCACGAGGTCGTCGGCAGCCACCAGGTCGCCGAGGTGGTCGACTCCATGTAGATGCCCTTGCCGGTGCCGTTGTCCTTCGAGATCCGGTAGGTCGTGCCGGAGTCCTGGATCAGCGTGGTGTCGATCGTGTCGGCCCCGGTGTCGATGAAGGTGCCGCCGTACGAGTAGGTGGCCTGCGTGAAGTCCGTGGTCGCTCCCCAGAGCACGCGGGAGGATCCGGTGCCCGGCGTGTGCGCCGCGGTCGGGTAGACCGTCGAGGACCAGTAGACGACGAACGCGCCCTTGCCGGGTCCCGCGTAGTCCGGCACCCACGTGGCCTCGGGAGCCCACATCATGCCGGCCTCGAGCTTCTTCGTCCCCGCGGCGTCGAGCGCCACGTCGAACTGGCGGACGTCGCTCCACGACACGAGGTCGCTCGACTCCCAGACGTTCATCTTCGTGCTGCCCTTGGTGGTCCAGTAGCACCAGGTGTCGCAGGTGCTGGGGCCCCGGTCGCCGCCGAAGACGCGGAGGTCCGTGGCGATGATGTAGTACTTCTTCGTGTCGGGGTTGTAGGTCAGGTACGGGTCGCGGACACCGGTGGTGCCGAGGTCGGAGGCCAGGATCGGCTTCGCGCCGTTGAGCGGGTCCCACTTCTCCGGGTCGTCGCCGCGGGAGACGTCGAGGTAGATCTTCTCGGCGTAGCCCTGGGAGTCCTCGACGAAGTGGACCATCAGGTAGCCGTAGGGGGTGTCGACGCCGACCTGCGGCTCGACGGTCACGGCGACCGAGCGGGTCTGCACGATTCCGCGGATCGACGCCGTCGCGGTGAGCGACGAGGTGCGCGCGGCCTGGCCCACGGCGGGGCGGTCGGCGCTGAGGGTGCGGCCGTCGGCCGAGACGCGCAGGGTCGGGTCGCTGGAGGACCAGGTCACCGCTCCCCCGTAGTCGGGCAGGTTCGTGGTCGAGTCGTCGACGGTGAGCGGGGCGACCCCGGCCAGCACGGCGGCGGCGATCGGGGAGAACGTGGAGGCGTGAGGCTTCGCGTCGACGCTCGACACGGCCACCACCTCCGCCCCGGTGAGCGCGCGGTCGTAGACGCGGAACGCCGAGACCTCGCCCGTGTAGAACGGGTCGGGGTACGGTGCTCGGCCGATCGTGTTCAGCGACTGGTCCGCCACCGACGAGGGGCGCAGAGCGGTGGGCGCCGAGGCGACCTGGACGCCGTCGACGAAGAACGAGATCGTGCCGGCGCTGCCGTCGATCACCGAGGTGAGGCTGTACCAGCGGTCGGCGGTCAGGGCGGAGGCGCTGCGGGCGTTGTTCTCGCCGTTCCCTCCGCTGGTCGTGATCGCGGTGCGCACCCGGTCGCGGACGGACGCGAACCAGTACTGGTTCGTGCTGTCGCTGCCGATGTTCCACAGGAAGTGGAAGTTCGAGAGCATCGACGCGTCGGCGCGGGTCTCGATCGTGACGGTGGCCGACGAGCGGCCGGTCAGCAGGTTCGCGGGCAGCTGCACCCAGGGGGCGGTGGTGCTGCTCTTGGGGCCGCCGGTGAGGCGGAGCGACGTGCCGGTCCAGAGCGCGTCGGTCGCGTTGCGGACGGTGGCGGCTCCCACGCCTCCGCTCACGGTGTTCGGGACCGTGCTGCCGGTGGTCTGCGTGAACCGGTAGTCGGCGAGGAGGCCCTGCTGCGGGATCACGGCATCGGCCGCCTGCGCGGCCGGAGCCGGGGCGACGAGGCCCGAGAGCAGCACTGCTCCGAGGCCGAGCGCGGCGAGCGCTGCGCGCAGCGGCGCTCGCCGCGCGGGTGTGGTGGTGGGGGGCATGGTGCTCCTTCAGTGGAGTGGTGCGGTTCAGGGAGGGGGAGAGGATCTCGGGGTGCCGAGCCCTGCTGGGTCGAGCAGCGCCGTCAGGGGCGTGTCGGAGCCTGTGTGCGGAGCACGAGGGGCTCGATACGCCGCCGGGCGGCTGCTCGACCGGCAGGGAGGGGCAGCCGCTCGACCGGCACGAGGGATCAGCCGCCGGGGTTCGTGTCGGTGTACCCGGTGGTCGGGGCGGTGGTGCCGAGTGCCGCGAGGGTGGGCGCCTTCCGCATCACGACGGGGTTGCCCGGGCTGTCGCGACCATGGAGCAGTCGCCGTCGTGGAACTCGATCGCGGGGTCGGCGGTGTCCGGCGCGATCGGGTCGGTGGAGGTCGGCTCGCCGAGGGCGACGGCCGGGGAGGCGGCGGTGAAGGGCAGCGGAGCCACCGCGGCGAGGAGGATCAGCAGCCCGGCCGTGTGGCGGCGCCGGAGCCCCGCGGATCGGGGGAGCTCGGCGTCGACGGGCGTCGATGCGGTCGTCATCGTGACTCCATCGTCAGGGGCGGCGTGGGGCCCGGAGGCGCACCGTGAGCGGCGCGCCCCCGGGGGCGGGGGGGCTGCGGAGAGGCGCCGGAGGGCGCCAACAGGAGAGGCCCGGTGGACCTCGGAGAAGAACTCGCCGTGACTCGCAGGATCCGGCGCGACCTCCACCTCGAGGCCTCCGACGCCGCCAGCTGCACGGTTTGTTCACGGTAACAGGGCGTCTGCGCAAACTCAACGGCCCCCGTGAGCGGGGGTGGCATCGCTTCACGGCGCCTGCGGTCCCCGCGGTCGCTCTCGTCACGGAGGAAGGATCCGCGGCGCCCCGCGGAACGGCGCAGGCGACGTGGGCCGGATCGGACGTTCGTCACGAGTCGTGATCAGCACCGCCGTCCCGAGCCGCCGTCCTCTTTCTTCCACCGCCGCTCGCGCCTCCGCCTCCGCTGTCAAGAGGGGAGAGACGGTCCGCGCCCCTCGCCTAGGGTGCCGGGATGCCCCGCACCCGGACGTCCCGCGCCGCCCTCGCCTGGCGGGAGGCGGTCACCGGCTCGCGCCTGATGCTCGCTCTCAAGACGGCGCTGGCGGTCGGCATCGCCTGGGCCGTCGCGCCGCTCGCTCCCGGAGTCGCGGAGCAGTACCCGTACTACGCGCCGCTCGGCGCCCTGGTCAGCATGTACCCGACCTTGATGGGCTCGGTCCGCACCGGACTGCAGACCCTGCTCGGGCTCGCGGCGGGGATCGGCCTCGCCGCCCTCGTGGTCGTCACCGTCGGACCGACCTGGTGGACGATCCCGCTCGTCGTCGGGATCGGCGTGGTCCTCTCGGGGACGGGGTGGTTCGGCGCGGGCCGCGAGTACGTGCCGATGGCGGCCCTCTTCGTGCTCATCATCGGCGGGGCCGACGCCGAGGACTACTCCCTCGGCTACCTCGTGCAGATGGCGGTGGGCGTGGTGGTGGGGCTGCTGGTGAACGTGGTCGTCGCCCCCGGGCTCACCGTCGAGGCGGCGTCCGCCCGGGTCGACGCGTTCCAGCGCGAGCTCGCGGAGCACCTGCGCCAGCTGGCCGCCGCGCTCGAGGAGACGTGGCCGCCCGAGCACGAGGCCTGGGCGCGCAACGGCGAGGAGCTGGCCCGGACGGCGGAGGAGGTCCGCGCGGCCCTCGCGGACGCGGACGAGAGCCGCAAGGGCAACCCGCGCGCACTGCTGCACCGGCGCGACTCCCGACCCGACCACCTCCGCCTCGAGACGCTCGACGCGATCCTCTTCCACGTCCGCGATCTGAGCGGCGCCCTCGCGGACACCATCTGGGAGCGGCCGGGCGCGCTCCCGTTCGATCCGGCGCTCGGCCCGCCGCTGAGCGAGGCCTGCCGGGCGGTCGCCGACGCGATCGACCGCGACGACGCCGACTCCCCCGCCGCGCACCGGGCGATCGGGGGCGCGGCCCGCGCGATCCGGCACCTCGTGCAGGTCGTCGACGAGCGGACCGCCGCGACCTCCCGGACCCTCGGGCCCGGCGTCCTCGCGGCGATGCACCTCCGCCGCGTCCTGGTGCGCCTGCAGCACGACGGCGCGGAACCGCAGGAGGAGTGAGGTCTGGCGCCTCCCGCCCCATACTGATATGGTGATGGGACATCAGGAGGACGGGGACGACGTGGAGCGGACGGTGACGACGACGAGCCTCCGTGGTCGCACGCCGGAGCGGGCGACCACGGAGGCTCACCTGGCCTTCGGGCAGGCGCTACTCGCAGACGAAGAAGGCGACCTCCACGTAGCCCATCGTCTGCGAACGGGTGTCGACGTCGGAGTTCTCGACGGTCACGCCGGACGCGGCGAAGCTGCTGCCTCCTGCGCCCGTCGACGCGTTGGCCGCGTAGGAGCCGCCACCCCGCACCCACAGGGAGGTGCCGCCGCCGGCACCTCCGAAGTAGCCGCCGCCACCGCCACCGGACGCATAGGTCACCTGGCGGCTCGCGTTCGTCCTCGGTGCGCCGGCACCGCCGTCGCGCCCGGAGCCCGGGCTGCCGAGAACCGACTCGGTCACGTTCACCGTCGTCACACCGGGCTGCCCCGGCCCGGTCTGGCTTCCGCCGGTGCTCGGAGCCTGCTCGGTGGAGCCGGTGCTGCTGTCGCGCGCGAGACGGCGCTGTCGTAGCCGGAGCCGCCGACGGGGCCGCCGGACCCCGCGTTCGGCCCGACGCGGGCGGACCGGGTGAAGTCGTTCGAGGTGAAGCCGGCTGCGCTACCGCCGCCGCCGCCCGCGATGACGAGCAGGGAGCCCGCGGCGGTGATCCCGCTGGCCCCGCCCCCTCCTCCGGAGCCGATGTAGCCCGGAGTGCCCGGAGCCCCGCCGTTGCCGAGCCCCCGGCCGCCGGCCTGGTTGCTGCCGCCCGAGCCCGCGGTGATGACGATCTCGGACGCTCCGCCGAGCGCGTCGACGGGGATGGTGCCCGTCACCCGCGCACCGGCGCTGGTGACGTCCGACCCGGTGCGGACGCCGCCGCCGTCTCCGCCGACCGCCGTGAAGCGGACCCACTGGGTTCCCGCGGGCACGGGGATCGTCCGGGCCGCGAGCGCGGTGGTCGAGGTGGCGTCGATGCGCTGCGCGTCCTGCAGGGCGCACTGGGGGGCGGTTGATGCCGACGCCATCGGAGCGGCGATCGAGGCGGCCACAACAGGAATCGCCCATGCGGCGCCCTTCACCACGGTTCGGCGCTGGGTCAGACGATCGGGGGCGCCGGTCGGCGTGCTGGTGTCTTCGTTCTGCATCGGAGTCCTTCTGTCATCGTGCACCCCTGGGTATCGGGGGCAGAGTCGGGTGAGAGGCGCGGGAGGATGCCCGTGCCGCTCCGACAGAGTCGCCTGCTCCGCGACGGGGCACGCCGCTCGAGGCCGCTCTGGCGCGAACCTGCCCTGAGGCGGCGCGCCGCGCCCCCCGCGCCTCATCCTCAGCGACTTCTCCGCAGCGCCGACCAGTCGTGCACGACGTCGCAGATGCCCCGTCGGACTCGCCGATACGGACCCTCCGAGCGGGCGGCCCGACTCGCGAGCACCCCGGACCGAGCGGCCCGGAGAGCCCGCGACGGCCGAGCGCAGAACCCGACGTCAGTCCGGCGCCGGCCCGCGACGGCCGAACGGGCAGCCCGGCGTCAGCCCGGCGTCACGCCCCGACGGCCGAACGGCCAGCCCGGCATCAGCCCAGCGCCAGCCCGGCGTCAGCCCGCGTCGGCGAGCAGCGCCTCGCGGTCGAGCCGCTTCGCGTAGCAGCGGGCGCTCGGCTCGTCGCCCCAGTAGCCGTAGCCCGCGATCGGGTCGTAGCCGGCGCTCGCGTAGAGCGCCATCGCCTCCGGCTGCTCCGTGCCGGTGACCAGTCGGAGCAGCTCCACGCCCTCGCGGGCCGCCAGCCGCTCGACGCCGGCGAGCAGCACGCGGCTGAGCCCGCGGCCCCGCGCGGCGCTCACCACGAACATCCGCTTGATCTCGCCGATGCCGTCCTCGACCGCGAGCGCCACGCAGCCGACGAGCCCGCCGTCGACCTCGAGCAGCAGGGTCGGAGCGTCGGCGGGCGGACGCGGACCGGTGTCGTCGCCGCCGTAGCGGGCGAGGAGGTCGGCCTCCTGCAGGGCGAAGAGGTCCGTGGCGGCCGGGTCTCCGGCCGTGGTCTCGATCAGGCGGTGCACGGCACGATGCTACGGCGCGGCGGCGAGCCCCGCGGCGATCCCGGTCAGCTGCTCGAGCACGACCCGCACGGCCGAGCGCTCCAGCGTCTCGGGCCGGGCGAGGCAGTCGATGTGGCGGCCGAGCCCCGGGATCCCGAGCGGCCGCAGCACCACCTCCGGCGTGCGCCGCAGGTCGGTCGTGTACCGCGGCAGCAGCGCCACGCCGTCGCCCGCCGACACGACCGCCGCCGCGACCAGGAAGTCGTTGATCCGGTGCGGGATGCGCGCGTCGCCGCCCGCGAGGACCGCGATGGCGTCGATCGCCCGTTCCAGGGGGAAGCCCTCGTGCACCGCGACCCACTCCTCGTCGCGGAGGTCGGCGGGACGGACGACGTCCTTCGCGGCGAGCGGATGGTCGCGCCGCAGCGCGAGGTCGAGCGGCTCGAAGAGGAGGGGCGTGGAGCGCACGGTCCCGGGCCACTCGGCGCTGCCGGCGAGCCGGTGCGCGACGACCAGGTCGTGATCCGCGGTCAGCCCGGCGAAGGCGCTCTGCGCCACGTCGAAGTCGGCGAGCGCGACGCCCGGCCGACCCGGTGCGCGCAGCGCCTCCAGCAGCGGGCCGAACATCGCCAGCCCCGCGCTGTGGAACGCAGCGACCGAGACGGTGCCGCTCGGCTCCCCCTCGAAGTCCGCGACCGCCCGCGCCGCGCGCTCGAGCGCCACCTCCACCTCGACCACGGCGGCCGCGAGAGCGCGGCCGGCGGGGGTCAGCGCGGTCCGGCGCCCGTCGCGGAAGGTCAGCGCCGTCGGCGTGCGGCGCTGCAGCGCGCTGATCTGCTGCGAGACGGAGGAGGGGGACACCCGCATCGCGGCGGCGACGGCGGCGATGCTCCCGCGCTCGCCGAGCTCCCGCAGAGCCCTGAGCTGTCCGAGTTCCATGAGCTCCAACTTACGCGTCGGCGAAGAAGATGCAGTCTTGTCCTGCGGGTCTCTGTGCCGCCACGATGAGCCGTGCGCGCTCTCCTCTCCCGCTTCCGGGTCGACCTCCTCCTGCTCGTGGTCGCCGCCTCCTGGGGCTCGACCTACTTCGCGGCGAAGGAGCTCGTCACCGACTCGAGCGTGATGGCGCTGCTCGGCTCGCGGATGACCCTCGCCGCCCTGTGCCTGGCCGTGATCGTCGCAGCGCGGCGGCACCGGATCACCGCGGCGGAGTGGCGGGTCGGCGTGACCATCGGGGCGCTGCTCGCGACGATCTTCGCGCTCGAGACCTACGGCATCGCCGGCACCTCCGCCACCAACGCGGGCCTCATCATCAGCCTGACGATCGTGATCACGCCGATCCTCGACTCCGCCGTCTCGAGGCGCCGGCTCCCGGGCCGCTTCCTGCTCGCATGCCTCGTCGCGGTCGTCGGAGTCGCGCTGCTCGCCGGCAACGGCGCCCTCCGCCCGCTCTCCCCCGGCGACCTGCTGATCCTCGGCGCCGCCGTCGTACGGGCCGTGCACGTCACCTCGATGCACCGCCTCTCGGCCCGGGCGCCGATGGACTCCCTCCGCCTGACCACGGTCCAGCTCGGCACCTGCGCCGTCGTCTTCAGCGCCGCGTCGCTCGTCGTCGGCGTGCCGATCCCCGAGTACGTCGCGGGACTCGACCCCGTGGGCGCCGGCCTGTTCCTCTACCTCGTCCTGGTCTGCACCGTCTTCGGCTTCCTCGTGCAGACGTGGGCGGTCCGCCGCACCTCCCCCTCCCGCGTCAGCCTCCTGCTGGGCACCGAGCCGGTGTGGGCCGCGGTCGTCGGAGTCGCGCTCGCCCGCGACCCGATCGCGCCGGTCGGCTTCCTCGGCATCGCGCTGATCCTCGCGGGCACGGCCTGGGGCCGCTCCCTCGAGCAGCGGACGACGCCCGACGTGCCGACCGCGGCGGCCGCTCCGGAGGCGCTGCTCGCCCCCGAGCCGGAGGACGAGCACCGGCGTCCCGTCGAGCGGTAGCCGGGTCAAGGGACTCGCGTGCGGCGTCCCGATGTGGGGGAATCGGATCGGGAGGCGTCCGCCGCGGGCGCCGCCGGAGGAGGATCCATGTCGCTCAGCGTGCTGTTCATCGGCGGGACGGGCATCATCAGCGCCGCCTGCGTCCGCGAGGCGCTGCGGCTCGGCCACGACGTGACCGTGCTGAACCGGGGGCGGACGTCGCTCCGCCCGCTGCCCGAGGGCGTCCGCGAGGTGCAGGCCGACGGCCGCGACCGCGACTCCGTCACCGCCGCCCTCGGCGACCGGAGCTTCGACGCCGTGATCGACTTCGTCGCCTTCACTCCCGAGCACGTGCAGCAGGACATCGACGTGTTCGCCGGCCGCACGGGCCAGTACGTCTTCATCAGCTCGGCCTCGGCCTACCAGAAGCCGCCGCGCAGCGTCCCGGTCACCGAGTCGACTCCGCTCCGGAACCCCTACTGGCAGTACTCCCGCGACAAGATCGCGTGCGAGGACCTGCTCGTGGCCGAGTACCGCGCGAGCGGCTTCCCGGTCACGATCGTCCGCCCCTCCCACACCTACGACCGCACCGCGCTGCCCGTCGACGGAGGCTGGACCGTCGTCGACCGGATGCGCCGCGGCCAGGAGGTGGTCGTCCTCGGCGACGGCACCTCGCTCTGGACGCTCACGCACGCCGACGACGTCGCCGTCGGCCTGGTCGGCCTCCTCGGCGCCTCCGCCGCGATCGGCGAGGCCTTCCACATCACCGGCGACGAGACGCCGACCTGGGACGAGATCCACCGCTGCCTCGCCGCGGCGGCCGGAGTCGAGCCGCGCCTCGTGCACGTCGCCTCCGACGCGATCGCCGCCGCCGACCCCGAGCTCGGTGCCGGGATCATCGGCGACAAGGCGCACTCGATGGTGTTCGACAACGCGAAGATCCGCCGCCTCGTCCCGGCGTACTCCCCCTCGGTGCGCTTCAGCGACGGCGCCCGCGAGATCGTGGAGTGGTACGACGCCGACGAGTCGCGCCGCGTGGTCGACGAGCGGATGAACGGCCTGTTCGACGCGCTGATCGAGCGGTACCGGCCGCGCCCGCGAGGATCAGCGCGATGCCGAGGAAGCCGACCGGCGCGATCGGGTCGCGGGCGAGCGCGACTCCGACGACCGCGGCCCACACC
>NZ_PSVA01000032.1:0-29231 GCF_002932155.1 Rathayibacter sp. AY1F9 | reverse complement strand
CCAGGGCCTCTACGGATTCGACGCGCAGCAGTACGGGCTGCTCTTCGCCGTGAACTCGCTCGGTGTCGTCCTCGGCGCGGGAGCGGACCTCGTCGGCTCCACGCCGCTCGGTCGAATCAATTCGATCACGTGTCGGACAGTGGCGCCACCCCTCGGCCCGCCGTCGGGTCAGACCGGGTGGAGCGGAGTGCCGAGCGGGTCGGCGAGCAGGCGCTCGAAGGCGAGCTCGGCTGCGCCCAGCATGAGCAGATCGGCGCCGAGCTCGGTCCGCACGATGCGCACGGAGTCGAGCGCGACCCGGAAGGGGCCGCCGCGGCCCAGGCGCTCCTCCAGGAACCCCGGCGCGACTCCGATCAGCGCCCCGAGGAAGCCGCCCAGCACCACGAGCTGCGGGTTGAACACGTTGATCACGTTGCGCAGGGCGACCGCGAGGTGCCCGAGCTGGCGCTCGACCTCGGCACGGACGGCCGGGTCCTCGGAGGCGGCGAGCGCCTCCTCCAGCCGCTCGCTCTCGTCGAGGCCGAGCACGGTGAGCAGCTCGGCGCGGCCGACCTCGGTCTCGAGGCAGCCGACGGCGCCGCAGTGGCAGTCGATGCCCGCGCTGTTGACGAGGGTGTGGCCTATCTCCCCCGCGTAGCCGTCGATGCCGTGCAGAGGCGCGCCGCCGACGATGACGCCGGCGCCCACTCCGCTCGCGCCGCCGTTGAGGTAGACGAGGTGCGAGACGTCGCGGCCGGCGCCGAGGACGCTCTCGGCGAGCGCACCGAGGTTGGCGTCGTTCGCCGAGAGGACGGGCAGGCCGGTCGCGTCCGCGAGCATGCGGGAGAAGGGCTCGTCGTCCCAGCCGAGGTGCGGGCCGACCCGGACGAGGCCGTCGGCGTCGCGGACGAGGCCGGGCACGGCGACGCCGATGCCGACGGTCCGCGTCTCCTCGGGCAGCTCGGCGAGCAGCTCGGCGACCGCCTCGGCCGCCAGACGGGCCGCGGCCTCGGCGGTGGGGACGGAGGCGGAGCGGCGGATGCGGCGGCGGACGACGGCGTCGACCCCGACCACGGCGACCGTGACGGCGTCGATCTCGGGGTTCACGGCGAGCGCGACGACTCCGGGATCGGCCTCGACGACGGGGCTCGGCCGGCCGACCTGGTTCGGCGTGGCGGGCTCGCGCTCGCGCACGATGCCGAGCTCCACCAGCTCGCCGACCAGCGCCGCGATCGTGGAGCGGTTGAGGCCGGTCAGGCGGGTCAGCTGCGAGCGGGAGCGGGGGCCGCCGCGGTGCACGAGGCGGAGGATCGCCGAGAGGTTGTGCCGCCGGACGCGGTCGAGCTCAGGCCTCGACCCAGGTCCAGGTGCCGGCCGGGCCGTCGACCGAGACGTCGCCGCCGGAGCGCGTCACGGTGAACGCCGTCTCCTCCCCCGTGTCGTGCGCGACGACCCGGACCGGCGTCGCTCCGTCCGGCCCCGGGAACACCCTCAGCTCGAGCCCGTCGAGGTAGTCGTACTCGGCCGAGTCCTGGCGGGCCCCCACCGGGATCACCGCGCCCTCGCGCACGTACAGCGGCAGCGAGTCGAAGCCGTGGACCTCGCGTCGCCACTCCCCCGTCGAGACGATCCGCTCGCCCGTCCACCAGCTCGTCCACGTCCCGCGCGGGAGGTAGAACTCGACCGTGCCGTCCTCGGTGAACACCGGAGCGACGAGCAGGTCGTGCCCGAGCAGGTACTGCATGTCGAGGTGGGCGGCGCTGCGGTCGTCCTCGAACTCGAGCGCCATCGGCCGCATGATCGGGACGCCGGTGCTCGCCGCCTCCGCCCCCGCCGCGAAGAGGTAGGGCATCAGCGAGAGCTTCAGCCGGGTGAAGAGCCGGGTGACCTCCACGGCCTCCTCGTCGAACGCCCACGGCACGCGCACCGAGGAGGATCCGTGCAGCCGAGAATGCGAGGAGAGCAGGCCGAACGCGAGCCAGCGCTTGAACACTCCGGGATCGGGCGTGCCCTCGAAGCCGCCGATGTCGTGCGCCCAGAAGCCGAACCCGCCCAGCGCGAGCGAGAGGCCTCCGCGCAGGGTCTCGGCCATCGACACGTAGGAGGAGGTGTTGTCCCCGCCCCAGTGCACCGGCAGCGACTGCCCGCCGACCGTGGCGCTGCGGGCGAAGAGGACCGCGCGGCCCTCGCCGAGCTCCTGCTCGAGCATCTCGTGCACCGCGCGGTTGTAGAGCTGGGTGTACCAGTTGTGCATGGCCTCGGGGTCGGTCCCGTCGGCCCAGACGACGCCCTCCGACGGGATCCGCTCGCCGAAGTCGGTCTTGAAGGAGTCGACGCCCTGGCGCACGAGGACGCGGAGCTTCTCCTGGAACCAGGAGGTCGCCTCCGGATTCGTGAAGTCGATCAGCGCCATGCCCGCGACCCACATGTCCCACTGCCAGACGTCGCCGGAGGCCGTTCTGAGCAGGTAGCCCTTCTCGCGCCCCTCGGCGAACAGCGGCGACGCCTGCGCGATGTACGGATTGATCCAGACGCAGGTGTGCAGCCCGCGCTCGTGCAGGCGGGCGAGGATCCCCTCCGGGTCCGGGAAGGTGCGCGGGTCCCACTCGAGGTCGGTCCACTGGAACTCGCGCATCCAGAAGCAGTCGAAGTGGAACGCCGACAGCGGCAGCTCCCGCTCCGCGAAGCCGTCGATGAAGGAGTTCACCGTCTCCTCGTCGTAGCTCGTGGTGAAGCTGGTCGTCAACCAGAGCCCGTAGCTCCAGGCGGGCACGACGGAGGGGCGGCCCGCGAGGCCGGTGTAGCGCCGCAGCACGTCCTTCTTCGTCGGGCCCTGGATCACCAGGTACTCCAGCGCCTCGCCGCCGACCGAGAACTGCACGCGCTCGACCGCCTCGGAGCCGATCTCGAACGAGACGAGGCCGGGATCGTTCACGAGCACGCCGTAGCCGCGGCTGGAGAGGTAGAACGGGACGTTCTTGTAGGCCTGCTCCGAGGAGGTGCCGCCGTCGGCGTTCCACACATCCACGGTCTGGCCGTTCTTCACGAAGGGGCCGAAGCGCTCGCCGAGCCCGTAGACCAGCTCGCCGACGCCGAGGTCGAGCTGCTCGTGCAGGTAGGCGGCTCCGTCCGGTCCGGTCAGGTAGCCCTGCGCCTTGTGCCCGGAGCCGGTGAGGCGCGTGCCGGTCGAGGTGTCCCAGAACTCCAGCGACCACGGAGCGCCCTGCCTGATCCGGACCTCGAGGTCGCCGGTGCGCAGCACGCCGCCGGACTCCGTCACCTCCGCCGCTCCGACGTCGCCCTCGGCCAGCTCGAAGCCGGGGCGCACCGCCGTGCCGCGCCAGTGCTCGATCCGCACCCGCGCGACCCCCTCGGCCGGCGAGGACACCGTGACCGTGAGCGCCGGCCGGTTGAGGACGTCGCCGCGGCCCTGGATGACCTGGGTCGGGGCGATCACCTCGAGCGAGGTGCCGTCGGTGCGGATGTCGTACGCCTCCTGCGCGAACAGGGGCGTGAATCCGGCCCGCGTCTGCCAGAACCCGTCGGTGAACTTCATGGGGGTGCCTTTCGATGGCGCGCCGGCGGATCCCGTGAGGGAGGCGCCGACGGAGGGAGAGAGGGCTACTTGACCGCGCCGGCGGTGATGCCGCGGGTGAGGGTGCGCTGGAAGATCAGGAAGAAGATCAGCGTCGGGAGAAGGCCCAGGAGGGCGCTCGCGCTGGTCGTGGTGACGTCCATGATCTTGTCGCCCTGGAGGCTCGAGATCGCGATCGGGACGGTCTGCGTCGCGTCGCTCACCAGGAAGACCAGCGGGATGAGGAACTCGTTCCAGGTCCAGATGAAGAAGAAGATCATCAGCACCGAGAGGGTGGGCCGCGAGATCGGGACGATCACCCGGGTGAGGACCTGCCACTTCGAGGCGCCGTCGAGAGCCGCGGCCTCGAGGATCTCCTTCGGGAAGGTGCCGTAGACGCTCGAGAGCAGATAGGTGCCGAACGCCGACTGGATGACGGTGAAGATGACGATGACCGACAGCTGGGTGTCGTAGATCCCGACCGCTTTGAACATGTAGTACAGCGGGTAGAGCAGGGCCTCCTGCGGGAGCATGTTCGCCAGCAGGAACAGGACGATGATCCAGCTCCGGCCGCGGACCCGGCCGATGCCGATCGCGTAGGCGTTCAGCACCGAGAGGGCGACGGCGAGGATCGCGACCGACCCCGAGATGAGGATCGAGTTGCCGAGCTTCTCGGGGAAGTCGACGCGGCTCCAGAAGGTCGAGAGGCCGTCGAAGGAGAGGCCGGTCGGGAAGGCGAGCGGGCCGTTCGCCGAGTACTCCGCGGGGGTCTTGAAGGAGTTGAGCAGGATCAGCAGCACCGGGCTGATGATCACGAGCCCGATCACCACGGCGACGGCGAGGATCACCCAGTCGCCGAGGGTGCGCTTCGTCGTGCCCTTCGCGGGCTTGGCGGGACGGGAGGACGAGAGGTCCGCGTCCTCCGTGCCGGCCTGGGTGAGGGGCAGGGTCTCGATGGCCGACATCAGCGGGCTCCTTCGCTGCGCTCGACGCGCTCCTGGGCGCGGATGAACAGCACGGCGAGGATCACGATGACGATCGTGAGCGCGGTCGCGATGGTGGCGCCGTAGCCCACCTGCTGCTTCTGGAAGAACTCGGTGTACGAGTAGTAGGAGGGGACGATCGTGGAGTCGCCGGGGCCGCCGCGGGTCAGGGCGTAGATCGGGCCGAAGACCTTCAGCGCGGCGATGGTGCAGGTGAGGGTGACCACGAAGATCTCGGGCCGGATGATCGAGACCGTGATCCAGCGGAAGCGCTGGAACCAGTTCGCCCCGTCGAGCTCCGCCGCCTCGTAGAGCTCGGGGTCCACGCGCTGCAGCGCCGCCATGAAGATGACGACCGGGTAGCCCAGCTGCACCCAGATCATCACGACCATGATCGAGAGCATCGCGGTGTCCGGCTTGCCGAGCCAGTCGTGCGAGAGGGAGCCGAGCCCGACGGCCTCGAGGATCGAGTTCAGCGCGCCGTTGTCGGGGCGGAGGATCCAGCCGATGACGATCGCGGCGATGACGGTCGGCAGGATCTGCGGGAGGTAGTAGGTGGCGCGGAGGAAGCTCGCCAGGCGCCCGCCGAACTTCTTGCCGACGAGATCGAAGAGGATCGCCGCGAGCAGGAGCCCGAGGATCGTGGGGACGATCACCATCGCGATGATCATGTAGACCGAGTTGAGGAACGAGGTCCAGAACTGGTCGTCGCCCATCAGCTCGATCCAGTTGTCGAGGCCGATGAAGATCGGCGGCTTGATGCCGCGCCAGGACGTGAAGCTGATGTAGACGTTCCAGATCAGCGGGATCAGCACGATGAACGTGAAGAGCACGAACCCGGGGATCAGGTAGAGCCAGTAGCCGCCGGAGCGCTTCTCGCGGGGCGGCGTCGTGGGAGTCGGCGCGCTCTCCGCGCGACGAGGTGCTGTCGTCGTCATGGGTACTCCTAGGTCGGACGGGGTCGTGGGTGTGCTGCCGCGGGATGCCGCTCCGGTACGGAGGCGACGGCGTGTCGCGAACCGGAGCGGCATACCGCGGTGGGGTGGAGGCTCGGCGGTGTTCGTGCGACCCCCTCGAGGGGTCGCCGTCACGTCCTCAGGTCTTCCGCTGCCGTTCCGCGCCTGCAGGCGCGGAGTCGGCCGCCTCGGCCGACATCACGTGACGCTTCCGAGTCACTTGATGTCGGCGACTCCGTCGTCGTACTTGGCCTGGAGGTCGGAGAGCATGGCGGACTCGTCGGAGGAGCCGTTGATGAGCTCCTGCGTGGCGGCGACCAGGTCGTCGTAGAAGGTCGCGGTGGGCCAGTCGGGGTAAAAGGAGAGCTGGTCGCCGTCGACGACCGTCTTCCACTGCGAGAGCAGCGCCTTGCTCTTCTCGTCGGTGATGGCGCTCTCGTCGACGACCAGCGGGATGCCTCCGTTGTTGCCGATGAGGTTCTGGATCTCGGGTCGCATCGTGATGTCGATCCACTTGTAGGCGAGGTCCTTGTTCTTCGCCGTCTCCGGGATCACCCAGTGGTTGCCGGCGGAGCCCATCGTGAACTCGGCGCCCGGGAAGAGGAACGTGTCCCACTCGAATCCGGTGATCTCGGTCTTGAAGCGGCCGAACCACCAGGAGCCCGAGAAGAAGATCGGGTACTCGCCCGAGATGAAGGCCGTGCCCGCGTCCTCCGCCTTCAGCCCGGAGGCGTCGGCCGAGAAGTAGCCCTTGTCGACGTAGGTCTTCAGCTGGTCGGCCGCGTAGCTCCAGGCCGCGTCCTCGAAGTCGACCTCGCCCGTGTAGGTCTGGTAGTCGGTGATCCAGGAGCGGTCGGCTTTCAGCAGCGCGAGCTGGTAGAAGAGCTGCTGCAGCGGGTACTCGGCGCCGGCCTCGGCCAGCGGGGTGATCCCCTTGGCCACGAAGGCGTCGAGGACGGCCGTGAACTCCTCGTAGGTGGTGGGGACCTCGAGGCCGTTGGCGGCGAAGGCGTCCTTGTTGTAGTAGACGAAGGTGAACTCGCCGTAGTTGGGGATGCCGTACCAGGAGCCGGAGCCCATGATCCCGTTCTCGTCGTACTTCGCGGTGGTCTGCAGCGCGCCGGGGATCAGCGAGTCCCAGCCGTAGAACTCGACCGCCTCGTCGAGGTTGGTGAGCAGGCCCTGGCTCGAGAGGAGCCCGCTGGTCGCGTTGCCCTTGTTGTACTCGACGACGTCGGGCGCCGAGTTGGAGTTGAAGATCTGGCTGGCGCCGCTGCGCAGCTGCTCGAAGGCCTTGAACTCGTACGCGATCTCGGCCCCCGTCTCCTGGGTGAAGATGTCGCGGGCGGCGAGCCAGGCGATGCCGCGGTCGCTGTCGGGCGTCTCGAAGTCCCAGAGGGTGAGGGTGCGGCCGGCGCCGTCGACCGTGGTCGAGAGCGCATCGGAGCCGGCGTCGGAGCCGCCACCGGAGCAGGCGGCCAGCGCGAACATCGCGCTGAGGCCGACTCCGCCGGCGAGGAGGTTGCGCCGGCTGAGACCGGCGGTCGGGCGGTGGAAGGCGGAGCGGGATCGGAGCGACATTGCGGTGGTTCTCCTTCGAACGGTGCGGTGGTGCTGCGGAGGTGGTGCAGGGAGCGCTCTCTCGCGGGGGCGTGGTGTCGAAGCGTTTCGACAGTGCGCAGAGCCGGAGCGGGCAGGAAGAGGGTGGAGGACTAGAGGGAGGCCGGCGCGGGAGTGCCGGACGGGACCGCCGGCACCGGAGCGCCGGTCGGAGCGACCGCGAGGGATCCGCGGTCGACGTAGGAGGGCGGGAGCAGCTCGACGCCGACGGTGCGGCCGGAGTCGATCTGCTGGAGGGTCCGCGCGACGGCCGCTCGGCACATCGCGTCGAACGGGAGGGGAAGACTGCTGGTGGGGACCGGGAGGGCGCCGCCGTCGTAGCTGGCGCAGGCCGCCAGGATCGACAGGTCGCCGGGGACGGAGAGGCCGCGCTCGAGGACGCGCTCGATCGCCGCCTCCGCCACGGGCTCGTTGCAGTGCAGCACGAGCGCGGTGGGCGGGACGGGTACGGCGAGGATCGCGTCGATCGCGGCCTGTGCGCTCGGGCGGCCGATGTGCGGGCGCTCGACCGCGATCTCGACTCCGAGCGCCGCAGCCTCGGCGCGGAACGCCTCGTCGAAGCGGCGGACGAAGCCGGCGTTGCGGTCGGTGTAGGACTGCGGGTGCTCGAGCAGGCCGAGCGAGCGGTGGCCCAGCTCGGCGAGCCGGCGGACGCTCTGGCGGGCGGCCTCGGCGAAGTCGAGGTCGACGCAGGCGAGATCGTGGGAGTCGGCGGGCACGCCGATGAAGGTGGCGGGGACCCCCGCCGCGCGGATCAGCTCGGCGCGGTCGTCGTCGTCGTCGACGCCCATCAGGACGATGCCGTCGACGAGCGAGGAGGAGGAGACGCGCCCGATGCCGCTGGAGGCCTCGTCGGTGACGAGCAGCAGGACGTCGTAGTCCGACTCCCGGGCGCGCTCGAGCACCTCGGTGACGAAGCGCATGTGGGTCGGCAGGTGCAGCTCGCCGCGCATCGGGGCGGAGAGGGCGAGGATGTGGGTCCGCGCCCCGGCGAGCATCCGGGCTCCCGCGTGGGGCCGGTAGCCGAGCTGGCGCACCGCGTCGTCGACGCGCTGCCGGGTGGAGGCGGCGATCGAGCGCTTGCCGGAGAGGGCGTAGGAGACGGTGCTGATCGAGACTCCGGCAGCGCGGGCCACGTCGTGGATGGTCGCCATGGCTCCTCCTGCCGGACGTCGTCGTCGGTCGCGGTCGAGCTTCGAAGCGCTTCGACCGGTCGTGCTGGAGCGACTGTACGCACAGTCGAAGCGCTTGCGCAAGCGATCCTCGCGACGACCTCCCCGGGCGCCGGCCCGCTCCGCGAGCGGTTCCGCGGCACGAACGGGCGGCACCCGCGATGGGCCGGAGGGCGACGCGCCGGGCCTTCCGCTCGTTGCGCCTCCCGACCCTCAGGGGATATGTTGGGCTCAACAACAATTCGGCGACGTCGCCGGAAAGGATTCGGATCCCATGTCCCTGACCCCCACCCGCGCCGACAAGTTCTCGTTCGGCCTCTGGACCATCGGCTACAACGGGACGGACCCGTTCGGCGGCCCGACCCGCGAGCCGCTCGACGTCGTCCACGCGGTCGAGAAGCTCGACGAGCTCGGCGCGTACGGCCTCACCTTCCACGACGACGACCTGTTCGCCTTCGGCTCCACCGACGCCGAGCGCCAGACCCAGATCGACCGCCTCAAAGGCGCGCTGGAGTCCACCGGCCTCATCGTGCCGATGGTCACCACCAACCTCTTCAGCGCCCCGGTCTTCAAGGACGGCGGCTTCACCTCGAACGACCGCGACGTCCGCCGCTTCGCGCTGCGCAAGGTCCTCCGCAACATCGACCTCGCCGCCGAGCTGGGCGCGAAGACCTTCGTCATGTGGGGCGGCCGCGAGGGCGCCGAGTACGACTCCGCCAAGGACATCCGCGCCGCGCTCGAGCGCTACCGCGAGGCCGTCAACCTGCTCGGCGACTACGTCACCGACAAGGGCTACGACATCCGCTTCGCCATCGAGCCCAAGCCGAACGAGCCCCGCGGCGACATCCTGCTTCCGACGCTCGGCCACGCGATCGCGTTCATCGACTCCCTCGAGCGCCCCGAGCTCGTCGGCGTGAACCCCGAGGTCGGCCACGAGCAGATGGCGGGCCTGAACTTCACCGCCGGCATCGCCCAGGCGCTGTACCACGGCAAGCTCTTCCACATCGACCTCAACGGCCAGCGCGGCATCAAGTACGACCAGGACCTGGTCTTCGGCCACGGCGACCTGCACAACGCGTTCTCGCTCGTCGACCTCCTCGAGAACGGCGGCCCCGGCGGCGTCCCGGCCTACGACGGCCCGCGCCACTTCGACTACAAGCCCTCGCGCACCGAGGACGAGACCGGAGTCTGGGACTCGGCCGCCGCGAACATGCGCACCTACCTGCTGCTCAAGGAGCGCGCCGCGGCCTTCCGCGCCGACCCCGAGGTGCAGGAGGCGCTGGCAGCCGCGAAGGTCGCCGAGCTCTCCACCCCGACGCTGAACGAGGGCGAGTCGTACGACGACCTGCTCGCGGACACCGCCTCGTACGAGTCGTTCGACGCCGACGCCTACCTCGGCGGCAAGGGCTTCGGCTTCGTGCGCCTGCAGCAGCTGGCCACCGAGCACCTGCTCGGCGCCCGCGGCTGACCCGCACCCTCTGAGCCCGCGGTCCGCCGCGGGACGACCTGAGACGGACGAGATCCCCTGCACCGGCACGGGGTCTCGTCCGTTCTCCTGCATCCGGCCCGGTTCCGCACCGGACGCCCGAACCCGCACCCCCCAACGAAAGAGGACAGCGATGACGCTCGTCGCAGGGATCGACTCGTCGACCCAGAGCTGCAAGGTGGTCGTCCGCGACCTCGACACCGGCGCCGTGGTGCGCACCGGCCGGGCGAGCCACCCGGACGGCACCGAGGTCGATCCGGCCGCGTGGTGGGAGGCGCTGCAGCTCGCCCTCGCCGACGCCGGCGGGCTCGACGACGTCGCCGCGATCTCGGTCGGCGGCCAGCAGCACGGCATGGTCGTCCTCGACGAGAGCGGCGCCGTCATCCGCCCCGCTCTGCTCTGGAACGACACCCGCAGCGCGCCCGCCGCCGCCGCGCTCGTCGAGGAGCTCGGAGCCGGGGCCTGGGCGGAGCGGACCGGATCGGTGCCGGTAGCCTCCTTCACCGCCACCAAGCTCCGCTGGCTGCGCGACGCCGAGCCCGAGAACGCCGCCCGTGTCGCCGCCGTCGCGCTCCCCCACGACTGGCTGACCTGGCGCCTGCTCGGCTACGGCCCCGACTCCGCCCGCGGTCCGCAGCTCGACGCCCTCACGACCGACCGGTCCGACGCGTCCGGCACCTCGTACTGGGGAGCGGACGGCTACGACCTCGACCTGCTCGAGCGCGCCCTCGGCCACCGCCCGCTGCTCCCCCGCGTGCTCGGCCCCTCGGAGGAGGCGGGCCGCACCGAGAGCGGACTCGTCGTCGGCCCCGGCGCGGGCGACAACGCGGGCGCCGCGCTCGGCCTCGGCGCCGGCCCCGGCGACGTGGTCGTCAGCATCGGCACGAGCGGCACCGTCTTCGCCGTCACGGACGACCCGGTGCGCGACGCCTCCGGGACCGTCGCCGGCTTCGCCGATGCGAGCGGGCGCTTCCTGCCGCTGGTCGCGACGCTCAACGCCGCGCGCGTGCTGGCCTCGACCGCGACCCTGCTCGGCAGCGACTTCGACGAGTTCGCCGCACTGGCGCTCGAGGCGGAGCCGGGTGCCGACGGCCTCGTGCTGGTCCCCTACTTCGAGGGCGAGCGCACGCCGAACCTGCCGGACGCGACCGCGAGCCTGCACGGGATGACCATCGCCTCGACCACGCGACCGAACCTCGCCCGCGCGGCGATCGAGGGCATGCTCTGCGGACTGGCCGACGGGCTCGACGCCGTTCGCGCGCAGGGAGTGGAGGCGCGGCGCATCCTCCTCATCGGCGGAGCCGCGCAGAACCGCGCCGTGCAGCTCGCTGCATCGCAGGTGTTCGACGTGCCCGTGCAGGTGCCGACGCCCGGCGAGTACGTGGCCGATGGTGCCGCCGTGCAGGCCGCCTGGGCGCTGACAGGATCGCGTCCGACGTGGACCGTCACCTCGGTGGCCGAGCCCGCGCCGGACCACCGCCCTGTGATCCGCGAGCAGTACGCGGCCGCCCGCGCCTGAGAATCCGGCCCCGGCCCTCATCCAGGGCCGGGGCCGCGCCGCAAGCCCCAGTGGACGGGGAGCGGAATCGCGCTACTCTCATTACTCAGCCAGCTGACTAATGGAGGAGCGACATGACCGCCACACGAACCCCCGACCGCGCCGACCGGATCCGCCAGGTCGTCGTCGCCGTGAGCGCGGTGCTCGCCCTCATCGGCTCGTTCATCGGCTCGGGCGCCGCGGGCGGCACGCAGATCCAGAACGCGGCCGGCGGCGCCCTGACCGCGTCCTCGACCCCCATCGCTCCCGACGGCCCCGCCTTCGCGATCTGGAGCGTCATCTACACCGGCCTCATCGCCTACGCGATCTGGCAGTTCCTGCCCTCGCAGACAGCCCGCACCCGCCACCGCCGGCTGGGCTACTGGGCCGCCGCGAGCCTCCTCCTGAACGCCGCGTGGATCCTGGTCGTCCAGGCCGGCTTCCTGACGCTCAGCGTCGTCGTGATCGCCCTGCTGCTCGCCGTGCTCGCGCGCATCTTCGTGATCCTGCGGACCACCCGGTCGGCCGGAGTGGTCGACGCGATCGTGACGGACGGCACCTTCGGGCTTTACCTCGGCTGGGTGTGCGTGGCCACGGCCGCGAACGTCACCGCCGGGCTCGTCGGCGCGGGAGTCGGCAGCGCGGACGGTCCGGGCGCCGCGGTCTGGGCGGTCGTCGTCCTCGCCGTCGCCGCGCTCGTCGGTCTCCTGATCGCCGTCACCGGCCGCGGCCGCATCGCCCCGATGCTCTCGCTCGTCTGGGGACTCTCCTGGGTCGCCGTCGGCCGCTTCGCCGGCGAGCTCGTCTCGGTCCCCGCCGGGATCGCCGCGCTGGTCGCCGCCGCCGTGGTGCTGGTGGTCACCCTCCTCGTCCGCGCCACCGCGGGACGCCGGGTCAGCGCCGCCTGATCCTTGCGCGACGAAGGCCGAGAGGCCGGGACAGCCCTGGTCCGGGGCCGCCCGGCCTCTCGGCCTCCGTCGTGGCGGCGGATCAGGTGATCAGCGTGTCTACGTACTCCCGGTTCTCGTCCATCCACGCGGCGAGGGCGGCGGAGCGGTCGTCGGCCCCGTCGTTGAACAGCGCGTTCTCGAGCGAGTAGAGCGTCTTCGAGTCCATCCGGAAGTCGCGGATCCAGCGGCTCATCGTCGGGTAGTCCGCGTCGAACGCGGCCGAGCCGAAGGAGTGGATCCCCTCCGCCTGCCCGAGCAGGCCCTTCGGGTCCTCGAGGTCCTTGACCGGGAAGGCGTCGTAGGCCCAGTGCGGGCGCCAGAGCGTGACGGCGATGTTCTCGCCCGCGGCGGTCGCGCTCGAGAGCTCCTGGAGCATGGCCGGCGTCGACGAGGTGAGGTAGTCCATCCCCTCCAGGCCGTAGCCGGGGATGACGTCCTCGGTCGTCGTCTTGTTGAGACCGGAGCCGGGCTCGATGCCGATCAGGCGGTTCCCGACGACGCCCGGGTCGGCGGCGAGCTCCTCGAGGGAGTCGATCGGGGCGTCCTCGTTGACCGCGATGGTCAGCTTCGCCTCGTCGTTCCACGCGCCCAGGTCGACGATCGAGTCGCCGTACTGCTCGACGTACCGGGCGTGGGTGAGCGGCAGCCAGGTGTCGAGGGCGAGGTCGTAGTCGCCGGTCGAGAGGCCCTGGAAGCCGGGGGCGACGTCGGCGTTCTGCAGGGTCACGTCGTAGCCCTGCTCCTCGAGCACCGCCTCCCACAGAGCGGAGACGGCGATCCCCTCGTCCCAGCCCTGGAACACGGCGACGGTCACGTCGGTGCGGTCGCCGTTGTCGACGGAGGCGGCGGTGGCGGGAGCGGCGAGGGTCGCGGCCCCGAGGGACGCGACCAGGCCGATCGAGACGACGCCGACGGCCGAACGGGTCGCCATGACGGCGCGGCGGTTCTTCGCCCGGGCGACCCTCGCCGGCGAGGGCGAGCCCAGCGCGCCGGTCATCCGGTCGAGGACGACCGCGAGGATCACGACGGAGACGCCCGCCTCGAAGCCGAGCGCGACGTCGATCCGGTTGAGGCTCGCGACGACGTCGCCGCCTAGCCCTCCGGCGCCGACCATGCCCGCGATGACGACCATCGAGAGCGAGAGCATGATGACCTGGTTGAGGCCCGCCAGGATCGAGGGCAGCGCCAGCGGCAGCTGGATCTGCCGGAGGATCCGCCACTTCGAGGAGCCGAACGACTCCCCCGCCTCGACGAGCTCCGGGTCGACGCCGCGGATGCCCAGCTCGGTGAGCCGGACGCCCGGCGCCATCGCGAACACGATGGTCGCGACGATGCCCGGCACCACTCCGACCCGGAACAGGATCAGCGCGGGGATCAGGTAGACGAAGGCCGGCATCGTCTGCATCAGGTCGAGCACGGGCCGGATGACCGCGGAGGCCGTGCGGTTGCGCGCGGCGAGCACGCCCAGCGGCACGCTCAGCGCGATGGCGATCACGGAGGCGACGAGCACCAGCGCGAGGGAGTCCATCGCGTTCTCCCACTGGTCGACCCCCACGATCAGCAGGAGCCCCACGGCGGTGCCGGCCGCGAAGACCCAGCCGCGGACGGCGTAGGCCAGTACGGCGAGGAAGGCGACGATCACCCAGAAGGGCGGTGTCGCGAGGACGAGGTCGACGCCGGAGTAGAGGGCGCCGAAGACGGTGCGCAGCAGGTCGAAGACCGGCTGGAAGGTCTGCGTGAGGACGTCGACGGCACCCTCGGCGAGGGCGCCGAGCGGGAGGCGGAATCCGAGATCGGTCATCGTGCACCTCCGTCCGCCGCGAGGACGGCGTCGTCGACGGGGCCTCCGGTCGCGTGCAGGGTCGCGGTGACGACCTCGGTCGAGACGGTGGCGGGCGGCTCGATCACCGGGTGCTCGCCGGTGCGGGCGGGCACGTTGCCGAGCGCCGCGAGCAGGGTCACCCGCGGGATCGCTCCGAGCAGACGCCCGTCGGCGTCGACCACGGCGACCGGCAGCGCCGACTCGACGGCGGGCTCGATGACCTCGCTGAGGGCGGTGTCCGGACCGACGGTGACGACGTCGGAGGTGAGGACCGCCGAGAGGTCGCCGGTGCTCCGGCGCACCTGCTCGATCACGTCGCGGTCGCGGACCGTGCCCAGCAGGCGTCGTCCGCCGCCGACCACGAACGCGGCCGAGGTCTGCAGGTCGCGCATGCTCCGGAGCGCGGCGCGGGGACCGGCCGCGAGGGTGACCACGGAGCGGGCGGGCTCCATCACGGCGGAGGCGGTGAGCACGCGGGCGCGGTCGACGTCCTGCACGAACTGGGCGACGTAGTCGTTCGCCGGATCGGTGAGGATCTCCTCCGGGGTGCCGATCTGGACGATGCGGCCGTCGCGCATCACCGCGATGCGGTCGCCGAGGAACATGGCCTCGTTGAGGTCGTGCGTGATGAAGACGATGGTCTTGCCGAGCTCGTGCTGCAGCTCGATCAGCTGCTCCTGCATCTCGCGGCGGATCAGCGGGTCGAGTGCCGAGAACGCCTCGTCCATCAGCACGATGTCGGTGTCGGCGGCGAGCGCCCGGGCGAGGCCGACGCGCTGGCGCATGCCGCCGGAGAGCTCGTCGGGCATCTTCTCGTGCCAGCCGGCGAGACCGGCGCGCTCGACCGCGAGCAGGGCCCGCTCGCGGCGCTCGGCCGCGGGGACGCCCTGGATCTCGAGCGGGTACGCGACGTTGTCGAGCACGGTGCGGTGCGGGAGGAGCGCGAAGTGCTGGAACACCATCGACACCGACGAGCGGCGCACGCGGCGCAGCTCCGCCTCGGAGACGCCGGTGATGGTGGAGCCCTCGATCAGGACCTCGCCCGCGGAGGGCTCCTGGAGCCCGTTCAGCATGCGGATCAGGGTGGACTTCCCGGAGCCGGAGAGGCCCATCACGACGAAGATCTCGCCGCGGCGCACGGTGAAGGACGCGTCGATCACCGCGGCCGTGCCGAGTCCGGCGAGCTCGCCGCGGTCGGCGCCCTCGCCCAGTCGGCGGACGACCTCGTCGGGCTTCCGGCCGAACACCTTGAAGAGGTGGCGGGCCTCGAGAGCGGGGGTCGCGGGATCGGCGCCCGCCTCGCTCCGGGGCTCGCTGATGATCTGCTGGTTCTGGTGCACGTACACTCCGTCGGCGCGCAGGGACGACGCCCTGCGCTCATCTCGTGGTGCCGGGTCGGGAGCGTGGGACAGCCGTGCGTCGAGCCTCCGCGTGCGTCCCGCCGCTCAGCGCGGCAGGGGGTGGAGGCGAGAGCGTCCGAGGCGGCCTCGGGGCCGCCTCCACTCCCGTTGACCGTACGATCGCGGCGCGTCCTGGGGGACGCCGTGCGAGCGCGGACCGGTTCATCGGGGCCCGTGAGGACCGCCGACCACGGTAGCCGCGGAGCCGCCGAGGGGCAAACGTCGGACAATTGCGGGGGCGGGTCCAGGGGTGGCGGTGAACCGATCAGCGCAAGTGAAAGTGCTGGTCAAAGCTGGTTTCCGGACTGTTGCGCGATCGTTACCGTGGTGGCGCGGCCGGCGGCGCTCGTTCCGGCCGGTCTCCATCCGCCGCTGCTCGACCGGCGAGGAGGCCCCGCAGCTCAGACGGTGGTCTCGCCCGCCGGGCCCGAGGGGGCCGCCGCGCCGACTCCACTGACAGGCTCGCCCTGCCAGGACACGAGCGTCCACGCGTCGCCCGAGCCCTCGAGGACGACGACGCCGGTGTTGTCGAGCAGGTGGTCGGCGATGAAGCGCGCATCGAGGTCGAGGGAGCGCAGACCCGCCCAGCAGCGGATGGCCGCGCCGTGGCTGACCAGCGCGACGACCTCGTGCCCGAGCGCCTCCGCCTCCGCCACCACCGCGTCGTAGCGCGCCGCGAACTCGTCGCCCGTCTCGCCGCCCGCCAGCCGGATCGACGTCTCGCCACCCGCCCAGCGGAAGACCGTGCCCATGTACTCCTCGACCGCCGCCCCGTCGCCGCGCATCTCGAGCCCCGCGGCAGCGACCTCGCGGATGCCGTCGCGCTCGATCGGCTCGAGCCCGAGGGCCGCGGCGAGAGGGGCGGCCGTCTCGTGGGTGCGGACCATCGTCGAGACGAGCAGCGCGCCGATCCCCTCGCCGGCGAGCCGACCGGGCAGTGCCGCGGCCTGGGTGCGGCCGAGGTCGGTGAGCCCGGGTCCGGGGATGCGGGTGTCGAGGAGCCCGGCGACGTTGGAGGGGGTCTGGCCGTGGCGGATCAGGAGGAGGCGCATCCGCCCACGCTAACCGCGGAGGCTGGGCTTCCGGGGCGCGCGGTCGCGCTCGCTCCCGCCGTTGTGCGGCGAGTGCGGCGCTGTCACGATGTGCGGGGACGCTCCCGGACCGGGAGCCGCAGACGGACGGGACGGGCGGACATGGCCTCCGAAGACGGTTTCTCGAAGGACGAGCGCGCGGCGATGAAGCAGCGCGCGGCCGAGCTGCGGGCGGAGGCGAAGCGGCAGAAGAGCGCCGACAAGGCCGACGCCGACCGCAGGGACGCGGAGGCCGCGATCGCCGCGATGACCGACGAGGAGCGGCCGATCGCCCAGATGCTGCACGACATCGTCGGCGAGACCGCTCCCGACCTCCTCCCGAAGACCTGGTACGGCTTCCCCGCCTACGCGCGCTCCGACGGCAAGGCGATCGTCTTCTTCCAGCCCGGCGCGAAGTTCGGCACGCGCTACTCGACCCTCGGCTTCCAGGACGGCGCGCAGCTCGACGACGGCACGATCTGGCCGACCGCCTACGCGCTCGTCTCCGCCGACGCCGAGACGCGCGCCGCCGTCACCGAGCTGGTCCGCCGCGCGGCCGGGGCCTGATCCCGTGGCGCACGTCTACGACGAGATCGACGAGAGCCTCTCCTCCTGGATCCACGAGCAGCCGATGTGGTTCGTCGCCACCGCGCCCCTCGCCGCGGACGGGCACGTCAACATGTCGCCGCGCGGCCACGACTCGTTCTCGATCCTCGGCCCGCGGCGGGTCGGCTGGGTCGACTACACGGGCAGCGGAGTCGAGACGATCGCGCACCTGCGCGAGAACGGGCGCGTGTGCTTGATGTTCGCGTCGTTCGGATCGCGTCCGCGCATCGTCCGCCTGCACGGCACCGGCTCCGTGCACCTGCCCGGTTCGGAGGCGTTCGCCGAGGTCGCGGAGCAGCACCCCGAGCACCCGAGCACCCGCGCGGTCGTCACCGTCGAGCTCACCCGCATCAGCGACGCGTGCGGCTGGGGCGTGCCGGCGATGGAGCCGGTCGGCGAGCGCGACCTGCTCCTCCTCCAAGCCGAGAAGAAGGGCCCCGACGGCATGGCCGAGTACCGAGCCACGCGCAACGCGGTCAGCATCGACGGGCTGCCGGGCTACCCGCTGGACTGAGCGGGCGGGAAGCGGCCGCAGCGCGGCGCGCACGAGCACGCCGACCGGCTCGAGCAGGGTCTCAGTGACGACGGCGAGCGGGTTCGACCCGGTGGGGCGGGAGTCGACGGACAACCGAGCCGTCGGCACTCCCGCAGCAGACAGGACGTCCTCGGGGAGCGGCTCTGCCGGTCGCTGGATCCCTTCGGCAGCCTCTTCTCGGTGATGCGAGGGCCGCCCGACGACGCGGCGTCGACCAGACCGTCGCGGTCCGTGACACGGCGGGTCGCGACGGGTCCTGGAGGAGAAGGCGCTGACCCTACTGGCCAGCGCCGGCGGGTCCCTCGCCGACCGTGCGCCGGGCGATCAGCCATCCCTGGCTGGTGGGGCGCAGCAGCTGCGTGATCGAGGCCACCGCCCACACCTCCGGGTGCGCCGGAGTGCCGCGGGCGAGAGAGAGGGTCGAGTGCGCGGACGCGCCCTCGACGGTGCCCGGCGTCACCGTGATGTCGCTGGTCAGGTGCAGAGTCCCGGACGGTTCGGCCGCCCAGATCCTCGTGACGGCCGCCCGGACCGCGTCGTGGCCGGACGCCTCTCCCTGGGCTCCGTCGAGGACCATGTCCTCGGTGGTCAGCGCCAGGTAGCCGTCGACGTCGCGAGCCGTCGCGAGCTCATCGGCTCGGCGGACGACCGCAGCGAGCTGCCGCCGGTCGTCATCGGAGAGGTCGGTCACGCTGAGGGCCCGCCGGGGCGCAGCCATCCGCTGATCTGCGCGACTCTGTCGGGCGAGAAGACCCGCTTCGGAACTCGGCCCTGGACAGCCTTCGCGGGGACGGAGGAGTAGGCCGAACCGGTCTGGTCGGCGTACTGCGCCACCCGGAAGCTCACGGCGAGGCTGCACAGCGCGTAGGCCTCGCTCTCGCTGAGGCCCGACGCCGCATGCAGCCAGGTGATGAGACCGCGGAGGCATTCCACCAGGGCGTCGTCGAGGTTGTCGCTGAACCCGAAGCCGATCCACTCCGTCGCCGTCTCGACCAGTGGTCCGGTCAGCGGCACTGCCCTGTGGAGGTCGTAGCGGATGACGAGTTCCTCGGCGGCCGTCTCGATGGCTGTCTGATCGACGACTCCGTCGCCCTGAACGGCGTGGATGTCGCCGAACCAGACCCGACCACCGGGAGTGAACACCGGGAGGAAGACCGAGCTGCCGGCTGTCAGCGCGTTGACGACGAGGTTGCCGCCGTAGGGGCCCGAGAGGATGGCGCTGGTGGGTTCCTCGCCCGCCGGCTCGGTGCCGATGACCCCGATGAACGGATCGAGGTCGAACTCCACACCGGGGACGAATTCCGCGCGCCGGCGGTCGTCATCGAATCGGAAGTAGTGCAGGTACGGCTCAGAGAAGTCGTGAGGCAGCGCGCCGACTCCGAGCGGGAAGCTGTTCCACCCCCAGTCGAGTGTGCGCAGCGTCTCGATGGTGCACTCGATGACATCGCCAGGGGCGGCACCGGTGACCTCGACAGGTCCGAGCATCGAATACGGGCCCTGCGGGTACTTGTGGCGAAGAGGTTCCCGTTCGGCGAACGTCATCCCGAAGACTGCTTCGTCGCCCCAGTGCGTCCAGGTCGCGGGGAACGACACCCGATCGCCGGAGTCGATGGATGCGACCGGCGGCGCGGTCGGGTCGAGGTAACCGGAGCGGACCGTGCTCGCGGTCGATGGCACGGAGTGGGTTTCGGGCATTTCCTACCTCCGAGAAGTCGAGGGTCCCACTCTGCTCGGGGACGACGGCGTTCGCCTTCGTCATTCGTCGAGTCCTCGACCGCTGACCGCCGCTCAGCGCGACGGGACCGGTTCGCGGAAGCACGCACGAGGACGCTTCGCACACGTCCCCAGGGGATGTACTCCTGGGACCAGTAGTCGGCCCGGATCTTCAGGAGGGGCCCCTCGACGGCGGAAGCCACCGAGATGGAGCGAAGGTCCCGGAGGGTTCCCGCGATGCGTGTCTGCGGGTCCTTTCGAGCTCGCTCGACAACTGCTCGGGAGTGATTCGCGTCGGGAGGGACGACCGCGAGCAGCCGCCGGCATCCACCGGAGGCGCATTCGACGGTCCCGCTGACGAGCTCGCTCCCCTGTGGACGGTCGATGGCCGAGGCCGCCAACCGCGCTGGTGAGGCTCATCCACGGGTCGGGACGAGAGCGAGCTCCGGGGAGCTCCGGCCGATCCCAGGAGGGGCGGACGTGGAGCGCGGCTGAGGCCTGCTCGATCGACGATCCGATCGGACGGCGTCCACACCATCGGCCCCGCAGAGATCCCCTGGCCGATCCGCCCGCCGCTACCCCCGCTCGTCGACGGCCCGGATCGAGAACAGCTCCTGCGGGGTGCAGTCGAGCGCGTCGCAGATGAGCGTCAGCGTCGTGAAGCGGATCGCGCGGGCGCGGTTGTTCTTGAGGATGGAGAGGTTCGCCATCGTGATGCCGGTGCGGGCAGAGAGGGCGGTGAGGGTCACGCCGCGCTCGGCCAGCACTGCTCCGAGGTGGCAGTCGATCCGGTGCCTCTCGTCGTCGGCGGGCTCAGACAACGCCGTCGACGTCCCGTTCGAGCTTCGCGCCGGCGCGGAACGCCGCTGTCAGGGCGAGGGCCACCACTCCGGCGAGCAGGACGGGGACGGGCCACTGCGGCAGGTTCGTCCCGATGGCCTGGTAGTCGCCGCCGAGGAAGGCGTCGCGCTGCTCGTCGGTCACCCAGCCGGCGGCGAAGAGCAGGCCGATGCCGGAGCTGAGGTACAGGCCGGCCGCGGTGTCGGCGAGGCCCTGCGCCACTCCTCCGATCAGCAGTGCGAGGCTCAGACGGCGCCAGTTCGCGAGGACGAAGGGGTCGAACGGGCGTCCGGCCGCGATGCCGCGGAGGACCCGCAGGAGGAAGACCGTGGCGAGGACGATCGTGACCGCCTGGAGGAGGCTCGGCAGCGCACCGAGCAGGCGGAGGGAGAGGGCGGCGTCGGCGAGCGTGGGCGCGGTGCCCTCGCGCGGCTCGGCCTGCAGCAGCTGCGGGAGGCTCCGGAGCGGGAGGCGGCCGTCCGCTCCCCCGAAGACCAATAGGGTGCGCCCGGTGGTGACGGTCCAGGTCTGCAGGAGCGCGGTGAGCACGGAGAAGACCGCGACGATGAGCAGGACCGCTCTCGCCACCCGGAACACGCGCGGACGCTCCCGGACCGGTGCGCTGGGGATGACACTCGTCATGGCGTGCTCCTTATCGATCGTCGATGTTATCGAGTATCGATACTACGCACGCCGGTCCGCCGATGTCGACCCGCGGCGCCCCGCCGACCACGGAGACGGCGGGAGGGGTGGTTGCCCGGGGCGAGGAGCCCGATCTAGCGTGGAGGGATGTCGGATGCGAGGGAGCGCGCCGCCCGGTACCGGGCCGGCGTCGCGGGCGAGGACGAGGCGGAGCAGCCCGCCCTGCCGGAGGATCCGCTCGAGCGGGCCGCGTTCGTCGAGACGGCGATCCAGCTCGCGATCCGCCGCGGCGACTTCGACGACCTGCCGGGATCGGGGAAGCCGCTCCCGGACCTGGGCGCGGCCCACGACCCGGACTGGTGGATCCGCCGCAAGATCGAGCGCGAGAACCTCACCGGGATCGGCCCGGCCGCCTTCCTCCTCCGCGCCGAGGACCGCGCGCTCGACGAGCGCCTCGACCGCTTGCACCGCGAGGAGGAGGTGCGCGCCGAGCTCGCCGACTTCAACACGCGGGTGATCGAGGCGCGCCGCCAGCTGCTGGGTGGGCCGCCCGTCGTCACCCGGCTCCGGGACGTCGACGAGGAGGTCGCCGCCTGGTCGCAGCGGCGCGCCGATCGCGCCGCCGAGGCCGAGGCCCGGGCGGCCGCCGAGCCGGAGCGGTCCCGCCGCTGGTGGTCGCGTCGGCGCTGACGTCCCCGGAAACCGGACAGATCTGCCCCTCCCACTGGGGTCCCGCCCCGGGAAACCGGGCGGGAGCGCGCCTCCGAATCATGCGTGCACATCAAGTCGACCGGAGTCCGCATGCTCACCGCCACCACCCCCGCACGCCTCCCGAGGGCCCACCCCTCGACCCTCGCCGCGCCGCCGCTCGCACTGCTCGAACCCGACTCGGACCGGATGCTCGTCATCCGCGCCGCGGAGGGCGACGACCGCGCGTTCGCCACCATCGTCCGCCGCTACACCGGGCTGCTCCGCGCGACGGCCGCCCGCACCCTCCGCAGCAGCGCCGACGTCGACGACGTGGTGCAGGAGACGTTCCTCGCGGCGTGGACCCACGTGGACAGCGTGATCGACGGCGAGACCATCGCCGGCTGGCTCGTCACGACCGCCCGCCGCCGCAGCGTCGACCGGCTCCGCTCCAGCGTCTCGCGGCTGCGAGCCGAGCTGGACGACGAGTTCCCCGCCTCCGCCGCCGACGACCCGGAGCACGCCGCGCACTGCGGATCGCTCGCCGCCGACGCCAACCGGGTGCTCGCCGCGATGCCCCCGGCCCAGCGCCGCTGCTGGGAGCTGCGCCAGCTGGAGCAGTGCAGCTACGACGCGATCGCGCACGAGCTGGGGCTCACGACCTCGACCGTCCGCGGACTACTCGCCCGCGCCCGCGGGACCCTCCGCACGGAGCTCGCCCACTGGCGCTGATCCGCGCTGCGGATCTCGGCGCAGGCGACCAGGCGGGGGCCTTCAGCGGAGGAGGACCGGCCCCGCGCCGATCCGCACCCGGAACAGCGAGTACGGGTACGTCCGCAGATCCGTGCCGCCCTGGTAGTCGGCCTGGCGGTGCAGCTGGTTCGCGGTGACGTACAGGTGCTCGTCCGTCGCGATCGACATCGTGTCCGGCCAGAGCAGCCGCTCGTCGTGCACGATCGTCTCCATCGTGCCGTCGGTGCGACGGCGGACGATCGCGTTGTTCTCGTAGCTCGTGGCGTAGAAGCGGCCCAGCGCATCCGTCTCGAGGCCGTCCGCTCCCCCGCCCTTGTCGCCCTCGTCGACGACGGTCGCCGCGACGTCCTCGTCCGGCACCGACCGGTCGACCAGGGCCGACGTCGCCACGCTGAACCAGCGGCGGGAGGCGAGCGGGCAGTACCAGAGGCGCTCGCCGTCGGCCGAGATCGCGATGCCGTCGGCGCCCATCGTCACCGGCTGCGGGTCGCCGTCTGCCGGGCGCTTCATCAGCACGCGGCCCTCGGCCATCGGCACGAGCTCCGGAGGAGTGAGCGCCTTCGTGCTCGGGTGGTCGTGCAGGCGACGCCAGGCGGTCCCCGCCTCGAGGTCGACGACGATGATCCCGTTCGGGCCGGAGTCGGCCGAGTCGGTGATGTAGGCGATGCCGCGCCGCAGATCGAAGCGCACGTCGTTGAGGTAGGTGGTCGGCAGGGCGACGTCCGGCTCGAGGACGATCACCTGCTCGACGGTGTCGGTCGCCAGATCGACGCGGACGAGCTTGGGGCCGCCCTTCTTCGTCGGCTCGAACATCGGGCTGCCGGTGTCGAGGATCCAGAGCCGGTCGGCCGGATCGACGACGATGCTCTGCACCGAGACGAGGGCGCCGGCGTCGTCGATTCCCGACGGCGTGTTCCAGGCCTCGTCCGGGTAGGGCACCGCCGCTCCGTCGACCAGCTCCACGACCGTGGCCGGGACCTCGTCTCCCCACTTCGGGAAGTTCACGAAGATCCGCCCGGTGTGCGAGACGCTGACGCCGGTGGGCATCGGCCCGCTGGTGAAGGCGTGCACGAGCTCCAGCTCGCCGAGCGGCTCGTCGACCGGGCGCGTGCCGCGGGTCTCGTCGGTCGGTCCCCAGAATCCCATGGTGCTCTCGCTGTCCTCCCGCCGGCGCGGGCTCGTGGCGGTCTCGGTGCCGGTCGGGTGCGGAGTCGGTGCCCGCCGCGACCGGTGCTCTTCATCCTGCGCGTCGGCGCCGGTCGGCGGGGAGGAGGTGGCGGAGGAGGCGGCGAGCGCCTAGCATCCGGCCGCCTCGGGCGACCCGGGAGCCGCGACCGAGGAGGCGGAGGAGGGCCGGCCCGCGTCCGACTTCGGCACGGCCTTCACGAAGGGGCTCAGCATCGGGACGCGGCAGTGCCCGGTGGAGCGGGTCGCCTCGGCGGCCGCTCCCGCCGCCCGCAGCGCACCGCCCCCCGCCGTCGCGCTCACCCGCTGGTCGGCGGATCGACGGACCGCTGATCCGCCGGCCGTCCGCTTCCGGACATGACCGCTAGAGGGCGTTGCCACTGCGGCCGCTCACCTGCCACGGTCGCAGAGCGACCGACGACGGTCCACCGATCAGAAGGACCGAGGCCCGCTCATGGACGACTCCTCTTCGACCGAGACCAGCACGAGCGAGATGACGCCCGAGGTGCTGGCCGCGTTCAGCGACGCCTGGACCCGCCACGACCTCGAAGCGCTGATGAGCCACATGACCGACGACTGCGTCTACGGCGCGTCCGTCGGCCCCGAGCCCGGCCGCACCTGGACGGGGAAGGAGCAGGTCCGCGAGGGATTCGCGCTCATGCTCGCCTTCGACACCGGACAGGAGCGGCACGAGGAGGGGGCTCCCCTCATCGCCGGGACGCGCGGCGCGGCCACCTGGTCCTTCACCGGGACCGGCCCCGACGGCCGACCCCAGGTCACGCGGGGCTGCGACATCTACGAGTTCCGCGGCGGGAGGATCGCCCGCAAGGACGCGTTCCGGAAGGTCTACCGGGCGGACGAGGAGTAGTCCAGGTCGGCCTCCCTCGCGCAGCGGAGCCGGAGCGGCGTCCTCGTACCGGGTGGCCCCGCGCCTGCCCGCGGAGCTGATCGCATGGCTGGCCACGTCGGCGGGCAGCTGGGTCGTCGGGCAGGTGCTCACGACCGACGGCGGGTTCAGCCTGTGACCGGAGCGGCGGCGCAGCGGCTCCGGACCTAGTCGGAGGCGACGGCCCGCACGACCGCGCGGGCGACCTCGAGCACCTCGCGCTCGTGGCTCAGATGCACCTCGTGCACGGCTCCCGGCCAGGACAGCAGCGGCGCGTCCAGTGCGGCGGCCACGCGCCGATGCGCGCGATGCAGGGAGGACCCGGGCCGGCGGTCCGCAGTCACCACGGCCGCGGGGACGGCGGGCAGCTGAGACTCGTCGAAGCCCCGCGCCACCTGCTCCAGACCGGCGGCGGCGGCGGCGAGCCCCGGCAGGTCGACGTCCGCCATCGCGAGAGCGGCCGCGCGCGCGTCCGGGCTCATCGCGTAGCGCCTCGCCGACCGGGCGGCGCTCGTGCGCAGCAGCGCGGACAGCGCTCGGCCGAGCCCCGGCAGCCTCGAGAGCGTCGCCGTCGCCCGGGCCGTCCGCTCCACCTGACGCGCCAGTGCCGTGTCGTTGACGGGCGTCGGGTCGAGGAGCACCAGTCCCGCGACGTCCTCGGGATGATCGCGAGCGAGCAGCATCGCGACGGCACCGCCGAGACTCTGGCCGATCACGACGACCGGACCTGTCCCGAGGCCGGCCAGCACGGCGTGGACGGCGTCGGCGGCGTCGGTCAGTCCGCCGGCGACCTCCGACCCCGCTGTGCCCGGTCTGTCGTAGAGGACCACCCGGCAGCCCGGATCGACGATCAGGCCCTCGACCAGCCCGGGGAAGAAACGGTCGACGGCCTCGCCCCCGCCCGGCAGGAGGAGCACGGCCTGCCCGGATTCACCCCGCACCTGCAGCATCCGGCGAGCCTAGCCGGGGAGCCGTCCGGCGCCGACGACCGGCGCGGCCGGGCCCGGGGATGATGGGCGCATGGGAACTCGTGGGGCCGGAGTGCTGTGGGTGGTGAGCGCGCTCGCCTACGTCGGAGCGGAGGCGGTCGCCGCGTCCGCGTTCCCGGGCTACAGCTACGCACGGAACTACATCAGCGATCTCGGCGTGCCCGAGGTGGGCGTGTTCCAGGGGCGCGCGATCGACTCGCCGCTGCACGCGGTGATGAACGCCGGATTCCTCCTGCAGGGGGCGCTCTACCTCGCCGCCGCCGTCACGACCGTGCGGGCGGCGCGGGGTGGATCGCGGGGGCTGTTCCTCTCCCTCGCCGTGGTCCACGCCGTGGGCATCGCCGTGGTGGGCCTCGTGCACGGGAGCAGCGCCAGTGCGCAGAACGGGATCGGCGGCCTGCACGTGGTCGGCGCCGCGATGGCGATCGTCGGCGGCAACGCGGCCTCGATCGTCGCCGGTGCCGCGGCCCGGCGCGGCCGCGCCCCGTGGGCGCTCGGGACGGTCGGGATCGTGCTCGGCGCGGTCGGCCTGCTCGCGCTGCTGATGCTGCAGGTCGACACCCGCGTGCCCGGCGTCGATCTGCTGCCCGACGGCGTCTGGGAGCGCGCCTCCGTCTACGCCGTCACGGCCTGGCAGCTCGCGACCGGCCTGCGGCTGCTCCGACGGCCGGAGGTGCCGCGGCAGCCGCGGCCTCCTCAGACCGCGGGCAGCGGCGCGCAGGTGCGCAGCGCCGTGCACCGGCTCTTCCAGCTCGGGATCCGGATCCCGGAGGCCCTCTCGGTCGTCGTGTTCGACGACAACCCGTGGAGCGAGCTGGTCACCCCGCCGCTCAGCGTCGTCCGCCAGCCGATCGACATGCTCGCCCGTCACAGCGTCGAGCTCGTCCTCGCCCGCATGCAGGGCCGCCTCCCCGAGGCGCCGCAGCACATCGAGGTGCAGGCCGACCTCGTCATCCGCTCCAGCTGCGCCGCACCCCCGCAGCGCTGATCCCCCTCCCCCCTCCGAAAGGCACGCCATGTCCGATCCCGTCGTCGTCACCGCGATCTTCACTCCCGCCGAGGGGCAGCGCGACACGCTCGTCGCCGCCCTCTCCACCGCCATCGCGGAGGTGCACGAGGAGGAGGGCTGCGAGCTCTACGCGATCCACGACTCGCCCGACGGCACCATCGTCATGCTGGAGAAGTGGACGAGCGGCGACCTGCTCGACGCGCACGGCGCCGGCGAGCCGGTCGTCCGCCTCAACGAGGCGATCCGCGGACTCGTCGCCCACCCGCCCGTCGTGACGCGGCTCGTCCCGATCCCGGCCGGCACCTCGCAGCAGGGCGAGCTCTAGCACCCGGGGGCGGGGCCGCTCCGGATCCGGATCGCGCGCCTCCCGCCGGAAACGCGCGCGAAACAGCGGAGGCCTACGGTCGGGAGCGACCCCGCCGCCCCGGCCGCTCCCTGGAGGATCCGCATGCCCCGCCCCGCCTTCCCCGCCCCGCCCAGCGCCGAGCTGCACATCCACCTCGAGGGCACGATCGAGCCCGAGCACATCGTCGAGATGGCGCGCCGCAACGGGGTCGCCCTGCCCACCGAGGATCTCGACGCCCTCCGCGCGCGGTACTCCTTCACCGACCTCGCGTCGTTCCTGGAGCTGCACTACTCGAACCTCACCGTGCTGAAGACGGAGCGGGACTTCTTCGAGCTCGCGACCGGCTACCTCGACCGGGCGCAGAAGGCGAACGTCCGCCGCGCCGAGATCTTCTTCGACCCGCAGACGCACCTCGGCAACGGCGTCGCGCTCGACACCGTGATGAGCGGGATCACCCGTGCGCTCGGTCGGAGCGAGGAGACCCACGGGGTCTCGACGGACCTGATCATGTGCTTCCTCCGCGACCTGGGCGCCGACGCGGCCGACGAGATGCTGACGGCGATCCTCCCCTGGCGCGAGCACATCATCGGCGTCGGGCTCGACTCGAACGAGGTGGGCTTCGGCCCGGAGCTGTTCGTCGACGTCTACGCGCGCGCCGCGGCGGACGGACTGCGCCTGGTCGCGCACGCCGGCGAGGAGGCCGGGCCCGAGACGGTCGCGGCCACCGTCGAGCTGCTGAAGGTCGAGCGGATCGACCACGGGATCCGCGCGATGGAGGACCCGGAGGTCGTCGCGATGCTCCGCGAGCGCCGCATCCCGGTGACGGTGTGCCCGCTGTCGAACGTCGCCCTGCGCGCGGTGGACACGATGGCCGACCACCCGCTGCCCGCGATGCTCCGCGAGGGACTCGTCGTGACGGTCTCGAGCGACGATCCGCCCTACTTCGGCGGCTACGTGGATGAGAACTACCGCGCCCTGGTCGAGGAGCTGGGGATGGACGACGCGCAGCTCGAGCAGCTGGCGCTCAACTCCTTCGACGCGGCGTTCATCACGGAGGAGGACCGCGAGCGCTGGCAGGCGGAGGTGCGCGAGCACTTCGCGCGGTGAGCGCGTCACTGCCCAGAGAACGATCGTTCCCACCCTCCCCGCGCGCTGAGCCCTCGTTCCGCGGTCGCACGCCTCCGCGCCCGCCCTACGCTGGCCGGATGACCCGATCCGACGGCACACGATGAGCTGGGTGCTCCTCACCGGCGCGATCCTCACCGAGGTGACGGCGTCGCTCGCCCTCCAGGCCGCCATCGAGTCGCCGGGCTGGTACGCCCTCGTGGTGGCGGGCTACCTGGCGGCGTTCGTCCTCCTCAGCCGGGTGCTCAAGGCCGGCATGCCGATCGGAGTCGCGTACGGCGTGTGGGGCGCGTGCGGCGTCGCGCTGACGGCGGTCCTCGCGGCCGTGCTCTTCGGTCAGCCGCTGACGGGCGTGATGACGATCGGGCTGGTGCTGATCATCGCGGGCGTGCTGATGGTCGAGATCGGCTCGCAGCGAGCGCAGGCCGCGCGCCGGGCGGTGCGCTGATGGCCTGGCTGCTGCTCTCGGGCGCGATCCTCACCGAGGTCGCCGCGACGATGAGCCTCAAACCCGCGACGGACGGCCGGAAGCGCTGGTACGTCGTGGTCGGAGTCGGCTACGTCGTCGCGTTCACGCTGCTGGCCGGAGCGCTCGCGCAGGGCATGCCGATCGGGGTGGCCTACGGGATCTGGGCGGCGGTCGGAGTCGCGCTGACCGCGGTGCTCGGCCGCTGGCTGTTCCAGGACCCGCTGACCTGGACGATGCTCGGCGGGATCGGCCTGATCATCGCCGGCGTGCTGCTGGTGGAGCTGGGGCACTGACCGGCCGAGTGTCGTCGCGGCGGGAGTCTCTCCCGCTCAGCGGCCGTCGCGGCGGGAGCGCGCCTCCTCAGCCGTCGTCGCGGCGGTAGCGCGACGGAGTCACCGGTTGTCGCGGCGGTACCGCGCCTCGCGGCCGGCGATGTGGAGGCCGAGCCCGGTGACCGCGACCGCGAAGGCGACCAGCACGCCGATGAACGCGATCTCGTCGCCCGCTCCGACCGCCACGGCCGCGGCGGCGAGCCCGATCAGCGCGAGGGCGAGCACCACGGCGCCGACGGTCTCGAGAGGACTCCAGGCGGTCATGGCTCCAGCGTGCGCTCGGAGCGGCGCGCGGGCAAGGGGCGGCAGGCGAACAGGACACGACGTCCCGCCGACCGCGGAGGTCCGCGCGGGTCCCAGCACATGACCCGTCCGCCCGGACGTCGGCCGACCGGGTGCTGCGGATCGCGGAGCTCGTCCGAGGCGGTCCGCGGTGCGAGCCCGCTCCGTCCGTCCCCGCCGGAACGCCCCCGCCCGTTCGCGACTCCGATCGGCATGCCGGCCTTGAGCACCCGGCTGAGGAGGACGAACGCCGCCAGGTAGCCCGCCACCACGAGGGCGTACC